>NZ_JAMQTH010000015.1:0-235179 GCF_032883035.1 Mycobacterium appelbergii
CTCATCGCCCGCGACGGTGGCTGCACCAAACCGTGTTGCACCGTGGGTGCCTACGGCAGCCAGGTCCACCACGCCGTCGCCGATTGGGCTGATGGTGGCTACACCAATGTCGATGACATGGCCCTGGCGTGTGGGCCCGATAATCGCCTCGTCCATTCCGACGGCGGCTACACCACCACCATCACCGACACCGGCGAAGTCGCCTGGCACCCCCCACCCGCCCTGGATCACGGCCAAGCCCGCATCAACTACCACCACCGCCCCGAACTCCTGCTCACCCCACCCGAAAACCCCGAGCCTGACCCGAAGCCCGAGCCGGAACCCGAACTGAGGTCGGACGCGGAACCCGAACCGGGGAGGGACGCAGACCGCGAACCGGAAAGGCAAGCAGAACCCGAACCGGCGCCGGAGTGCGAGCCAGAACCTGAACCGAGGTCCGACACAGGACGCGAGCCACAGTGGAACGCGCAACGCGAACCACACTGGGACACAATCGCAGACCTCGACTGGCACCCCGAGTCAATCCCCGAGTGTGACCTCGAAGCGATCCTGGAATGGGACCGCGAGTGGGCCAACATGTACGACCAGCCCACCCCGACCCCACCGAGTACCGCCGACCTCGACCACCCGGCCCCGCTCAACCAGCCGATTCCCCTGGACTGGCTCGACGACGACCCCACGGCGATCGACTCCAACCCGGCCACCGATGCCTACCCCGACCCCTGGCAGAGCATCGGCAACGATTATGCTCACGGCGGCAAAGGAATACGCGGACCCTGAGATCTACGCAAGCCCGGGGCTTGCCCACCCCGCTGCACCCCACCTGCGGTCGATGACGCTACCGGGATCCAACCCGGTAGCGACCTCGACGAGCGCCGCCGCCACGATGGACGCAGACGCACGATCGTGCACCACCAGCCCCATCGACGGACGCCGACCGAGCCGCCCCATCACATTTTGAACTTTGTTATCTCGCAGGACATCGGTGACGGTTCGGGACGTGTTTCCGCGCGCTCGTCATGCGCCGGCAAACGGCGGGCACACTAGGGGCGGCGGCGCTGCAGCCCGACCGAGACGGTGAGCACCAGCAGCCCGCCGACGGCCAGTAGCGCACCGGCGGCGGCGGGCGCGGTGTAGCCGTAGCCGGCCGCGATCACCAGACCGCCCACCCAGGCCCCGCTGGCGTTGCCGATGTTGAGCGCGGAATGGTTCAACGCGGCGGCCAGCGTCTGCGCGTCGTGGGCCACATCCATCAGCCGGGTCTGCAGCGCCGGACCGACCGCCGATCCCGCCGCGCCGATCCCGAACAGGACCAGCAGCGCGGACCACGGGTTGTGGGAGGCCAGCACGAACACCGCCAGCAGCACGCCCAGCGTGCTCATGGACAGGTACAGCGCCCGGATCACCGACATGTCGGCCATGCGGCCACCGACCAGGTTGCCGACCACCATGCCGAGGCCGAAGACCATGAGTGCCACCGGCACCAGGGCGCGGGGCAGCCCGGCCACATCGGTCATCGTGGTGCTGATGTAGGTGTAGACGGCGAACATCCCGCCGAAGCCGATCATGCCGACCAGGACCGCCAGCCAGACCTGGGGGCGCCGCAGCGCGCCCAACTCGGTCAGCGGGCTGCTGACGTGCATCGCACGCAACTGGTCGGGTAGCCAGAACCACAGGGCTGTCAGCGTCACCACGCCGATCAGCACCACCAGGCCGAAGGCGCTGCGCCAGCCCAGTGCCTGACCGAGCCAGGACGCGACCGGCACGCCCAGCACCGTGGCGAACGTCAGACCGCACATGACGTGGGAGACGGCCTTGGCCCGGTTCTGGGGACCCATGAGGTGCGCGGCGGCCAGCGCGGCGATTCCGAAGAAGGCGCCGTGCGGCAGTCCGGCGACGAAGCGGGCGATCACGAGCGCCGAATACGACGACGCGACCATGCTGACCAGGTTGCCGAGCGTGAACACCGCGATCAGGCCGAGTAGCAGCGCCTTGCGGGGGAGCCGGGCGGTCAGCGCGGCGATGACCGGCGCGCCGATGACCACGCCGAGTGCGTATGCGGAGATGACGTGCCCGGCGACGGGCTCGGAAATCCTGAAGGCCGACGCGATGTCGGGCAGCAGCCCCATCGCGACGAACTCAGTGGTGCCGATGCCGAAGCCGCCGAGGGCCAGGGCGAATACCGCGAGCCACCGCACGGTGGGATCGGGCGCCACGACCGATTTGGAGCCGCCACCGCGTTCGAGGGTTGATGTCACTCGTGCAACGCTAACCGCACTTCCGCTCCCTCATCAACCTACTTTTGTATTTTGGAGGTGAAAGTGAGGGAGGTTACGCTCGGTATGTGACGACCGTCGGCGAGGTTCTGGCCCTGATCAGGGCGCGGGGCGATGTGACCCGTGCCGAGATCGGCCAGCTGACCGGGCTGTCGCGGACCGCGGTATCGGCACGGGTCGGCGCACTTGCCGACCACGGCCTGGTTGCCGAAACCGAGCAGGCCCCCTCGACGGGTGGCCGGCCGCCCACGCTGCTTTCGTTCAACGCCGAGGCCGGGGTGGTGGTGTCCGCCGCGATCGGCCGTAGCCGCACCCGGCTGGCGGTGTGCAACCTGGCCGGCGAGATTCTTGAGCTGGCCGATATCGATCAGCATCCCGAACTCGGGCCGGATGACCTGATGCCCGATGTGGTCAAGCGTCTGGACGCCCTGCTCGACGGCCATCGGGACAAGCGGCTGTTCGGGGTCGGGGCGAGCTTGCCCGGCACCGTCGACCGCCGCCGCGGCGCCAGCCTGAGCTCGCCGATCCTGCCGGGCTGGGACGGTGTGGAGTTACAGACCTATCTGCGGGAGCTCACCGACGCGCCCGTCGTGGTGGACAACGACGTCAACGTCATCGCGCTCGCCGAACATCACGGCGAGCGCCGCGCCGTCGACGACATGCTCGTGCTCAAGGCTTCCACCGGCATCGGCGCGGGCATCATCGCGGGCGGGGCGCTGCAACGCGGCGCGATGCAGGCCGCGGGCGAGTTGGGCCACAACAAGACGGCCGCCGCGACGGGGTTTCCGTGCCGCTGCGGGGACACCGGCTGCCTGGAGGCCATCGCGGGCGGGTGGGCGTTGGTGGCGGCGTTGCGGGAGGACGGTCGCCCCGTCAGCCATCTGCGCGACGTGGTGGCACTCGCGCATGACGGTGACGCCGATGCCCGCCGGCTCATCCGGGACAGTGGCCGTCACGTCGGCGAGGTGCTGGCCGCGGCGGTCAACCTGCTCAACCCCGCCGTGCTGGTGGTCGCAGGCGATATGGCGGGGGCCTATGACATCTTCGTCGCAGGATTGCGAGAAACGTTGTACGGCAACGCCACTGCCATGGCCACCCGGACCCTGCAGGTGGCGCCGTCGACCTACGGAGATCAATCCGGTCTGATCGGCTGCGCGACCATGGTCCTCGACGAGGTGCTCAGCGTCGACGCCATCGACCTGCTCTGACATCGCGGTGCTGGGCCGGAACGCCTACAGCTTGGCGATCACGTTCTCGGCGAACATCTCCAGATGGCGGATCTTGCGGTCCAGCGGCTCGGTGTCATCACCCTTGATGTAGGGCAGCCGGAAACCGACGATCACATCGGTGACGCCTTTGTCCTCCAGCCGCTTGATGCCGTCGAGGGTGAACGCGTCGGCCGAGATGACGTGGATCTGGAAGTCCTCGGCGGAACCTTCCTCTTTGCGAAGCTCATTGAGCCGCTTCAGGAGAACGTCCAGTTCGTCGGTGCCGCCGCCGTGCATCCAGCCGTCGCAGCGGGCGGCGCGGCGCAGCGCCGCATCGGCATGGCCGCCGACCAGGATGGGCACGGGCCTCGTCGGTGCAGGCGTCATCTTCGTCTTGGGGATGTCGTAGAACTCGCCGTGATATTCGAAGTACTCGCCGCTGGTGAGGCCGCGGATGATGTCGATGCACTCGTCCATCCGCTTGCCGCGGCGGGCGAACGGCACGCCCATCAACTCGTAGTCCTCCGGCCACGGGCTGGTCCCGACACCGAGCCCGAGCCGGTTGTCGAACATGGCGTTGAGCGAACCGGCCTGCTTGGCCACCAGGGCCGGCGGGCGGATGGGCAGCTTGAGCACGAAGAAGTTGAAGTGCAGCGTGGTGGTGGCCGCGCACAACGCCGAAGCCAGCACGAAGGCCTCGATGAAGGCCTTACCGTCCAGGAACTCCCGGTTGCCGTCAGGCGTGTAGGGATACTTCGAATCGGACTCGAACGGGTAGGCGACGCTGTCCGGAATCGTCATGGCGTGATACCCGGCCGCTTCGGCGGCCTTGGCCAAGGGGATGTAGTAGGAGAAGTCGGTCATCGCTTCGGCATAGGTGAACCGCATGCCCCCACACTAGAACGTGTTCTAGAACTTGCGCGGGTGGATCGCTGCATTCGCGCGGCCCGGCATGATGTCGGAGATGAGTACCACGGCACGCAGCGGTCGGCCCTGGCTCACCCGCAATGTGCGGGTGCTCTCGGCGGTATCGTTCCTGCAGGACGCCGCAAGCGAACTGCTCTATCCGCTGCTGCCGATCTACCTGACATCGGTGCTCGGTGCGCCGCCCGCGGTGGTGGGTGCGGTCGAAGGTGCGGCCGAGGGCGCCGCCGCGATGACCAAACTTGCCGCCGGTCCGCTCGGTGACCGCTTCGCCCGCCGGCCACTGGTCGCGAGCGGCTACGGGATGGCGGCAATGGGCAAGGTGATGGTGGCGGCCGCGGGGGCCTGGCCCGGGGTATTGGCCGGCCGCGTCGTCGACCGCCTCGGCAAGGGCGTGCGCGGTGCGCCACGCGACGCCCTGCTGGTCGACGACATCGACCCGGCCGCCCGCGGCAGGGTATTCGGATTCCACCGGGCGATGGACACCTCCGGTGCGGTGGTGGGTCCGCTCCTGGGCCTGGCAGGCTACGAGTTGCTCGACCACCAGATCGCGCCGCTGCTGTGGGTTGCGGTGATACCGGCGGTGCTCAGCGTCGCGCTGGTGTTCCTGGTTTCCGAGCCTCGCCGCGAGCGACCGGCCGCACCGCATCCGCCGATCTTCGCCAGGGTGAAGGACCTGCCCGGCCGCTACTGGCGCGTGACGGCGGTGCTGGTCGCGTTCGGGTTGATCAACTTTCCCGACGCGCTGCTGTTGTTGCGGCTCAACGAAATCGGCTTCTCGGTCGTCGAAGTCATTCTGGCCTACGTGACCTACAACGCGGTGTACGCGATCGCGAGCTTTCCGGCCGGTCTGCTGGCCGACCGCATCGGGCGGTTGCCTGTGTTCGCCATCGGGTTGGTGTTCTTCGCGATCGGCTACGCCGGTCTCGGTTTGACCACCGACCCGCTGGCGGCCTGGCTCCTGATCGGGGCGTACGGCCTGTTCACCGCGTGCACCGACGGCGTCAGCAAGGCCTGGATCTCCTCGCTGGTCGGTTCCGATCTGCAGGGCAGTGCGCAGGGAGTGTTCCAGGGCCTCAGTGGTTTTGCGATTCTCGGTGCCGGGGTGTGGGCCGGTTTGGCATGGGGCGCCGACGGACAACTGCCGCTGCTGATCTCCGGCGCCGCAGGCGGGGTGTTCGCGGTGGCGCTGCTCGGTACGGCCGTGCTCAACCGGCGACGGTGACCGCCACGTCGTCCAGCGTGAACGGAGGCACTCCCACGCCGGTGATCGACGCGGTTCCCTGCGCGGTGCGTTCAGTGATCCGCGCATCGACGCTGCGGGACCCGATGGTGAGCCGTACCGGCCCGGTCGCGTCGAGAGCGGTGTCGAGAATCGTTCCCCGCCAGTGATACCGGCCGTCGATCGGGTCCAGGTGCCCGGTCAGCCGCACCCGGACGGGTCGGTCATCCAGCCCCGGAATGTGCAGGGTGGCCGGGCCGTCGTAGACGTCGTCCTCGGCACTGATTGCGGCACTGATTGCGGCACCGGTTTCGGCACTGGGTTCGGCGAGCGAATCGCGGTCGGTCGTGAACGGAACCTGCTTGGCGGGCAGGAAGCCGGTGCGCCGCCACAGGCGTCGCGCGATCGGACCCATCAGCCCGACTTCCTGCAGGAATGCGGCCAGCGGCGCGAACCCGTCGATCTGCGTCTGGCGGCGATGTTCGCTGGCCCTGGCCATCCGGCGGGCCGCGCGGGCATCCAGGCCGACGCGCCGGTACTGCACCTTGTTGGTGAACAGGAAGCGGAAGAACAGGCCGCCGATGCCATTGAGGTTGCCCACCCACGCGCGGCTGATCCACGGCATCGTCGGGGTGCGTTTACGCAGCCCGTCGCGGGCGAACTGAATGTGCCGGGCCTCCTCGGTGACGTGAATGCGCATGAGCCGCTGCACCATTGGCTGCAATTCGGGATCATCCATCATCTGGCGCTGCAGCGAGTCGAAGATCTCTTCGCCGATCAGCGCGGCCACCCACAGCAGTGAGCCCCGGAACGCGAACGGCAGTCCGTTGATGATCATCCGCTGATAGAGCCGAGGCCGCACCGGCTTGGCACCGATCCGCTCGATCGCCTTGCCGAACATCACCATGTGCCGCGTCTCGTCGCCGAGTTCGGTGAGCTCATAGTGGGTGGCGTGCGCGGTGGGATCCTGGTGCATCATCTTGCGCAGCAGCGCCTGGTTGAGGATGTTCTCGAACCAGATGCCCGCCGAGAGCGTGTTGGCCAGCTCCTCGCGGGACAGCTCAACCTGTTGTTCCCTGGACATGCTGTCCCACAACGGTGTTCCGTACAGCGACACCACTTTCGGCGGCAGATAGAACTTGTCCGGGTCCAGGGGCGCGTCCCAGTCGATGTCGACGACAGGTGCGTAGGACTTCTTGACCGAGCCCTTGAGCAGCCGCTCGGAAAACTCGTCACGGCTCGCGGCCTTGGCAGATTTTGCAGCGGGTCGGACCGAAGAAGTCACCGTTGACGTCCCTTCGTTGACGTTTCGCCCTCGAACCTAAGTAGCGGTGCAGCAAGATGTCAATACCCACGGTACCGGATACTTTGGGTACCTGCAGGCGTGTGGACACACACCGGTTGCGCTCGGCAGACTGATCGCCCATGGGCTCATTTCTGTTGCGTGCCGCGGTGACCGGTTTCGCGCTCTGGGTTGTCACCCTCATCGTGCCGGGCATGAGCTTCATCGGCGGTGACACCGCACTGGCGCGGGTCGGGATCATCTTCGTCGTCGCGGTGATCTTCGGTCTGGTCAACGCGATCATCAAACCGATCGTGCAGATCCTGTCGATACCGCTCTACATCCTGACCCTCGGCCTCATCCACATCGTCATCAACGCGCTGATGTTGTGGATCACCTCGTGGATCACCGAGACCACCACCCACTGGGGTCTGCAGATCGACCAGTTCTGGTGGACGGCCGTCTGGGCCGCGATCGTGTTGTCGATCGTGAGCTGGCTACTGTCCTTCGTCACGCGCGCCGCGTAACGCGGACACCTGCTCGGCAAGGGCGGCGGCGGTATCGCTCGCGGCCCTGATGTCGCCGTCGCGTTCGGCCGCCCAGCAGGCGGCCGGCGTGCGGTAGGCGAGCTGCTCGGCGGCCACCACAGTGGGCCACATGCTCTCGGCGGCAACACGTTGCGCGGCTGACCCGCCGATGTCGGCGTCGTAGGCGGGCAGCAGTGCCATCGCCCGTAACTGCAGATCGCGGCGGTCGGTGCGGGCCTCGGCGGTGGCCACGGCGCCGGTGGCCAGGTAGGGCAGCGTGGTCGCGACCGCGTCGACCGTTGCCGAGATCGCGGTGGCCAGGCCCGGTCGGGATCGTCGGCGCAACGTCAGCCGGTACACCAGAAGGGCCACGGCGCAACCGATCAGGGTGTCCGCGCCGCGGGCCAGAAGCAGATCCCCGACATTGGTGACGGCATGCCCGCCCGACGCGATGGTCAGCGCGGCGGGGGTGATGAACACGACGGCCAGCGTGTAGTTGCGGACCACCCACATCTCGATGACGAACTGCAGCCCACCGATCACCAGCACCAGCCACAGGCCCTGCGGATGCAGTGCCAGGATCACCCCGGCGACCACGAGTCCCAGCCAGGTGCCCAGTGCGCGTTCGACACTGCGGGTCAGGGTGCGCAGCCAATCGAAGCCCTGGTGCAGCATCAGCACCGCGGCCGCCATCGCCCAGTAGGCGTGGTTCATGGTCAGCGCGGCGGCGACGGCACCGGAGATCAGCACGGCGACACCGACCCGCAGCCCCAGCCGCAGCGAGACCGAACCCGGTGTCAGCGCCCGGCGCAGCAACATCACCGCGCTGGGGCGGCCGAGCGGAACCCCTTCGGCGCCATGCTCATCGGTGATCGCGTCGGCGGGCACGGTGGCCAGATGCCTGGCCAGAGCGGCCCCGCCGGCCGGCACCGGTGCGCCGGAGTCAGCGGCCCGCATCGCCTCGGCGAACAACGCGTGCAGGCGGCGGCTCACCACCCGCAACCGGTAGAGGGCATCGTCGGGTTTGGGTGCCACCGGCTGGAAGGTCACCAGCGTGACCCACGCGCTGTGCAGCAGCTGGGCGCCCCGGTGGCGGGCCGCGGCTTCGGCGTCGCTGCCGATGGCGTCGAGGTACTGCGCGACGGCTGTCGCGGCGGCCGCCACCGCAGCCTTCTCGGGTCCCCGCGGGCGCACGAGTGCCCCGACCATGTGGACGCACCAGGCGAACATGCCGCCGGCGAGCACCAGCGTCGCGAGATGGCCCGGGCTCAGGTGTGTCGACACGGACCCGGTACCCGCCGCGCAGCTCAACACGAACATGTAGGCCCCGGGCGGTGGAATGGCCAGGGCATGGCACACCAGCACCGCCACCACCGCGATCGCGGTCACCGTCAGCACACCGAGCCACGGCGAGGACGCAGCCCAATCGCCGAGCGCCACCGCGACGGCGAAGCACACCGCGACCACCCCGAGGTACACCCCGCGGTTGAGATACGGCCGTCCGCTGCCGTAGAGCGAGGTAAACCCGCCGATGGTGGCGATCAGACCGGCGGCGGTATCGCCCGCTGCCCAGCCTGCGAATACCGGTACCGCCATACATATCCCGGCCCGCAACGCGAACGGCCAACGACGCTGCACCCTGTTGACCGCGAAGACGCCCCGCAATGGGTGGGGAGCCGGTTCGGGCGCCGGCCGGTCGGGCATGTTTACAGCATCCTCGGCATCCGGCTGCCACACTGGGAGGCGTGCCCGAACTGCCTGAGGTCGAGGCCCTCGCCGACCATCTGCGCCGGCATGCGGCCGGACGGACGGTCACGCGCGTCGACGTGGCCGCATTGTCGGTGCTCAAAACGTTCGACCCGCCGGTCACCGCACTGCACGGGCAGACCGTCACCGGTGCCGCCCGCTGGGGCAAGTACCTCGGACTGCAGACCGACTCCGCCTATCTGATCACTCACCTGTCGCGGGCCGGCTGGCTGCGCTGGTCGGACAAGTTGGCGCCGACGCCGCTCAAGCCCGGCAAGGGGCCGATCGCGTTGCGCGTGCACCTCGACGGGGCGGTCGGATTCGATCTCACCGAGGCGGGCACGCAGAAGCGGCTCGCGGTATGGGTGGTCTCCGATCCTGTCGATGTCCCGCAGATCGCCTCGCTCGGGCCCGACGCCCTGTCGCTGGATGCGGCCGGGCTTTCGGGCGTCCTCGCGGGGCAGAGCGGACGCATCAAGAACGTCATCACCGATCAGAAGGTGATCGCCGGGATCGGCAATGCCTACAGCGACGAGATCCTGCATGTGGCCAAGTTGTCGCCGTTCGCCACCGCGGGCAAGCTGGCCGAGGCGCAACTCGCCGATCTGCACGACGCGATGATCTCGGTGCTCACCGATGCGGTCTCGCGGTCGGTGGGGCAGCAGGCCGCAACGCTCAAGGGGGAGAAGCGTTCCGGGCTGCGCGTGCATGCCCGCACGGGACTGCCGTGCCCGGTGTGTGGTGACACCGTGCGGGAGGTGTCGTTCGCCGACAAGTCGTTCCAGTACTGCCCGACGTGCCAGACCGGCGGCAAAGTACTGGCCGACCGCAGGATGTCACGGTTGTTGAAGTAGCGGTTTCTTGACAGCTGTCTAACCAGGTTATCCTGCAGCGGTGACCCGTCAGAAGATCCTCATTACCGGAGCCAGCTCCGGCCTCGGTGCCGGCATGGCCCGGCAGTTCGCCGCCAAGGGCCGTGACCTCGCGTTGTGCGCCCGTCGCACCGAGCGGCTCGACGAGCTCAAGGCCGAACTCACCGACCGGCATCCCTACATCAAGATCGCCGTCGCGGCGCTCGACGTCAACGATCACGAGGCCGTACCCCGGGTGTTCGGAGAACTGTCCGAGGAACTCGGCGGCATCGACCGGGTGATCGTGAACGCAGGCATCGGCAAGGGCTGGCCACTGGGCGAGGGCAAGCCGTGGGCGAACAAGGCCACCATCGAGACCAACCTGGTCGCCGGCTTGGTGCAGATCGAGACCGCGCTGGAGATGTTCAAGAAGTCCGGCAGCGGGCATCTGGTCTTGATCTCCTCGGTGCTGGGCAACACGGGCGTGCCCGGCGGCAAGGCGGCGTACTGCGCGTCCAAGGCCGGGATGACGTCGCTGGGTGAATCGTTGCGCGCCGAATACGACAAGGGTCCGATCCGGGTGACCGTGATCGAGCCGGGCTACATCGAATCGGAGATGACGGCCAGGTCCGCGACCACGATGCTGATGGTCGACAACGAGACCGGCGTCCGTGCCATGGTCGAGGCCATCGAGAAGGAGAAGGGCCGTGCGGTGGTGCCACGCTGGCCGTGGGCACCGCTGACCCAGGTGCTGCGGCTGCTGCCGCCGCGTTATACGAAGCGTTTCGCGTAGCTTTTCGGAGGTTTAGCCCTGAGCCGTCGCGGGGTAGGCAAAACCACATGATGGTGAAACTGAGGAAACTAACGCCCGTACTGTTCACTGGCGCCGCGGCTGGAGCCATCGCGCTCGCCCCGGCCGCTCTCGCTGAGCCGGCACCCCCGCCGCCTCCGCCGCCGGGTTGCTTCAACCCGGACGGCACGCCGTGCACTCCCTCCGCGGGTCCGGGCGGCGCCGGCGCCGAGGTCCCCGGTGGACCTGGGGCTCAAGCGGGCTCTGACGGCCACGTCTCAGCGGGTGTGCCGAATGGCCCGTGGGCCGAAGCCGGACCTGGCGGCGGCGTCGCCTGTGTCCCGGGTGGCCCATGCCGGACCATCGACCTGCCGGGATAACCCACCCGTGAATTCGGCGCGGAAACGGTCAGCCAACTGATCGTTTCCGCGCCGCGTACTTTTTCGCGCCGGAACGGTCGCTTGCCGCCTGCCCCCGGGGGTTTTGATTTCCAGCGGTCGTGGGTAGACGACCGTCATGATGGCGAAACTGATTACCTCGATGTTCTTTGCAGGCGCGGCGGCCAGCGCAGTGGCACTGGCCCCGGTTGCCGCTTCGGAGCCACCTCCGCCCCCGCCGTGTGTCAACGCCGACGGCACACCGTGCGCAGACGTCGGAACCGCAGGTCCCGGCGGTGCCTCCGGCCAGATTCCGTACGGCCCTGGCGGTACGGCCGGACCCGGCGGGGCGAGCGGTTCGATTCCTTACGGCCCTGGCGGCAGCGCTGGGCCAGGTGGAGCGACCGGCGATATTCCCTACGGTCCGGGTGGAACTGCGGGACCGGGGGGTGCTACCGGCGAGATTCCGTACGGCCCGGGTGGCACGGCCGGTCCCGGCGGTGCCAGCGGCTGCGTACCTTACGTCGGCTGCGCCAGCGTTCCCGCCCCGTAACCCGCTCGCGCGGTTGACCATGTATTCCGGTTGATCATGTTGACATATTGTTGGGTTTTCCCAATAATGTGTTGCATGAGTCCGGTGAGACGAGGGGAAACGCTCCCCATCCACAACCGCATCGGTGTGCTCCGCGCCGAGCGGCGGATGACACGGGCAGCGCTCGCCACCTTGATCAACGTCAACCCGCAGACGGTTGGGGCGCTGGAGCGAGGCGATCACTATCCCAGCCTCGATCTGGCGTTCCGGATCTGCGACGTTTTCGGTTTGCCCGTGGAGGCGGTGTTTTCACGCACCGCCTTCACGCCTTTGTCTACCGAGCTCTACCGCAGACCCGCCCAACCGCAAGGGAGCGATGCCGATGTCTAGTCCGACCCTGATCGACCGGTACCAGGACTTCCGGACCCGACGTTTCCTCAAACACGAGCGCACCTACGCCAACACGCTGCGTAGCTGGCGTACCCAGCAGCGGCGCCGGATGCTGGTGGTCGGTCTGGGGATCGCGCTCGCGTTCATGTTCGCCGTCGGGGTGGTGTGCGCCTTCGGCGTCAAGTGGGCACCGGTGTTGTGGCTGCCTGCCTGCCTGCTGTTCTTCCCGCTGTGGATCATGCTGCAGATCGTGTCCGGCAGGCAGGGTGACGCTCCGTTGGCGGCACTCGACGAGTTCGAGTTGCAGCAACGCAACAACGCCCGCTCGATCGGCCTGACCCTCACGCAGTACCTGATGATGATCCCGATCTTCTACCTGATCATCGGAGCCGTCATCACCGAAGGAACCGACACCGCCATGGCGTATGCGGGCGGGTTGATGGTGCTCACCATCCTGCTGGCCGGGGGCTGTGCACCGACGATGATCCTGGGGTGGATCCGGCCGGACCCCGAGAGCTGAGCTAGGCCGATCGACCGCGCTCCACCCTGTAGCGCCGCACGAGGGCATCGGTCGACCCGTCGGTCTGCTCGGCCGGTGACGCCGCGGCGGTGATCACCGGCAGCAGCGCCTTGGCCTGCGTCTTGCCCAGCTCCACACCCCACTGGTCGAACGAGTCGATGCCCCAGATCACGCCTTCGGTGAAAACCTGGTGCTCGTAGAGGGCGATCAGCTGCCCCACCACCGACGGGGTCAGCTGCGTGGCCAGGATCGAGGTGGTGGGCCGGTTGCCCGGCATCACCTTGTGCGGCACCACATGTGCGGGTGTGCCTTCACCGGCGATCTCATCTGCTGTCTTGCCGAAGCCCAGCACCTGGGTCTGGGCGAAGAAGTTGCTCATCAACAGGTCGTGCATGCTGCCGGTGCCGTCGGCGGTCGGCAGATCATCGGTGGGCTGGGAGAACCCGATGAAGTCGGCCGGGATCAGCCGGGTGCCCTGGTGCAGCAGTTGGTAGAAGGCGTGCTGGCCGTTGGTTCCCGGTTCACCCCAATAGATTTCGCCAGTGTCGGTACTCACCGCGGACCCGTCGGCGCGCACCGATTTGCCGTTGGACTCCATGGTCAGCTGCTGTAGGTACGCCGCAAACCGGGACAGGTCATTGGAGTACGGCAGCACCGCACGGGATTGTGCGCCAAAGAAATTCGAATACCACAGCCCGATCATCCCGAGCAGCACCGGGGCGTTCTGGGTCAAGGGAGCGGTACGAAAATGTTCGTCGACAAGGTGGAAGCCCGCCAAGAATTCGGCGAAACGTTCGCGACCGATCGCCGCCATCACCGAGAGCCCGATCGCCGAGTCCACCGAGTACCGGCCGCCGACCCAGTCCCAGAAACCGAACATGTTGTCGGTGTTGATGCCGAACTCGTCGACCAGCTTCTTGTTGGTGGAGACGGCCACGAAGTGCTTGGACACCGCGGCGTCACCCAACGCATCGACCAGCCAGCGCCGCGCTGCGGTCGCGTTGGTCAGCGTCTCAAGCGTCGAGAACGTCTTGGAGGCGACGATGAAAAGCGTTGTGGCCGGGTCCAGATCGGACAGCGTCGCGACGAGGTCGGCCGGGTCCACGTTGGACACGAACCGCGCCGAGATGCCCGCGTCGGCGTAGTGGCGCAACGCGTCGTACACCATCACCGGGCCCAGGTCCGAACCGCCGATACCGATGTTGACGACGGTGGTGATGCGTTTGCCGGTGGCGCCGGTCCACTCGCCGCTGCGCAGCCGGTCGGTGAAGTCGCCCATCCGATCGAGAACGTCGTGCACGTCAGCGACGACGTTCTGGCCGTCCACGGTCAACGAGGCGTCGGCGGGCAACCGCAGCGCGGTGTGCAGTACCGCCCGGTCCTCGGAGGTGTTGATGTGCTCGCCGGTGAACATCGCGTCGCGACGTTGCTCGAGACCGGCCGCATCGGCCAGGTCGACCAGCAACTCGAGGGTGCGGCGGGTGATCCGGTGCTTGCTGTAGTCGATGTAGAGGTCGCCGACGGTGAGCGCGAGCTCGGTTCCGCGCGAGGGATCTTCGGCAAAGAACTCGCGCAGATGTTTGGCGCCGATCTCGTCATGGTGGGCCGAGAGCGCCTGCCATGCGGGAGTCGAGGTGATGTCAGCACTCATTCTGTTGACCTTAGTGCGACGTTCGGTTCAAAGGTGTACATGATGGATGTATGCACATTGAAGAGCTGATTTCATCCGTGCCGACAGGATTGTGGATCGGCGGTGAGGAGCGCGAGGCCGGCTCGACCTTCAACGTCCTCGATCCCAGCGACGATCACGTGCTGACCGCGGTCGCCGACGCCACCGCCGACGATGCGGTCGCCGCACTTGACGCGGCCTGCGCGGTGCAGGCGGACTGGGCGGCCACCCCGGCCCGCGAGCGCGGCGAAGTTCTGCGTTCGGTGTTCGAGACCATCACCGCCCGCGCCGACGATATCGCCGCGCTGATGACCCTGGAAATGGGCAAGGTGCTGGCCGAGAGCAAGGGCGAGGTCAAATACGGGGCCGAGTTCTTCCGATGGTTCGCCGAAGAAGCGGTGCGTATCGACGGCCGCTACACGCAGAGCCCCGCGGGTACCGGCCGCATCATCGTGACCAAGCAGGCCGTCGGCCCGTGTTACGCGATCACGCCGTGGAATTTCCCGCTGGCCATGGGCACCCGCAAGATGGGCCCGGCCTTCGCCGCAGGCTGCACCATGATCGTCAAGCCTGCCCAGGAAACTCCGCTGACCATGCTGCTGCTGGCCAAGCTGATGGATGAGGCGGGCCTGCCCAAGGGCGTGCTGTCGGTGCTGCCGACCAGCAACCCCCGCCCGGTCACCGAGGCGCTGATCGACGACGGCCGGCTGCGCAAGCTGACCTTCACCGGCTCGACCGGTGTGGGCAAGGCGCTGGTGAAGCAGTCCGCGGACAAGCTGCTGCGGACCTCGATGGAGCTGGGCGGCAACGCACCGTTCATCGTGTTCGACGACGCTGACGTGGACGCGGCCGTCGACGGGGCGATCCTGGCCAAGATGCGCAACGGCGGTGAGGCCTGCACGGCCGCCAACCGGTTCCACGTGGCGAACTCGGTGCGCGAGGAGTTCACCGAGAAGCTCGTCAAGCGGATGAGCGAATTCACCCTCGGCAAGGGCATCGACGAGTCGTCGACCCTGGGCCCGCTGATCAATGCCAAGCAGGTTGCCACGGTCACCGAGCTGGTGTCCGATGCGGTGTCCCGCGGCGCGACGGTCGCGGTCGGCGGCGTCGCCCCCGACGGCCCCGGCCACTTCTACCCCGCCACAGTCCTGGCCGACGTGCCCGCCGACGCCCGCATCCTCTCCGAGGAGGTGTTCGGGCCGGTCGCCCCGATCACCGGATTCGACACCGAGGACGAAGGCATCGCGGCGGCCAACGACACCGAATACGGCCTGGCCGCCTACATCTACACGCAATCACTGGACCGCGCGCTCCGTGTGGCCGAGGGCATCGAGTCCGGGATGGTCGGTGTCAACCGCGGTGTCATCTCCGATCCGGCCGCGCCGTTCGGCGGCATCAAGGAGTCCGGGTTCGGCCGCGAAGGCGGCACCGAGGGCATCGAGGAGTACCTCGACACCAAGTACATTGCGCTGACCAAGTAGCCAATCCGGCGAGCAGACGCGAAAGTCCCCCGACACGCCGCTGTCGGGGGACTTTCGCGTCTGCTCGCCGGGGATAGTCTTGTGCTTCGACGCCAGACGGGAGGGCATGAGGTGACTGCGGCGCCGGTCCGTGCTGCCGGTCGACGCCGGACGGTTCCTGCCCGCCGCGATATCCCGGCCCTCGACGGCATCCGCGCCATTGCGGTGCTGCTGGTGTTGGCCGATCACGGCGGTGTTCCCGGGATGGCCGGCGGATTCCTCGGTGTCGATATCTTCTTCGTGCTCAGCGGATTTCTGATCACCTCGCTGCTGCTCGACGAGTTCCGCAGGACCGACCGCATCGATCTCAAAGGCTTCTGGACCCGCCGGGTCCGTCGGCTGCTGCCCGCGGTGATCGTGATGACGCTGGCGGTCGTCGCGGCTCAGGCGCTGTTCCCGCCCGATGCGATCACGTCGTTGCGGGACGACGCGCTCGCGGCGTTCTTCTGGGTTGCCAACTGGGCGTTCGTCGTTCAGCGGGCCGACTACTTCAGCCAGGGCGCGACGGCGTCGCCGCTGCAGCACACGTGGTCGCTCGGCGTGGAGGAGCAGTACTACCTGATCTGGCCGGTGCTGGTGCTGGCCACGATCATGCTGGTGCGCAAGCGGTTTCCGCAGGCGGTGCGGATGGCGGTGTTCACGCTCGCGGCGGCAGGAGCGGCGGCATCGGCGGTCGCGGCGATCGTGTTCGTCGACGAGGACTCGCTCAACCGGGTGTATTTCGGCACCGACACCCGCGCGCAGGCCCTGCTGGTGGGGGCGGCGGCAGCGGCGCTGTTGGTGCGGGACTGGTCGGCGCTCACGGTGTCGGGCACCTTGATCCGTGCGCGATGGCGACGCTGGGTCGCCTGGCTGTTGCCCGTGCTCGGGCTGGCGGTGCTGGGCGTGGCCACGCATCTGGCGACCGGCAGTGCCGACGACTTCCGGCACGGGCTGCTGATCATCGTGGCGCTGGGCGCCGTTCTGGTCATCGCGCCCGTCGCGCTCGATCAGGACGGCTACGTCGCCCGGGCGCTGGCGTGGCGTCCACTGGTGGCGCTGGGCGCCATCTCCTATGGCGTGTATCTGTGGCATTGGCCGATATTCCTGATCCTCAACGGTGAACGCACCGGCCTGACCAGCTGGACGCTGCTGGCACTGCGGTGTGCGGTCACGGTCGCGGCGGCCGCGGCGTCGTGGTGGCTGATCGAGCAACCCGTCAAGCGCTGGCGTCCGGTGCACGTGCCGATGCTGAGGCTGGCCGCCGCGAGCGTGGCGACGGCAGCGGTGGTGGCCACGGTCGTCCTTCCCGTCGGCTCCGGGCCAACCCAACCCGGCCCCGACGTGATGTCGGCAGCCGCGGTCCAGCCCGACGTCGGCGCCGAGGTTCCCGTCGCGGTCGGCTCGCCGCCGGTGCGTCTGGCCCCCGGCACCCGCACGGTCGCGGTGTTCGGCGACTCGGTGGCGTGGACGGTGATGCGTTATCTACCGAAGACGCCGGGATTCAGCTTCACGGACTACACCACGATCGGATGCGGCATCGCCCGCGGCGGCCCGTACCGTTCGGCGGGCGAGACCATCAACCAGAAGCCCGAATGCGACACCTGGCCGGCACGGTGGAGCCAGCGCATCAAGCACGACCGGCCCGACACGGTGCTGTTGATGATCGGCCGCTGGGAGATCGTCGACCGGATGCACAAGGGCGAGTGGACGCACATCGGTGACGACGACTACGACAAGTACCTGCGCGGTGAGCTGCGGCAGGCGCTGGACATCCTCGGCTCGACGGGTTCGCGGGTGGTGGTGACCACCGCGCCGTACACCCGCCGCGGCGAGCGGGCCGACGGGAGCCTGTATCCGGAGGACCGGCCGGCCCGCGTCGAGGCGTGGAACAAGCTGGTGCGCGAGGTCGCCGACAAGCGGCCGAACGTGTCCGTGCTCGACTTCAACGCCAAGCTCAATCCCGACGGCGAATACACCGCACGCGTGAACGGCACCAGGATGCGCAGCGACGGCGTGCACCCCACCGCCGAGGCCGTCAAGTGGCTCACACCGTGGCTGGTGGACTCCCTCCGCGGAACTGCATTCCCGGTCGCTAAACCAGGCGGTTAACAACCCTGGTTGCCGTCTCGGTGAATTGTCGGGCCTGCCAAGCAGTATCCGCCCATGGGAACGATCTTCTTGGGCAGCGAGGCATTGGCGCGGGGCGATCTCACGCGCGGTCGGTTGCGGTCGGCTTACCGGCCGATATTTCCTGACGTCTACCAACTGCGGATCGCCGAGACCACGCTGTACGACAAGACCATGGCGGCCTGGCTGTGGTCGAAGCGTCGCGGCGTCATCACGGGTCGCGCGGCGGCGGCTCTGCACGGGGCGCAATGGGTGGACGAGGACAGCCCCGTCGAACTGATCTGGCAGAACCACCGTCCGCCGTCGGGCATCATCACCCACAACGACCGCTTCACCTGCGACGACGTTGTCGAGATCAACGGTATGGCGATCGCGACAATTCAGCGGACCGCGTTGGATCTCGGTCGATTTCTACCCAGGGGAGCCGCCGTCAAGCACCTCGACGCGTTGGCCCGCGCCACCGGACTGGCCGCCGACCACGTGCGGCCCCTCACCGAGGAATTCCGGGGCGCTCATGGAGTGCGGCGGTGCCGCGAAGCGCTTGACCTCATGGATCCCGGCGCCCAGTCGCCGAAAGAAACCTGGCTGCGACTGCTGCTCATCGATGCGGGCTATCCGGCTCCCCAGACGCAGATTCCGGTGCTCGACGACTACGGATACCCCTTCGCCTACCTGGACCTCGGTTGGGAGGATCTGAAGATCGCGGTGGAGTACGACGGCGATCAGCACCGTACCGACCGGGCGCAATATGCGTGGGACGTGATCCGGCTGAGAAAGATTCAGCGTCAGCGGTGGCTACACATCCGCGTCATCAAAGAGGACCGTCCCCGCGACATACTCAGCCGGGTCCGCGCAGCGTGGGCGCGCCGCGAAACGGAAACCAGGGCTGTTGAGCGGCCGGCTTAGTGACCGGGAATGCAGTTCCGCGGAAAAAGCGCTAGTGACCTAGGCGGCCCCGGCCCAGACGCAGCAGGAGCATGGCCAGGTCTTTGCCCTCGGGGCCGAGCACGCCGAAGCGCTCGATGACCTTCATCTCGCGACTGTGCACCAGCCGGGTGCCGCCGGATGCCATCCGGGCCTGGCCGATCAGCTTGGACACCTCGGTGCGCCGCTGCACGGCGGCCAGGATGGTGGCGTCGAGTTCGTCGATCTCGCGACGCAGGTCATCGATGTCAGGCACGGTTTTGATCGTCTCAGCCCAAGTGGGGTCGCGTCGAGTGGGGGTCCTCATCGGGCTGTCGATGCGGTGTTGTCCCCGCCCAACGGTAGGTTTGGAGTCGATATGAGCATCGCCACCGACACGGACCAACTTCTCGACGGCCTCAACCCACAACAGCGCCAGGCGGTGCTGCACGAGGGTTCGCCGCTGCTCATCGTCGCCGGCGCCGGGTCGGGCAAGACGGCGGTGCTGACCCGCCGCATCGCTTACCTGCTGGCGGCGCGCGACGTGGGTGTCGGACAGGTGCTGGCGATCACCTTCACGAACAAGGCTGCCGCGGAGATGCGTGAGCGCGTGGTGGAGCTGATCGGCCCGCGGGCGAAGTCGATGTGGGTTTCGACGTTCCATTCGACGTGCGTGCGGATTCTGCGCAATCAGGCCTCGCTGCTGCCGGGGCTGAACTCCAACTTCTCGATCTACGACTCCGACGATTCACGGCGCCTGCTGATGATGATCGGCAAGGACCTGGGGCTGGACACCAAGCGGTATTCGCCCCGGCTGCTGGCCAACGCCATCTCCAACCTGAAGAACGAGCTGATCGGGCCCGAGCAGGCCGCGGCCGAGGCGTCTGAGGCGGCCGAGGAGATGGCAGGCATCGTCGCGCAGGTCTACGCCGAGTACCAGCGCAGGTTGCGGGCCGCCAACGCGCTGGACTTCGACGACCTGATCGGTGAGACCGTCGCCGTGCTGCAGGCTTTCCCGCAGATCGCCCAGTATTACCGCCGCCGGTTCCGGCACATCCTGGTCGACGAGTATCAGGACACCAACCACGCCCAGTACGCGCTGGTGCGGGAATTGGTGGGGCATCATCTCGACGAGAAGGACGGGGTCGGGCCCGCCGAGCTGTGTGTGGTCGGCGACGCCGACCAGTCCATCTATGCCTTCCGCGGCGCCACCATCCGCAACATCGAAGACTTCGAGCGGGACTATCCCGACGCGACGACGATTCTGCTGGAACAGAATTACCGGTCCACCCAGACCATTCTCAACGCGGCGAACTCGGTCATCGCGCGCAACACCGGCCGGCGGGAGAAGCGGCTGTGGACCGACGAAGGCGAAGGCGAACTGATCGTCGGCTATGTCGCCGAGAACGAGCATGACGAGGCCCGTTTCGTCGCCGAGGAGATCGACGCGCTGGCCGACAGTCGCGAGATCACCTATAACGACGTCGCGGTGTTCTACCGCACCAACAATTCGTCACGCGCGCTGGAGGAGGTCTTCATCCGCGCCGGCATCCCGTACAAGGTCGTCGGCGGCGTGCGGTTCTATGAACGCCGCGAGATCCGCGACATCGTCGCGTACCTGCGGGTGCTGGACAATCCCGGTGACGCGGTGAGCATGCGCCGCATCCTCAACACGCCGCGGCGCGGCATCGGCGATCGGGCCGAGGCCTGCGTGGCAGTATACGCCGAGAACACCGGCGGCAGCTTCAATGATGCGCTGCAGGCCGCCGCCGAAGGGCGGGTGCCCATGCTCAACTCCCGTTCGGAGAAGGCGATCGCCAGTTTCGTGACCATGCTCGACGGGCTGCGGGAAAAGCTCGACGACGAGTTGGGTGATCTGGTCGAGGCGGTGCTGGAGCGCACCGGCTATCGCCGTGACCTGGAAGCCTCCAGTGATCCGCAGGACCTGGCCCGGCTGGACAACCTCAACGAACTGGTCAGCGTCGCACACGAATTCAGCACCGACCTGGCCAACTCGAGGGCACTTGCCGAGGACGAGCCGGTCGACGAGGACATCCCCGACACCGGCGTGCTGGCCCAGTTCCTGGAACGGGTGTCGTTGGTGGCCGATGCCGATGGCATACCCGAACACGGCGCGGGCGTGGTGACGTTGATGACGTTGCACACCGCCAAAGGCCTGGAGTTCCCCGCGGTGTTCGTCACGGGCTGGGAGGACGGCATGTTCCCGCACATGCGGGCGCTGGGCGATCCGACGGAACTGTCCGAGGAGCGGCGGCTGGCCTATGTCGGGATCACCCGCGCACGCCGGCGTCTCTATCTCAGCCGCGCCAAGGTGCGCTCGTCGTGGGGGCAGCCGATGCTGAACCCGGAATCCCGTTTCCTGCGGGAGATTCCGCAGGAGCTGATCAATTGGCGACGCACCGAGCAGGCGTCGTCGTTCAGTGCACCGATCGGCAACGCCGGGCGCTACGGCACACCCCGCCCGTCACCGTCACGGCCGGCCGCGGCGCGCAACCGGGCGCTGATCGTGTTGGAGCCCGGCGACCGGGTCACCCACGACAAGTACGGCCTGGGCCGGGTCGAGGAGGTCTCCGGCGTCGGCGAGTCCGCGATGTCGCTGATCGACTTCGGTAGCGCCGGCCGGGTCAAGTTGATGCACAACCACGCCCCGGTGTCCAAGCTCTAGGCTTTCGCCTCCGAACCGTCCTCGGCATCGGTTTTGAGCAATTCCCGGACCGAGGTGCGGGACCCGTAGGGCCGCAACATCCGGCTGGCAGGGCGGGGGCGCACGTTCACCGGCCACCAGAACCACCGACCGAGCAGCGCCGCGATGGACGGCGTCATGAACGATCGGACGATCAAGGTGTCGAACAGCAGGCCCAGGCCGATCGTGGTGCCGATCTGGCCGAGCACGATGAGGTCGCTGAAGATGAATGACGACATGGTGGCGGCGAACACCAGTCCCGCGGCCGTGACGACCTTGCCGGTGCCGGACATCGCACGGATGATGCCGGTTTTGAGCCCCGCCCCGATCTCTTCCTGGAACCTGGATATCAGTAGCAGGTTGTAGTCGGCGCCCACCGCGAGCAGCAGGATGATGGCCAGTGCCAACACGATCCAGTACAGCGGAATACCGAAAATATACTGCCACACCAAGACTGACAGTCCGAATGACGCCCCCAACGACAGCACGACGGTGCCGACGATGACTAGCGCGGCGACCAGGCTGCGGGTGATGAACATCATGATGAGCAGGATTAGGCTGATCGCGGCCAGTGCGGCGATGAGCAGATCGTATTTCGCGCCGTCCTGAATGTCCTTGTACGCAGAGGCGGTTCCGGCCACGTAGATCTTGGCATCCGACAGCGGGGTGGCCTTGATTGCATCGAACGCAGAGTCCTTCAGTGCGTCGATGTGCGAAATACCTTCGGGGGTAGCGGGATTGCCCTCATGCGTGATGATCATGCGGGCGGCCTTGCCGTCCGGCGACATGAACAGTTTCAGGCCGCGCTGGAAATCGGGATTGTCAAAGGCTTCCGGTGGCAGGTAGAAGGAGTCGTCGTTCTTGGCCGCGTCGAACGCCTGACCCATCGCGGTCGAATTACGCAGTGCCTCATCGGACTGCGCGTTGGTGCCGGCTGTGGTGGCGTAGTTGGACAGGATGAGATCGCGGTTTCGTTCCTGGATGGCGATCTGCGGGGGCAGCAACGCCACGAGCTGTGGTTGAAGGGCATCGAGCTTGTCCAGGCTCGCGGTGATGTTCCCGAACTGCTCACTGAGCTGGCTGATGCCGTCCAGCGCGTCGAACACCGACCTCAGCCCCGCGCACATCGGGATGTCGAAACAGTGTGGCTCCCAGTAGAAATAGTTGCGCAGGGGCCGGAACTGGTCGTCGAAATTGGCGAGCTTGTCGCGCAGGTCGTTGACGATCGTGACGGTGTCGTGGAACGCCTGGGTCTGCTCATGGGTGGCCGCGGCGCTGGCCTGTTGCAATTCGACCTGCTGCTTGAGGATGTTGACGGTATTGGTGATCTCGTTGGCCTGTTTGAGCAGATCCTTGGCACGGTCCTGCTGATAGCCGAGATTCATGATCTGGCTGGCACTTTGCGCACTGATCTGAAACGGGATGGAGCTGTGCTTGATCGGTGTGCCCAGCGGTCGGGTGATCGACTGCACCAGGGCGATGCCGCGGGTGTGCAGCACGGCTTTGGCGATGCGTTCGAGCACGAGCATGTCCGCGGGATTGCGCATGTCGTGATCGGTCTCGACCATCAGCAGTTCGGGGTTGAGCCGGGCCTGGGAGAAGTGCCGCTCGGCGGCCGCATAGCCGACGTTGGCCGGTGCCGATGCCGGCAGGTACGGGCGCGCGTCGTAACTGGTCTTGTACCCCGGCAGGGCGAGGAGACCGATCAGCGCGATCCCGCAGGATACGACGAGAATGGGGCCGGGCCACCGCACGATGGCGGTACCGATGCGGCGCCAACCGGTAGCCCGCACTTTGCGTTTCGGCTCCAACAGGCCGAAGTGGCTGCTGATCACCAGGACGGCGGGCCCCAGGGTCAGGGCGGCCGCCAGCGTGACGAGAACCCCGATGGCGGCGGGCACGCCCAGGGTCTGGAAGTAGGGCAGCCGCGTGAAGTGCAGACAGGCCACCGCCCCGGCGATGGTCAGCCCCGAGCCGACGATGACGTGCACGGTCCCACGGAACATGTCGTGGTAGGAGGCTTCTCGGTCCATGCCTCGGTTACGGGCCTCGTGATAGCGGCCGACCACGAAGATGCCGTAGTCCGTGCCTGCGGCGATCGCCAACAGGGTGAGCAGGTTCGTCGAATAGGTCGACAGGCCGATGACGCCCGAATGTGCCAGCACGGCAACGACACCGCGTGCGGCCGCCAGTTCGATGAGCACCGTGACCAGCATGATGAGCATGGTGAGGAAGGACCGGTAGACGACGAGCAGCATGACCGCGATGACGAGAAAGGTGATGCCGGTGACCTTCTCGGTGCCTTCGCTGCCGACCTCGAAGTTGTCGGTGATCAGCGGGGCGGCACCGGTGACGTAGGCCTTGACCCCGGGCGGTGGCGGCGTGCTCGCCACGATCTCGCGGATGGCGTCGACGGACTGGTTGGACAGCGCTTCGCCCTGGTTACCGGCCAGATACACCTGCACCAGAGCGGCTTTGCCGTCCTTGCTCTGTGAACCGCCCGCGGTGAGCGGATCCCCCCAGAAGTCCTGAATGTGCTCGACGTGTTCTTTGTCCTGCGCCAGTCGCTGCACCAGGGTGTCGTAGAAGTGGTGAGCGTCCGCGCCGAGTGGCTGGTCGCCCTCCAGCACGATCATCGCCGCGCTGTCGGAGTTGAACTCGTCGAAGACCTGGCCGATGTGGCGCATCGCCTCGGTCGACGGGGCATCGGGGGCGTTCAACCCCACCGAGCGTGCCGCGCCGACGACCTCCAGCTGGGGCACCACGATGTTCGTCACGGCCGCGACGGCGATCCATACCAGCAGGATCGGCACGGCGAGTCGGCGAATGGTGCGCGCGGTTCTGGAACCGGTCACGCCCTCGGTCGTCTTCTCGTGCTCGCTCATGCGGACTTGTCCAAGCAGGCGATGTATCCGTTCACGTTGCTGGTGGACCTTTCGTCCTTGACCACGCCATTGACGGTGATGCGGCAACCGATCGTGGCTCCGTCGCCTTGCGCGCGGAGGTCGGCGAACATGGTCGGGTCATCCGTGGTCAATGTCTGCGACCACGGCAGCGGGGTGTCGTCGACGCGCTGCGGTTGCGCGTCGACATCCAGGTAGTTGATGGTGGCCACGGATCCGGGAGAACCGAACACCTCGAACAGGACGCGCTTGGGGTTGTAGCCGGTGTTTTCCAGGGCGTCGGCGCTCGGTCTCGACACGGTGTTGTCGGAACCGAAGATGCCGTGCAATCGGTACACAGTGAAGCTGACGACAGCCACCACCATCAACGCGACGACGAACGTCCACCGTCGTCTCAACAGACCGCTCACCGAAAAACCGCTCACCCCAACGCCTTTCGAAGCCCTGCTAACACGGCCTGCCCCGACACGATCTTTAGCACGCCTAGTGGACCTTGAGGGAACGGTACGGTACGGTACGGTCCTGCGCAATAGTTGAGGAGTGAACAGTGCTATCCGAGCTGGCCGGCGATGCCGAAGTATGGCCGCCGACGTCCCGATGGACCGCACGCGAGGCCGAGCTGCTGGCGGTCACGCTGCAACTGCTGCAGCAGCACGGATACGACCGGTTGACCATGGAAGCCGTTGCGACTCAGGCGAAAGCCAGCAAATCGACGATGTACCGACGGTGGCCGTCGAAGGCGGACCTGGTGCTCGCCGCGTTCATCGAGGGCACCCGGGTGGCGGGTGTCCCGCCGCGTACCGGCTCGCTGCGTGGCGACCTCCTGGCAATCGGTGCTTCAGTGTGTGAGCAGGCTTGTGAGCACGCGGCCACCATGCGGGCGGTGTTGAACGAGATGTCGCACAGCCCGGCGTTGCGCGCGGCCATGCAGGACGAATTCGTCAATCAGCGCAAGCTGGTGATCGACGAGGTGCTGGCCGACGCGGTGAAGCGCGGCGAGATCGACGCGGCGGCGATCAGCGATGAGATCTATGACCTGCTACCGGGTTATCTCGTGTTCCGCGCGCTGGTATCCGGGCGGCCACCGACCGAAAAGACCGTACGTACGCTGGTGGACGACGTACTCATGCCGAGCCTGACGGGTGAGCCCGCTCGGCCGACACCGCGCCAGTAACGTCAGGGCGAAAATTCTGCGTCATCCTCGCCGTGGCGTTACCCGCGTGAAAAGCGATTGCTCCAGGCGGGTGGCCATGGCTCCCTTTTCCGGGCTCGAAGGAGTTCACTGGAGAACATGACGAGCATTCCCACTTTTACTCTCAACAACGCCGTCGACATGCCTGCCCTCGGCTTCGGCGTCTACCAGACTCCGCCGGAGGAAACGCGCGCCGCGGTCGAGACCGCGCTGGAGACCGGCTACCGCCACATCGACACCGCCGCGGTGTACGGCAATGAGCGGGGAGTCGGGGAGGCGATCCGGCGATCCGGACTGCCCCGCGACGATGTGTTCATCGAAACCAAGGTGTGGATCACCGATTACGGCTACGACACGACCTTGCACGCTTTCGAAAAGGCGGTCGGCAAGCTCGGCGTCGACACGATCGATCTGCTGATCCTGCATCAGGCGCTACCGGGCGAGTTCGATCGGACCATCGCCGCCTACAAGGCGCTGGAGAGGCTGTACACCGACGGCAAGGTGCGTGCGATCGGTGTCTCGAACTTCATGCCGAACCACCTCGACCAGCTGCTGGCCGAGACAGAGGTGGTGCCCGCGGTCAATCAGATCGAGGTACACCCGTACTTCCGGCAGTCCGACGTGCTCGACATCGACGGCCAGCTCGGCATCCTAAATCAGGCGTGGTCACCGATCGGCGGCATCACGTTCTATCGTGACGGTTCGCACGGCTCCACTCTGCAGGATCCGGTGATCGGAGAAATCGCGACCGCACAAGGCAAGTCGCCAGCGCAGGTGATGCTGCGCTGGCATCTGCAGCAGGGCCGCCAGGTGATCCCGAAATCGGTGACGCCGTCGCGGATTGCAGAGAACTTCGACGTCTTCGACTTCGAACTCACCGACGAGCAACTCGCCGCGATCGATGCGCTGGACACCGGCACGCGTGGCGGCCCGGAGCCCGAAGACATCACCAGAGATAAATACGGGATCGAAATCCCGGAAGCCTAGGACTCGTCGTCCCAGCCCTTTCCAGACACTGCTCGCCGTGTCAGGATGACGAGCATGACCGTCGTTCTGGTGCATGGCAATCCGGAGACCGAAGCGATCTGGGGCCCGTTGGTCGAAGCCCTCGGGCGCGATGACGTGGTGCGGCTGTCCCCGCCGGGATTCGGCGCCCCGCTGCCCGATGGTTTCGCCGCGACCCACCTCGACTACCGCGACTGGCTGGAGGATGAGCTGGTGGCCCTCGGCGAACCGGTCGACCTGGTCGGGCACGACTGGGGCGGTGGCCATGTGGTGAACGTGGCGATGCACCGGCCGGAGCTGCTGCGCAGCTGGGTCAGCGACGCCGTCGGGTTGTTCGATCCTGAGTACGTGTGGCACGACCTCGCGCAGGTGTGGCAGACGCCGGGCGAGGGTGAACAGCTGGTGGACACCATGCTCGGCGGCACGGTTGCCGACCGGACCGGACAAATGGCCCAGTTGGGGATACCGCAGGACATCGCCACCTCGATCGCCACGGAACAGGGACCGGAGATGGGCCGGGCGATCCTGCTGTTGTACCGCTCGGCGCGGCACCCCGCGATGGCAGAAGCAGGCCGCGCGTTGGAGAACGCTGCAGCGCGACCGGGGCTTTCCCTACTCCTGACCGAGGACCCTTACGCGGGGTCCGAGGAGCTTCGACGCCGGGCGGCAGACCGGGCCGGAGCCCGCACGCAGGTTCTCGATGGGCTGGGACACTGGTGGATGGTGCAGGATCCGGTCCGCGGCGCAGCGGCCCTCACCGGTTTCTGGGACACGCTCGACTGAGGCTTCAGTCCGCGCATCCCGCGTCTACCAGACGTATCACCGCCGCGCCTTCCTCGTCGGAGGCGTCGAGGTCCACCTCGACATCGAAGCCCCAATCATGGTCGCCTGCCGGATCGTCGAGGATCTGCCGCACCCGCCACACGTCTGGGCGCCGGTCGAAGATGAGCAGCGCCGGACCGCGGGCGTCGGCGCCGGTGCCCACCTCGGCATGCTCGGCGAAGTAGTCGTCCCCGACGTCGGCCCAGCGGTCGGCGGTCCATCCGGAGCTGCCGTCCAGCTCACCCAGGTCATGCCAGCGGCGACGCGCGAACAGCTCCACGCGGCGGAACAGCGCATTGCGGACCATCGCGGTGAATGCCCGCTCGTTGCCGGTCAGCGGACGCGGGCGGGCCGGGACCGCCACCGGCACATCATGCGGCTGGTCATCGCTGGTGAGCTGTTCCCACTCGTCGAGCAGGCTCGAATCGACTTGGCGCACAAGCTCACCGAGCCACTCGACGATATCGATGACCTCTTCGGTCCGCGCGGCGGCGGGCACACCTGAGCGCAGCGCCTTGAATGCATCCGAAAGGTAGCGCAGCACGGCGCCCTCGGAGCGGGTCAGTCCGTAGACGCTGACGAACTCGCGGAACGTGAACGCCCGCTCCCACATCTCGCGGACCACGGACTTCGGTGACAGCCGCCCGTCAGCCGCCCACGGGTTGGTCTGGCAGTACACCGTGAAGGCGTGGGTGAGCAGTTCCTCGAGCGGGCGGGGGTAGGTGACGTCGTCGAGCAGTTCGATCCGCTCGTCGTACTCGATACCTTCGGCTTTCATCGCCGCCACGGCCTCGCCCCTGGCCTTGTTCAGTTGGGCCGCCAGAATCTGGCGGGGATCCTCCAGCGTCGCCTCGATCACCGAAACCACATCCAGCGCATATGTTTCCGAGGCAGGGTCGAGAGCCTCGACCGCGGCGAGGGCGAACGTCGACAACGGCTGATTGAGCGCGAAGTCGGGCGGCAGGTCGACGGTCAGCCGATAGCGCCTCCCGTCGGGCTCGGGTTCGTCGAGCCGTTCCAGGACGCCGGCCTGCAGCAGCGAGCGTGCGATACCGACCGCCTCGCGGATATGTCGAAGCTGACGCTTGCGTGGCTCGTGGTTCTCGGTGAGCAGGCGGCGCATCGCGATGAACGGGTCACCTGGCCGGTCGACGACATCGAGGATCATCGCGGTCGACACCCGCATATTGCTGGTCAGCGCCTCGGGGGAGGCCTCGACGAGCCGGGTCATGGTCTGTTCGCTCCACGGCACCATGCCCTCTGGAACTTTGCGGCGTACCAACTTTCGGCGTTTTTTGGGGTCGTCGGCCACCTTGGCGAACTGTTTGAGGTTCTCTACCTCGTGGTCGGGCGCCTGCACCACGACGGTGCCCGCGGTGTCGTAGCCCGCCCGCCCGGCGCGCCCGGCGATCTGGTGGAATTCCCGGGCGTTGAGCAGCCGGGTGCGGACGCCGTCGTATTTGGACAGTGCCGAGAAGACGACGGTGCGGATGGGCACGTTGATGCCGACGCCGAGAGTGTCTGTGCCGCAGATGACTTTGAGCAGGCCGGCCTGGGCCAGCTGTTCGACCAGTCGCCGGTACTTGGGCAGCATGCCGGCGTGGTGTACGCCGATCCCGTGGCGGACCAGCCGCGACAGCGTTGTGCCGAACGCCGTGGAAAACCGGAATGCGCCGATGTGCTCGGCGATCGCGGCTTTCTCCTCCTTGCTGGACACGTTGACGCTCATGAGTGCCTGCGCCCGCTCCAGCGCCGAAGCCTGGGTGAAGTGCACGACGTAGATCGGCGCCTGCTTGGTCTCCAGCAGGTCGGCGATCGTCTCGTGCATCGGCGTCGTGGCGTAGTAGTGATGCAGCGGCACCGGGCGCTGCGCGTTGGCGACCAGCGCCGTCGTCCGACCCGTGCGCCGGGTGAGGTCGTCGCGCAGGAACGTGACGTCCCCGAGGGTGGCCGACATCAGCAGGAACTGGGCGCGCGGCAATTCCAGTAGCGGCACCTGCCAGGCCCAGCCGCGGTCGGGGTCGCCATAGAAGTGGAACTCGTCCATCACGATGAGCAGATCCGCGGCCCATTCCGATTCACCACCCTCGCGCAGCGCGATGTTGGCCAGCACCTCGGCGGTGCAGGCGATGATCGGCGCTTCGGCGTTCACCGCGGCGTCACCGGTCAGCATGCCGACGTTCGCCGCACCGAACACCTCGCACAGCGCGAAGAACTTCTCGCTGACCAGTGCCTTGATCGGTGCGGTGTAGTAGCTGCGACCGCTGTTGTTTGTGCTCGTCGCGTCGGCGCCCGCCGCGAGCGCCGCGTACAGCGCGCCGGTGGCCACGAGCGATTTGCCCGAGCCGGTCGGTGTCGCCAGGATGACGTTGCTGCCGCTGACCAGTTCGATCAGCGCCTCCTCCTGCGCTGGATACAGCACGGTGCCGTTCGCTTCGGCCCACCCTGCGAACGATGCGAACAGCTCGTCAGGATCGGTCCCTGCGCTGCGCAGGGCGGCCAGGTCGCTCGGATCTGCGAGCAGGGGAGTACTCATTGTGGGGTCCAGCCTGCCTGACGATCGCCGAGGTGTGAATTCAGCGCCGGGCAGCAGGGCTCGGAGCCGGTGCCTGCACATGGCGGGTGACCCACTGGGCGGCGAGCTTCACCAGACCTGACTGCGGGTACCGGACGTGGGCGTCGAAGTTCCGGCCGAGCGAGCACACGGGGTCGTTGGGGGCGCACAGGTCAGCGGTTCTGGAACCGAAGACCGGGCTCATGCGGGTCAGTGGTTGGCCGATGCGCGCCGAGGGGTTGCCGAACACCACGACCGAGGCGATGCGGGGGACAACGGCCGCCGGCAGCGGGGCGGTGTAACCGAAGCCCGCGACCGGTGAGGTGGCGACAACGTCGACCACCGCCGCGCCCTGGGAGTAGCCGCCCATCACGATCTTGGTCTTGGGACACTGCGCCGCCGTGTCCTGGACGCGTCTGCTCATGTCGTTCGCTCCGGCTGCGGCCTTCCAGAAATCCCACGAAGCGGGATAGCGCACGGCGTACGCGCCCACCGTCGAGTCCTTCACCATGGGGCGCAGGGTGTCGACGAAGGACTGGCCGACGACACCGATACCAGCGGGTTCGTCGGTACCGCGCGCGAAGACGACCTCGATGTCGGGGCACCGCGGGGCCGCAGAGGCCGGGGGAGCCGCGATCGTGCCTGCCGCGACTGCCGCGCTCACCGCTGCCATGCCCGTCCGGGCCCGTACCTTACGGACGCCTACACCCACCAGTCACTTTTACCACTCTTTTCACAGCTGTGGCTATGCGTACCGGCAACCTGCAGCGGGTATAGCAGTACGGTGCCAGATTCGCAACTAGAAAAGTTCCTGCAACTCGAACGCGCCGGCTGGGATTCGCTGTGCGGTTCGACCGCCACCGAGTTCTACGGAAACACGATGCTGCCCGAGGCGGTGATGGTGCTGGCCAACGGCATGGTGCTGGACCGTTATGGCGTCATCGATGCGCTCGCCGAATCACCCCCGTGGCGCACCTACGAGATCAGCGATCCGCGGTTGATCCCCCTCGACGACGACAATGTGGTGCTGGTCTATACCGCCACGGCGTACCGCGAAGGCGACGAGCCCGCGTTCGTCGGCGCGATGTCCAGCGTCTACCACCGGGCGGGTGGGGATTGGAAGCTCGCGCTGTACCAACAGACGCGCGCCTGACCCGGCCGCTTATGGTCGATCGGTGACGATCGCCTATGACGAAGCGCTCCGTGAACGGGTCCGAGCACACCTGGTCCGCCATGAGCGTCGCGCCGTGACCGACCCGACGAAGCGGCACGCCGCCGTCGCCGTGGTGCTCGTCGATTCCGAACTCGGCGAGGACCGGGTGGACCCGGCGCCCGTGGACGATTGGATCGGCGGGCGACCGATGCCCGAAGCGGGTCTCGACGGCCGCATGGTCGATGTATCGGGGGGCGCCGCTTTTCTGCTGTGCCGCAGGGCATCCCGGCTGCGCACGCATGCCGCGCAGTGGGCGCTGCCCGGTGGCCGGCTCGACCCGGGCGAGACCGCGGTGGACGCCGCGCTGCGGGAACTGGACGAGGAGGTCGGCATCGCGTTGCCCGGCTCGTCGGTGCTGGGGATGCTCGACGACTATCCGACCCGGTCGGGATACGTCATCACCCCGGTGGTGGTCTGGGGCGGCGGGCGTCTCGAACTGCGGCCCTCACCCGATGAGGTGGTGGCGGCCTATCGCGTCGGGTTGCATCAACTGCAGCGCGACGATTCGCCGCGGTTCGTCGACATCCCCGAGAGTCCGCGTCCCGTCGTGCAGATTCCGTTGGGCAACGACCTGATTCACGCACCGACGGGTGCAGTGCTGTTGCAGCTGCGGTGGCTGTGCCTGGAGGGCCGCGACGATCCGGTCGACGAGCTCGAGCAACCGGTGTTCGCCTGGCAGTAGCGCCTGCCCTAGCGTCGTCCGCTTCGGCTCCACCGACCGGTGGAGGGCAGCACCGTGAACAGGATGCTCGCCAGCGGCAGCGCCGGCATCGCGTACACGACCGGCCGCATCTGGGCCCCGGCGATGAACAAGCTGCCCCAGATCAACAGTCCGATGACCGAGCCGACCACGATCAGCAGCCTGCCCGTGCGGTGGCGCAGCAACAGTGCGATGAGGCCGCCGATGGTTGCCGCAGCCGAGATCGCGGTGAGGAAGCCGACGGCTACGCAGAACAGTTGATCGGTGCGCCACCACCCGGCGATCAGGTCGGTGGCGATCAGGGCGGTGGTCCAGCCGCTCAGAATGCTCAGCACCGCGGCGGCGATGGCCGTCCGGGGATTGATGTCGCCCGCGGTGCGCGGGATCGCCATCGGCCGCGCACGGGGGATGTAACCGGTCTGGGCATCCTCGGCAGCGGCCCCGATCAGGCTGGTAGAGGGTTCCGCATCGGTCGGGATCGAGATGGCGCCCGTCGGGTGGCGTCGGATGATGCTGGTCTGGGGTTCGGCTTCGCCCTGCGTCGGGATGGCGCCGGTGGGGTGGCGTCGGATGATGCTGGTCTGGTCGGACGGCTCAGGAAGGCCGGCTTCGGAAGGGCCGGGGTCACTCACTCAGCCAACATAGCTGCCGGGACTGAGCCCGCGCTTGGCCAGCCAGCCCACCGGGTCTATCCGGTTGGTGCCGTTGAGCAACACCTCGAAATGCAGGTGCGGGCCGGTCGAGTTGCCCCGGTTGCCCATGGTGGCGATCTGATCGCCTGCCATCACCCGCTCGCCGACGCTGACCAGCCAGGTGTTGATGTGCCCGTACAGGGTGACGGTGCCGTCGGAGTGCCGGATCTTCACCCACGCGCCGTAGCCGGCGGTCGGGCCGACGTCGGTGACGACGCCGTCGGAGGCGGCCACGATCGGGGTGCCGATCGAGTTGGCCATGTCGATGCCGCCGTGCAGAACGCCCCAGCGGTAGCCGTAGCCCGACGTCCACACGCCCTTGGTCGGCATCACGAACAGCGGGCGGGCCAGCCTGGCCTCCCGCTCGGCACGTTCCTGCGCGAAGGCCGCGGCCTTGGTGATCTCCTCGGCATGCACCGTGGAATTGCCGGTGGAGGCGACCGAGACGATCTGCATGCCGTCCACCGAGCCGGTGACGGCTGCACCGTTGGCCATGGTCGAGCCGGAGGCGAGCACGGTGTCGTCGGCGGCCTGGGCCTCGGTGCCGCTGCTGAGCGAGTAGGCACCCGCGGCGGTGGCGCCCGCGGCCATGGCGGCGATCATCAGGCGGCTCTTGACGGCCCCGGCGGTCTCCTTGCGGTGCGCACCGCGGCGGCCGGCCATGTCGATGATGTCCGTCGCGTCCATGCCGTCGCTGACATCGGTGTGGCTGTCGCGGTAGGCGTAATCGGCGCTGCGCTCATCGCGCGCATCCGGGCGGAACCGTGACGGCACGACCAGCCGGATGGGGGTCAGATCGTCGGTGTCGTGCATGTCGTCGAGCTCGGGGGCCCGGATGACCTGAGATTCCCGGTCGAACGCACTGGATGCGTGATACTCCACGTCGGCGAGATGGCCGAACTCGTTGAACGGGATGATGTCGGTGATTTCCGCAGCGTCCAGCTCGTCCGGCGAGACGATTCTGCGGTGCCGTGCGTTCGTCGTCACTCCCTCAGAAGCTACGGACGAACGGTGTTGCGACAACCCGAAAGATCCTTCTCTCGTGACCTGAACGTTATCTGGAACCAGAGGCACGTTAACCAAATCCCAATGATGGTGGCAACTTATCGGCTTATTCCGGGTAAGAATGTGACCTGTATCACCGCCTCGTGCCCGGTGAGATCTACCACATCCGCGGTAGGCGATGCCAACGGCTCACTCCGCGATGGATAAAGTTCCCCCGGGCCCGTCAGGCATCTACCAGTCCGGGCAGTTACGAAGTTCAACGCAGACAGACAGTGAGCCAATGGATCTTTTCGAATACCAGGCGAAAGAGCTGTTCGCCAAGCACAACGTCCCCACGACGCCCGGCCGGGTGACCGATTCCGCCGAGGACGCGAAGGCGATCGCCACCGAAATCGGCCGTCCTGTGATGGTGAAGGCGCAAGTCAAGGTTGGTGGCCGCGGCAAGGCCGGTGGTGTGAAGTACGCAGCCACCCCCGATGACGCGTTCACTCATGCCAACAACATCCTCGGTCTCGACATCAAGGGCCACGTGGTCAAAAAGTTGCTGGTGGCTGAAGCCAGCGACATCGCCGAGGAGTACTACATCTCCTTCCTGCTCGATCGCGCCAACCGCACATACCTGGCGATGTGCTCGGTCGAGGGCGGTGTGGAGATCGAAGTCACCGCCGAGGAGAACCCCGACGCCCTGGCCAAGGTGCCCGTCGACGCCGTCAAGGGTGTCGACCTGGCGCTGGCTCGTGAGATCGCCGAGAAGGGCAAGCTGCCCGCCGAGGTGCTCGACGCTGCCGCGGTGACCATCCAGAAGCTGTGGGACGTGTTCGTCGGCGAAGACGCCACGCTGGTGGAGGTCAACCCGCTGGTGCGCACCCCGGACGATCAGATCCTGGCGCTGGACGGCAAGGTCACCCTCGACGAGAACGCCGACTTCCGTCAGCCCGGTCACGCCGAGTTCGAGGACAAGGACGCGACCGACCCGCTCGAGCTCAAGGCCAAGGAAAACGACCTCAACTACGTCAAGCTCGACGGCGCGGTCGGCATCATCGGCAACGGCGCGGGCCTGGTCATGTCGACGCTGGACGTGGTCGCCTACGCGGGCGAGAAGCACGGTGGCGTGAAGCCGGCCAACTTCCTGGACATCGGTGGTGGCGCCTCGGCCGAGGTGATGGCCAACGGTCTGGACGTGATCCTCAACGACAGCCAGGTCAAGAGCGTGTTCGTCAACGTATTCGGCGGCATCACCGCGTGTGACGCGGTCGCCAACGGCATCGTGGGCGCGCTCAAGAAGCTCGGTGACGAGGCCAACAAGCCGCTGATCGTCCGCCTGGACGGCAACAACGTCGAAGAAGGCCGCCGCATCCTGGCCGAGGCCAACCATCCCCTGGTCATCCAGGCCGAGACCATGGACGCCGGCGCCGACAAGGCCGCCGAGCTGGCGAATAAGTAAGGGACACTTGATATGTCGATTTTTCTGAACAAGGACAGCAAGGTCATCGTCCAGGGCATCACCGGCGGCGAGGGCACCAAGCACACCGCGCTGATGCTCAAGGCAGGCACCCAGGTCGTCGGCGGCGTGAACGCGCGCAAGGCCGGCACCAAGGTGTCGCATGTCGACAAGAATGGTCAAAGTGTCGAGTTGCCGGTGTTCGGTTCGGTCGCCGAGGCCATGAAGGAGACCGGCGCCGACGTGTCGATCGCGTTCGTGCCGCCTGCATTCTCCAAGGACGCCATCATCGAGGCCATCGACGCCGAGATTCCGCTGCTGGTGGTCATCACCGAGGGAATCCCGGTGCAGGACAGCGCTTATGCGTGGGCCTACAACGTGGACAAGGGTGAGAAGACCCGCATCATCGGGCCGAACTGCCCGGGCATCATCACCCCCGGGGAGTCGCTGGTCGGCATCACGCCCAACAACATCACCGACAAGGGCCCGATCGGCCTGGTGTCGAAGTCGGGCACGCTGACCTACCAGATGATGTACGAGCTGCGCGATCTCGGCTTCTCCACCGCCATCGGCATCGGCGGTGACCCGGTCATCGGCACGACCCACATCGACGCGATCGCGGCGTTCGAGAAGGATCCGGAGACCAAGGTCATCGTGATGATCGGCGAGATCGGTGGCGACGCCGAAGAGCGGGCCGCCGACTACATCAAGGCCAACGTCACCAAGCCGGTCGTCGGCTACGTCGCGGGCTTCACCGCGCCGGAGGGCAAGACCATGGGCCACGCCGGCGCCATCGTGTCGGGCTCCTCGGGTACCGCCGCCGCCAAGAAGGAGGCCCTTGAGGCCGCCGGGGTGAAGGTCGGCAAGACTCCGTCGGAGACCGCCAACCTGGCCCGGGAGATCCTGCAGGGCTGATTTTTTCTGGCGAGCAGACAGTTAGGCCCCCGAAATCACTGGATTTCGGGGGCCTAACTGTCTGCTCGCCAGCTAAAGGCGACCGCCTAGATGCTGCGCGAGGAAGCGGTCGACTGCGTGGTACATGTCGATCTGGTTGTCCGGGTTGAGGAATCCGTGCCCTTCGTCTTCCTTGACCATGTACTCGACCTCGACGCCGCGTTCGCGCAGTGCCGCCACGAGGTTGTCGGACTCGGCCTGCACCACGCGGGAGTCGTTGGCGCCCTGGATGACCAGTAGCGGGGTGCGGATCTGGTCCACCCGGGTGATCGGGGAGCGGGCCAGCATGTCGGCTTCCTGCTTGGGGTCGGACGGGTCGCCGACGTACAGGTGCCAGTTGGTGGCCAGGAACCGTCGGCCTACATTCGGCAGCGTGCGCATGAAGTTGGCCAGGCTGGAGATGCCGACGTAGTCGATGGCCGCCGCGAAGACATCCGGGGTGAACGTGACGCCGACCAGCGACGCGTAACCACCGTAGGAGCCGCCGAAGATCGCCACTTTGTCGCGGTCGGCGTAGCCCTGTTTGACGGCCCAGTCCACGGCGTCGATGAGGTCATCGTGCATCTTGCCGGCGAACTCTCCGATGGCCGCCTTGGTGAACGCCTTGCCGTAGCCGGTCGATCCACGAAAGTTGACCTGTAGCACCGCATAACCGCGATTGGCCAGCATCTGTACGTCGGGTTGGAAGCTCCAGCAGTCCCGCGCCCACGGACCGCCGTGCACCAGCAGCACCATGGGCAGATTGACCGGTTCCACCCCGACCGGCAACGTCAGATACGAATGCAGCTCCAGCCCGTCGCGCGCGGTGACGGTCACCGGTGACATCGGCGCCAGCTTCTCGGGATCCAGATGAGGATAGGGCCGGAACAACAGCCTGCTCTCACCGGTGGCGTGGTCGTAGAGGTAGGTGGCGTGAGGATCGCGGTCGTGGGCGAAGCTGACGATCCACCGCTGCTCGGCCGCGTCGGAGGATATGGAGGACAGGTCCCCGTCGGACAGTTTGGTCAGATTCGCCAGTACCGCAGCGAAATCCGGATCCAGGGGGTGGATCACCTGACGTTCGCCGTAGTATCGGGCGCCGATCAATTCGCCCGTGCGCTCGCTGAGGATCATCGGCGACGGGAGAACCATCTGGGCAGCAAGATCGAACGTCGGATGGCTGTCGACCTCGGTTTCGGCGCCGGTGGCCACGTCGACCCGCACCAGTCGGGTCCGATCACTGCCCCGGTTGGAGCCGAGCCAGATGCCGGTGCCGTCCGGAGTGATCACGACCGGATGGATGCCCAACGGGTAGTCGGTGCCGTCGTAGACCGTGACGGGGCGCAATGTGGCTGTCGCGGAATCCCATTGCGATATCTCGACATCACCGTCGGCGGTCAGCGTGTTGGTGAACAGGTCGCCATTGGGGGCGCTCAGCCAGCCGACGACGGTGCCGGGATTCTCCGCGACGAGGGTGAGTTCGCCCGTGGCGATGTCGAGTTCGTAGACGTCGAACAGTTCGGGGTTGCGCCTGTTGATCTGAACGATCGCTTTGCCCGGTAGCCCCTTGGGCAGCTCGAAGCTCGCCCTGACATCCGGGAACGGCGTCAGGTCCACGGCCGCGGCATCCGGGTCGTCCGGATCGATGCGGTAGATGTGCCAGTTCTCATCGCCGCCGTTGTCCTGCATGTAGAGCAGCCACCGGGAATCGTGGGTCCAGTGGAAGATGTAGACACTGCGGGTCTCATCGGCGGTCACACACCGCGGGGCCTGGTCGGTGTCGAGGTTTTCGACCCACACATTGAGCCGGTTCTGCCACGGTGCCAGGTAGGCGATCCTGGTGCCATCGGGTGAGATCTGCGCCCCCGCCCGTACCGGGGGCCTGAAAAAGTCTTCTACCGTGATGAGTTCGGGTAGCGCCATGAACTTCCTTTCGGGTTTTCGATGAAGTGTCAGGGGGTGACCGGCCCGCCGAGCCGGCCGTTGGTGGCCTCCCGGATGGCCCGGTCCATGAGCGCCAGCGCCTCGGCTTGGCTCACCTTGTGGTTGTTCACGATCACTGCCCGCGTCACCTCCTCGTCGACGACCCGGAACGCCGCGGTGACCGCCGCCGCGGAAAGGCGCACCGTCAGGTCGTCCTCGGGCAGTCGCAACCGGTCGGCGAACACCGGGATGAGACCCTGCTCCATCTGGTCGTGCACCATCAGATAGGCAGTGCGCAACGCAGGTTCGTCGGTCGTCATCGTGGCGAGGCGCATTGCGCTGATCTCGTCCTCGATGTCCTGCGGCGGGAGAGGATGCGCAATCATGTCTGCCACAAGGTGATCCGACAGCGACAGCTCATGCGGCCACCGCCGGGCCGAGGCCAGGAACCGGTCGGCCGACTTGGCGAGCAGCGGTTCGACGCAACTTTCCTTGGACCGGAAGTAGCGCCAGATCGTGCGCGTCGACAGGCCCGCGGCGGCGGCGATATCGTCCCCGCTCGTCGCGGAGACCCCGTTTTCCCAGAACAGGGCGGAGGCGATTCGCGACACCTCAAGGCGCGCCAGTGCCTGTTTCTCGTTCATCACTCTCACCTCCTGTCACTTAGTGACAATCCCACTCTGTCACTAAGTGACAGGATCGTCAAGCCGGGATGGTGCCGTTCTCGCGGTACTGCACAACGTGGCGTACGAGCGGATCGTTGAGTTCGTACCAGGTGGCGCGGCGGTCACCGGTGTCCGACTTGGTGGCCACCACCCACCGGGCAGCCGCGAGCCGACCCAGTGCGGCCGAGGCGGTCTGATTCGAAACACCCACCGCCCCAGAGAGTTCGGAGACGGTTCGGGGCCCGTCCCCGCGAGCCAGCTCCACCACCAGGCGCTGCTCTCCGGCCGGCAGTTGCCACAGCCGCTGCTGGTAGGACGGTGCGAGCCGGTCCAATAGCGTGGCCAGCACCGGTTCCAGTGCCACCAGCGCGGACGTATCGACGAAGTCGGCCACCATGTGCCATAACCGCGGTGAGCCACCTGCCAGGCTCGCGACGGCGGCGAGGCGCTCCGAGCCGGCGGGGGAGCTGACGTAGGCGGCCAGCTCGTCGTCGCCGCGGCCCTTGGCCACGCGTGCGATGATCTCCGCCCCTTCGGCGACGGTCAGATCAGGCAGTTCCTCGATGATGAACGAGCCGTACCAGGGATGAGTCCGTGATGACACGCCGGGGAACAAGGCGGGCGCGGTCGCGAAAACCAATACTGCGGTTGATGTTTCCACCCAGGCGCGAAGGCTGCCCTGTCCTGCTTCGCCCATGCCGTCGAACACCCGGTCCAGGTTCTCGATAGCCAGCAGCACCATCCGGCCGTCAGCCAGATCGAGGATCTCCCGTTCGAGCGCAACGACGTCGTCACGGGAGGTGGGTGGACGGCGCTGTGTCCGCAGCAGCTCGACCAGCAGGTCGCCGTAGCTTCCGATGGCCAACGAGTCTTCCGGAAGCATCAGTAACAGCGTGCCTTTGGCGGTTGTCTTGTTCGCCAGCGCGCGGTGGATCGCCACCTGGAGGGTGTGGGTCTTACCGCTACCGCGGGGCGCGACGAGCAGGGTGTGTGGACGGGAGCCATCCCGGGCGGCACCGATGATTCGATTGGTCAGTCGGGCCAGCAGGTCGGATCGGCCGACGGTGCGGGCGTCCAGCTCGGTCCGATTGACGGCCGACGGCGTGAACAGCGGAGTGCTCATCGCCGCATCGCCTGCCAAGCCGCCTGCACCAACGCCGACGCGAAGCAATCGTCGTCGCCCACGCGGCGCAGGTAGTGGTCCTGTTCGAGACGTTCGATGAACGAGACAAGCTGGTCGCGGTCGCGGATGGGCGAGCCCTCGGAGTGGAGCCGCTGCAGTACGGTGTCGACGCCCAATGGCGTTGGGGCATAGGCGTAGATGTCCAGCAGGTTGGCGATCGCCGGGCTGTCCTCGCCGTAGTAGTTGCGCAGCCGGTCGCGGTAGTGGCGCAGGTCCCATGGATCGTGTGGGTCGGTTATGGCCGTGCTGAGGGACTCGGCGATCTGGGCCGGGTGGACAGCGCCCCCGGCCTTGGCTGCGGCAGCCACGAGGTGCTGGATGTAGTAGGGCACGTTTTCGGCTGCGGCGGCTATGGATTCGGCGACCGGGTGCTGGTCGGTCGTGGGAACCTGAGCCCCGAGTAGCAGACACTCGGCCAGGTAGGTGGCGTGATCGTGGCGGATCGGGCCGACGGTGACCTTTCGGATGTCGTTGACCGAACTGAGGGCATCTCCCGAGACATGATGAAAGCCGATAGATCCGGACAGGATGGTGGCCAGCCGGCCGGCGTTCTCCTGCCGGAAGCGACGCAGCAGATGCAGGAACGCGTCGCCGGCACCGGGCTTGTCCCGTTCCAGGTTGCGCGCGAGCACGGTGACCTCGTCGATGAAGAGGATCAGCAGCCCGCCGTGGGCGCGCGCCACCGCGCGCTGGAGCAGATCGTCGAGTGCGGCCTCGGCGCGGGCACGTTCGAAGCGGACCGGCCCGGTGCCGAATGCGATTCGCCAGCGCTCCACCTCCTGGCGGAGCACGTTGTCGACGCGGCCGAGTTCGCCGGCCAGTGCGCTGACGAACTCGTCATAGTTCTGGCGTTCGGCACTGACCGACACCACCGTGAGCCCGCGCTGACGGGCGGTGTGCGCGACGAGGCGGGACAGCGAGGTCTTTCCGTGCCTGCGGTCACCGACCAGTGCAGCGCCGCCGTCGGGCAGGCTGGCGAGGATCTCCTGCTGTTCACGCACCCGGCCCACGACATTCTCGGGCGGCACCACACCACCGACTACCAGCGACATTGGGCGCACGGGCCAAGTCATCACCAAAGTCTACGCCAGTGTTGATGTACGTCAATAATGATGTACGTCTGAAACGATGTACGTCGGACCGTCAGCACCCCGTGTCAGCGGAGCGTCGCCACCGGTACCGATTGTCAGCGATCATCCCGAATCCGTTAGCCTGGCGAATTAACAGCTGTCAGGAGGTTGCTCATGGTCGATCCGCGCACACCGGTCATCGTCGGCGTCGGGCAGTTCACCGAGCGCATCGACGATCCCGGCTACCGCGGCATGTCCTCGGTGGAATTGGCGACGGCCGCGGCGCAGGCAGCGCTGCGGGACACCGGAGCCGACGTCGATGCCATCGCGAAGGCCATCGACACCGTGGCCGGAACCCGCCAGTTCGAGATCTCCGGTCGGACTCCGGCGCCCATGGGCAAGTCGAACAACTACCCGCGGTCGGTAGCGGGGCGTATCGGTGCGGACCCGGCAACGGCTGTCCTGGAGGTCATCGGCGGGCAGAGCCCGCAGCATCTGATCACCGAATTCGCCGGCGCCGTAGCCGCGGGCGAGGCCGACGTCGTGCTGGTGATCGGCTCGGAGAACACTTCGAGCATCCGGTATTTCGCCGACCATGAGGAGAAGCCCGATCACTCCGACACCGTCGAGGGGCAGTTGGAGGACCGTGGCTTCGGCTACGACGGCATCTTCGACGAGTACACGATCAAGCACGGGCTGATCGGGGCCCCGGTGCAGTACGGCCTGCTGGAGAACGCCCGCCGGGCAAGGCTGGGTTTGTCGGTTGCCGATTACCGCCTGAAGATGGCCGAGTTGTTTGCACCGTTTTCGAAAGTGGCTGCCAAGAACCCGTTTTCGTCGGCACCGGTGGAACGCTCGGTCGAGGAGCTGGCCACCGTCACCGACAGCAACCGGATGATCTGCGATCCGTACCCGCGCCTGATGGTCGCCCGCGATCAGGTCAACCAGGGTGCGGCCGCGCTGCTCATGTCGGTGGAGACGGCGCGCCGCCTCGGGGTGCCCGAGGAGAGGTGGGTTTACCTGCGTGGTCACGCCGATATGAAGGAGCAGAAGCTGCTGGAGCGTGCTGATCTCGGCGCCAGCCCGGCTTCGGTGATGGCGGTGGGTGAGGCACTGCGGGTCGCCGGCATCGGGCTTGACGACGTTGCCGCGTTCGATCTGTACAGCTGTTTTCCGTTCCCGGTGTTCAACATCGGTGACGGCACCGGCCTGGCCGCCGATGATCCGCGCGGCCTGACGATGACCGGTGGTCTGCCGTACTTCGGCGGGCCGGGCAACAACTACTCGTTGCACGGCATCGCTGAGGCCGTCAACGAAATGCGGGACAAGCCGGGGCAATTCGCATTGGTCGGGGCCAACGGCGGCATTGCCAGCAAGTACTCGGTGGGCATCTATTCCACCGAGCCGGCCGATTGGGTGCCCGACAACAGTGCCGAGTTGATCGAACAGGTGGCGGCGCTTCCGAAGGTCGCCATCACGGAGCAGGCCGACGGTGCGGCCACCATTGAGACCTACACCGTGCGCTACGACTGGACGCCGCGTACCGGCATCATCATCGGGCGCCTGCGGGCCGACGGCAGCCGATTCCTGGCGACGACCGACGACGAGGCCCTGCTTGCCCTGCTGTCCGACGGTGACCCGCTCGGTGCGTCGATCGTGGTGCGCTCGACCGACAAGGGCAACCGCGCGTCACTGGCCTGACTGGCCTGACTGGCCTTACAGCGTCAGGGGGCCGTACCGGCGGTGCAGGAACTGCCGCGAGACTCCCAGTGCGCCACCGATCTGACCCCACGAGAGGCCGGCCGCGCGTCCCGCCAGTATCGCGTGCTCGTATCGGGTCTTTGCCCGGGCGAGATTGTCGCGGGCAGAGGCAAGTTGACGCATGCTGCCATGACCGTCCAGGCAGGTCTCGAAGGGCTCGGCGGGCGCGATCGGTTCGTGTGCCGCGAGCTCCCTCTGGAACGCCTCCCATGAGCGGCGCTGAAATTCCTTCAGTTCAGGATCGTTGGCCCACCAGGGTTCGGGCGTGTCGGTCGTCACGGCAGTGTCCTTGGATTCGGTTGTCGCCTTTGGTTGACGCTCTTCCAGAGGAGTATGTGCCGACCCTCCGACAAGGGCTGCAACGCTGCGAGGTGTGTCAGACCAACGCGGCGAGCTTGCCCGCCAAGCGCTCCACGTACGAGGCAACGTCGGCCTCGGAACGGTCGGGCAGCCCGAACAGCACCTCGGTCACCCCGAGCTCACCCCAGCGGGCCAGCTTGTCCGGATCGGGCTTGAAGTCCAGCGCCACGATCTGCGGCGCGCCGGAGCGCCCGGCGGCGGCCCAGGTGTCCTGCAGCAGCTTCACCGGCGCGTCGATGTCGAAGTCACGCGGTGTGGTGATCCAACCGTCGGCCGACTTGGCGATCCACTTGAAGTTCTTTTCGGTGCCAGCCGCGCCGACCAGCACCGGGATGTGGGACTGGACGGGCTTGGGCCACGCCCATGACGGCCCGAAGTTCACGAATTCGCCTTCGTAGGAGGCTTCTTCCTCGGTCCACAGCGCACGCATGGCTTCCAGGTATTCGCGCAGCATGGTGCGGCGGCGCCCCGGCGGCACGTTGTGGTCGGCGAGTTCGTCGGTGTTCCAACCGAAGCCGACGCCCAGGCTGACCCTGCCACCCGACAGATGGTCCAGGGTCGCGATGGATTTGGCCAGGGTGATCGGGTCGTGCTCGACGGGCAGCGCGACGGCCGTCGACAACCGCACCCGCGAGGTCACCGCGCACGCGGCGCCCAGCGACACCCACGGATCCAGGGTGCGCATATAGCGGTCGTCGGGCAGGGACTCGTCGCCGGTGGTGGGGTGGGCGGCCTGTCGTTTGACCGGGATATGGGTGTGTTCGGGCACGTAGAACGTGGTGAAGCCATGATCGTCGGCGAGCTTGGCGGCTTTGGCCGGCGCGATGCCGCGGTCACTGGTGAAGAGAACGAGCCCATAGTCCATGCCCAGAATTAGAACGTGTTTCAGTCTGAGTAGCAAGACTAAGGGTCTCGTTGTACCGGGACTCCGGCAGATAACTTCACCGCGAGCGTTACCGGCGACGTGCGCGACGCGGTTTGCTGGCATGTGAGGATGACCACCGAACGCGTTTCCGAACACGTCAAGTTCGCATACTGGGTGCCCAATGTCAGCGGCGGCCTGGTCACCAGCGATATCGAGCAGCGCACCGACTGGAATTACGACTACAACGTCAAACTGGCGCAGACCGCCGAGAAGAACGGCTTCGAGTACGCGCTGAGCCAGGTCCGCTATGAGGCCAGTTACGGCGCCGAATTCCAGCACGAGTCGACCAGCTTCAGCCTGGCGCTGCTGCTGGCCACCGAGAAACTGAAGGTCATCGCGGCCGTCCACCCGGGGCTGTGGCAGCCCGCAGTGCTGGCCAAACTGGGCGCAACGGCCGATCACCTCAGCAATGGCCGGTTCGCGGTCAACGTGGTGTCGGGCTGGTTCAAGGACGAGTTCACCCATCTGGGCGAACCGTGGCTCGAACACGACGAGCGTTACCGCCGAAGTGCGGAGTTCCTGCAGGTACTGCGTGCCATTTGGACGAACGACGACCCGGTTGAATTCCGCGGTGACTTCTATCGCATCCACGACTTCACCCTCAAGCCCAAGCCACTCAACACCCCGCAGCGGCCCAACCCGGAGATCTTCCAAGGCGGCAACTCGACGGCGGCCCGCCGCAACGGCGGCCGGTACTCCGACTGGTACTTCTCCAACGGCAAGGATTTCGACGGCCTCACCGAACAGGTGGTCGAGGTGCGCGACCACGCGCGCGACGCCGGCCGGGAAGTGAAGTTCGGGCTCAACGGCTTCATCATCGCCCGTGACACCGAAAAGGAGGCCAAAGAGGTCCTCAGGGAGATCATCGCCAAGGCCAACAAGCCCGCGGTAGACGGTTTCCGCTCCGCGGTGCAGCAGGCAGGCAATTCCACCGGAGACGGGAAGGGGATGTGGGCCGATTCGAGCTTCGAGGACCTCGTTCAGTACAACGACGGCTTCCGCACCCAGCTGATCGGGACTCCCGAGCAGATAGCGGAACGCATTGCGGCGTATCGCAAGCGCGGCGTCGACCTGATCCTCGGCGGGTTCCTGCACTTCCAGGAGGAAATCGAATATTTCGGCGCCAAGGTGCTGCCTCTGGTGCGTGAAATCGAGGCTGCTGAACAGGATTCGGCCGACGCGTCCGTACTGGTATCTGCTTGAGACCGCTCTGTCACACATCGTGTGTGCCGACCACACACCTGGGTGCGCTAGCGTGGAAGATCGAATCGCTCAGGCGGCCCGTATTGATGTTTGTGTGAACGCACGATGCGACGCCCAATCAGCACAGGAGAGGTCATGACGTACCCGCCCAGTAGCCCCGGATACCCGCCCGCCCCACAATCAGGCTCCCAGTACGGCGCCACCCAGCCGCAGTTCGCGAAGCCCACAGAGCCCGGTGCCAGCAGCCTGCCCGAGTTCCTGCTGATGGCAGTCGCCGCGCTGGGTCTCATCGTCTACCTGCTCACCTTCGCCGACCTCGTGAAGGCCACCGACGGCTTCGTGGTGTCGAGCGGCTCCTCGGGCGTGGACACCAGCGCGGCCCTGCTGGCCGGCCTGCTGGCCGGTGTCAGCCTGCTGCCCAAGCAGCGGAAGCTGACCGCCGTCGTGGCCGCGGTCTCCACCTTGGCGGCCCTGCTGGTGATCAGTGCCGTCATCGGCGGCATCGACTTCATCACCTGGGCCTACTGGGCGATTCTCGCGCTCACCGTGATCCAGGCCGGCTGCGCCATCGCGGCGTTGCTGTACGACGCCGGTGTGCTCACCCCGCCTGCCCCCAAGCCTGCGTACGACCAGCAGCCCGGGTACGGCCAGTACGGCGGCCCGTCGCAGTACTACGGTCAGCAGAGCCAGCCGCAGCACGGCGGCCAGCCCTACCAGCAGGCGCCTTCGCAGCGCCCCGGCTACCCGTCGCAGTACGGCAGCTACCCCGGCGGATCGAATACCGGTGGCTTCCCCTCGCAGCAGGGCCAGCAAGGCCAGCAGGGTCAGCAAGGGCAGCAGAGCGGCCCGCCGACCCCGCCCACCGGCTTCCCCACCTACGGCCAGCCGCAGCAGCAGTCGAACGCCTCGGCGCCGACCACACAGGTTCCGGCACAGCCGCAGGCACAGCAGTCACCTTCACAGCAATCTGGCCCTGCGCCGTCGTAAGCTGATCCGCGCGTGCGTGATCTGCGCACGCGCGGTCTTTTACGAGGAGCGGCCCAGCTAGTGGAAAACCGACCAGTCGGCACACGTCAGGCGCGTGAGCTGCTCCGGGTCGCGTTCGGGCCTTCCGTGGTGGCGTTGGTCATCATCGCCGCGGTGACGCTGTTGCAGCTGCTCATCGCCAACAGCGATATGACGGGCGCGTTCGGCGCGATCGCGAGCATGTGGCTGGGTGTGCACCAGGTGCCGGTGTCCATCGGCGGTAGCGAACTCGGCGTGATGCCGCTGCTGCCGGTGCTGGCGATGGTGTGGGGCACCGCACGCACCACGGCGGCGGCGACGGCGCCCAACTCATCCTGGTTCGTCACGCGCTGGGTGATCGGCTCGGCGCTGGGCGGGCCTTTGCTGATCGCCGCGATCATGCTGGCGATCATTCACGACGCGGCCTCGGTGATCACCGAACTTCAGACCCCCAGCGCGCTGCACGCGTTCGTCGCGGTACTGGCCGTGCACGCGGTCGGTGCGGCGATCGGGGTGGGCGCCCGCGTGGGGCGACGCACCCTGGCCGCCTCCCCGCTGCCGGACTGGCTGCCCGACGCGTTCCGTGCCGCGGGCGCCGGCGTGCTGGCCTTGTTCGGCCTGTCCGGCGTGGTCACGGCCGCGTCGCTGGTCGTGCACTGGGCCACCATGCACGATCTCTACGCCATCACCGACACGGTGTTCGGGCAGCTCAGCCTGACGGCGCTGTCGGTGCTCTACATCCCCAATGTGATCGTCGGAACCTCCGCGATCGCCGTCGGCTCCAGCGCGCACGTCGGGCTGGCCACCTTCAGTTCCTTCACGGTGTTCGGCGGCGACATCCCGGCGGTGCCGATACTGGCCGCGGTGCCTGCCCCACCGCTGGGCCCGGTCTGGGTGGCGCTGCTGATCGTCGGTGCCGCCTCGGCGGTGGTGGTCGGCCAGCAGTGTGCCCGCAGGCCGCTACCTGCCCTTGAGGCCCTGGCCAAGCTGGTGGTCGCCGCGGCGGTGGCGGCCGTGACGATGGCGGTGCTCGGCTATGCCGGGAGCGGGCGGCTCGGCAACTTCGGTGACGTCGGCGTGGATCAGTCCACGTTCGCGCCTGGGGTGTTCTTGTGGTTTGCCGGTATCGGCGGGCTGACCGTGGCGATGTCGGGCGGCATCGCGCGCGGCCGTATCCGGACCCGGCGTGTTGCCGCGGCGGCGCCTGAACCGGAGCCCGAGCCCGAATTCGAGGACCGGGAGTACGACCAGGAGTACGAGCCCCAGGAAGCCTTCGAGGAAGAGGTCTTCGTCGACGCCGAGATTGTCGACGCCGAGATCGTGGACGACGACGTGGACGAGGCGGGCGCACAGACGGACGGGGAGCCGATCGTGGCCTGGCCGGCCCAGGACGTGTCCGACGACGCCGGCCAAACTGACCACGCGATCGAAGCCTTCGAAGCCGAAGAACCCATCGACGTCGTCGAGGAACCCCACGGCGCCGTCCTGCCCGACCCCGACGCGTTCGGCGATCCCGAGGACCACTTCATCGTCGATGAGGACGTGTCCCGCGACAAGCCCCGCGACGTGGCCGACTAGGCTGCTGCGCGTGCAGCAACCCCTACGTGTGCCCCCGAGTGCACCGGCACGGCTGGTAGTGCTGGCCTCAGGCACCGGATCGCTGCTCGCATCGCTACTGGCCGCGGCCGTCGCCGATTATCCGGCGCGGGTGGTTGCGGTGGGCGCGGACCGTAAGTGCGCCGCCCTGGACATCGCCGCCGACGCCGGGGTGCCGTCGTACGCCGTGCGCCTCGCCGATTATCCGGACCGGCCGGCCTGGGATGCGGCGATCACCGCCGCCACCGCCGAACATCAGCCGGATCTGGTGGTTTCTGCCGGGTTCATGAAGATACTTGGGCCGGAGTTCCTTTCGCGTTTCCCCGGCCGGGTGGTCAACACCCATCCGGCGTTGCTTCCCGCCTTTCCCGGCGCCCATGCCGTGCCCGAGGCGCTGTCCTACGGCGTGCGCGTGACGGGATGCACGGTGCACCTGGTCGACGCCGGGATGGACACCGGGCCGATCGTGGCGCAGGAGCCCGTCGAGGTACATGACGACGACACCGAAGAGACTTTGCACGAGCGCATCAAGATCGTCGAACGACGATTGCTGGTGGACGTGCTGGCCGCGCTGGCAACCCGCGGCGTGACCTGGACCGGACGAAAGGCGACCTTCGGATGTTGAGGACACAGCGATGAGCGACAAGAGACCGATCCGGCGGGCGTTGATCAGCGTCTATGACAAGACCGGCCTCGCGGATCTGGCCCGCGGCCTGCACGAGGCGGGCGTCGTGATCGTCTCGACCGGGTCAACCGCCAAAACCATTGCGGCCACCGGCGTTCCGGTCACCCCCGTCGAAGAGGTGACAGGGTTTCCCGAGGTGCTCGACGGCCGGGTGAAGACGCTGCATCCGCGGGTGCACGCCGGGCTGCTGGCCGACACCCGCAAGCCCGAGCACATCGCGGCGCTGACCGAACTCGGTGTCGAGGCGTTCGAGCTGGTGGTGGTGAACCTGTACCCGTTCTCCGAGACGGTGGAATCCGGTGCCTCGGTGGACGAATGCGTCGAGCAGATCGACATCGGTGGGCCGTCGATGGTGCGGGCCGCCGCCAAGAACCATCCGAGTGTCGCGGTCGTCGTCGAACCGCTGGGCTATGACGGGGTGCTGGCCGCGGTGCGTGCCGGCGGGTTCACGCTGGAGGAGCGAAAGAAGCTGGCCTCGTTGGCCTTCCGGCATACCGCCGAGTATGACGTCGCGGTGGCCAGTTGGATGGGCTCCACGCTGGCCCCGGAGGATCCCGTGCAGCCGCAGCCTGCGTGGTTCGCCGGCACCTGGCACCGCAGCGCGGTGTTGCGATACGGCGAGAACCCCCATCAGCAGGCCGCGGTGTACCGCGACGATTCTGCTTGGCCGGGCCTGGCGCAGGCAGAACAGTTGCACGGCAAAGAGATGTCGTACAACAACTACACCGACGCCGACGCGGCGTGGCGCGCGGCGTTCGACCACGAGCAGACCTGTGTGGCAATCATCAAGCACGCCAACCCGTGTGGCATCGCGATCTCCTCGGTGTCGGTGGCCGATGCACACCGCAAGGCCCACGAATGCGATCCGCTGAGCGCCTTCGGTGGCGTCATCGCCGCGAACACCGAAGTGACCGTGGAGATGGCCGAGACCGTCGCCGACATCTTCACCGAGGTGATCATCGCCCCGGCCTATGAGGCCGGCGCCGTGGACGTGCTGGCCCGCAAGAAGAACATCCGCATCCTGGTGGCCTCCGAGCCGCTGGTCGGCGGCACCGAATTGCGTCAGATCAGCGGCGGCCTGCTGCTGCAGCAGCGGGACGCGATCGACGCCGAGGGCGACGATCCGAACAACTGGACACTGGCCACCGGCGAGCCCGCCGACCCGCAGACCCTGACCGACCTGGCGTTCGCCTGGCGGACCTGTCGCGCGGTGAAGTCGAACGCGATCGTGGTGGTCAAGGAGGGCGCCACGGTCGGTGTGGGCATGGGTCAGGTGAACCGGGTGGACGCGGCCCGGCTGGCCGTGCAGCGTGCCGGTGACCGGGTCCAGGAGGCGGTCGCGGCCTCCGACGCGTTCTTCCCGTTCCCGGACGGACTGGAAACGCTCACCGCAGCCGGCGTGAAGGCGATCGTCCACCCCGGCGGGTCGATGCGCGACGACGTGGTGACCGCAGCAGCCGAGGCGGCCGGTATCACGTTGTACCTGACCGGCGCCCGGCACTTCGCCCACTGAGTACGGTCAGTAGACATGAAGACTGCGTTGAGGACGGCGGCCCTGGCCGCGGCGATGGTGCTGTTGGCGTCGTGCACGCGCTACGCCGACGATGCCCGCGCGGTGGCAGGCCCAGACCTGTTGGAGGCCGCGGGTTCCGGCGCGTCGGAGTGCAGCACCGTCGACGCGGAGCTGACCACGGTTCCGGCCGTCGACGACGGCGACCCGGTGCTGAAGATTCCACAGCCCGATGGCTGGGAACGCTCCACGATGATGGATTCGAACCTGATCCGGTTCGCGATGGCCAACCGGAGCCTGGCCGTCGACAACTTCGCGCCGACGGCGGTGGTGACACTGGAGAGCGCGCCGGGCGAAGAGGACCCCGACGTGGTGTTCGACAGCCAGCGCGCCTCGTTGGAGTCCCAGTTGGGCGTGACGGGTGTGGAGGTCACCGAACACACGCTGTGCGGCCTGCCCGCCAAGGTCATGCACTACGAGATGCCGGTGATGGGAACGGTGGCGCCGCACCCGGCCATGGTGCTGTTCGCGGTGATGCACACCGATGACACCACATATGCCGTGGCCGTGACGGTGCAGACCACCGATCCGGACAACCCGACCTACAAGCGTGACTCCGACACGATCCTCAACGGCTTCCAGATGCTGCCGCCGTCGAAGTCCTGATCGCCGCTACGGGGTGATGGTGGCCTCGCGGGTGATGACCTTGTTGACGTCGGTCAGCGCGTTCATATCGCGGGACAGCGAGTCGGCGTTGATCTGCAGGACGAAGAATCCGCCCGGGCTCTCCACCGCCGCGGTGGTCTGGGTGATCGCGCGGCGCTTGCCCTCTTTGACGTAAAACCCGGCCAGCGAGACGGCGGGGAATCCGCCGAGGGTGCCCCGGGTCGGCCCGCTGACCGACTCGTACTCGGCGAGGTTCTGCAACTCGTTGGGGGCCAGATCGAGCAGCTTGTTGGCGTCGACGTCACCGACGAGCCTGGAGATCAGTGAGATGACCGACGGCGGATCGGTCGGGGTGATGGTGTCGTTGACGATCGCAGAGTACGCCCAGGCCGGGGTGCGCGGGCCCGCGTCGGCCCAGCCGGGCGGGGTCGGCATCGTGAACACCGGTGCGCCGGCATCGCCGCGGTGGATCGGTGTTTCGACGAGCTTGTTCTCGCGGATGTAGTCGGCGATCGTGTACGAGTGCCCGGCCGGCTGAGCCGCGCTCGTCGCCGTCGTCTCGGTGGTGCTGGTTTCGGACTCCGTCGTGGTCGTGGTGGCGTCGCCCGCGGTCGAGGACTCATCGCCACCCGAGGTCACCGCCAGCGTGATACCGCCGACGAGCAGGATGACCGCACCGATGGCGGCCGCCGCCACGATCATCTTGCGGCGCGGTTTTTTCGACTTCCGCGGCGGCCGTGAATACGGCAGCGGCGGCGGTCCGTAGTTGGGCGGCGGTGGCGGCTGATTCATGCCCGGTTGACCGCGCGGCGGTGGCTCGTTCGGCGTCCACGACGGACCGAACAGTGACGGCGGCTCCGATCGCCGCGGGTCCGACGGCGACATCGGGATCGGTGGCGGGGACGGCACGGGTGTCGGCGTGGGTGTTGGCGTCGGCGCGGCGCTCGGCGGGGGAGGGCCGGCCGGAGCGGGCGGCCGTGACGGCAGCACCAGTCGCGCGGTCTCGGCCGGTTCGGCGCCCGCCTCGGTCAGGGCCACGGCGAAGTCGTGGCAGGTGTCGTAGCGGTCCTTCGGATCCTTGGCCAGCGCCTTTGCCATCACCGAATCGAACGCGGCCAGTTCGGGTTTGGTGGCAGCGAGCTTGGGTGGCGGCGAATTCAGGTGGTGGCTGATCACCACGGCCGGATTGCTGTGCGCGAAGGGCGGTGCGCCGGTGAACAATCGGTAGGCGGTGGCGGCCAGCGAGTACTGGTCGGCACGGCCGTCGATCGGCTGGCCCATCAGCTGCTCGGGCGCGGTGTAGGACATCGAACCGACCGTGATGTTGGTCGACGTCAGCCCGTTCACCTCATCGGCGCGACGTGCGATGCCGAAGTCGGTCAGCATGATTCGCCGCTTTGCACCCTGTTTGCTGGTCAGCAGGATGTTGGCGGGTTTGACGTCGCGGTGCAGCAACTTGCGCTGGTGGGCATAGTCGAGGGCGTCGCCGACCGCGGTGATGATCTCGGTCACATCGTCGGCGGGCATACCGGACGGGTACGCGTCGTGCAGCAGCCGTGCCGCGTCGTGGCCGTCGACGTAATCCATCGAGATCCACAGCCGGTCCTCGAACTCGCCGCGGTCGTGCACCCCGACGATGTGGGGATGCCACAACGTGGCCGCCATATCGGCCTCGCGGATGAACCGTTGCCGGAATTCGTCGTCCGCGCTGACGGTGATGGGCAGCACTTTGAGGGCGTCCTCACGCGGCAGCCGCGGATGGGACGCCAGGTACACCTCGCCCATGCCACCGGTGCCCACCAACCGGACGATGGTGAACCCCGCGAAGACCTGACCGCTAGCCAACGGCATGGGCGCAGACTACCGGTCGTGGCCCGGTCGCCACGACTTTGTAGGCCTATGCCGAACCGCGAGTCAGGAAGGTGGCGATGCTTACCGGCGCACACAGTCGTAGCGTGGAGTGGTGAGTCAACCCAAGGACCTTCCCCGCACGGTCGGCGAGCTGCGTGCTTCTGGGCATCGTGAACGGGGCATCAGAGCCGAGATCCGGGAGAACCTGCTGTCTGCGCTGGCGGAGCGCCGCGATGTGTGGCCAGGCATCCTGGGCTTCCAGGACACGGTGATCCCGCAGCTGGAGCGGGCCTTGATCGCCGGGCACGACATCGTGCTGCTGGGTGAGCGCGGGCAGGGCAAGACCAGGCTGCTGCGCGCACTGACCGGCCTGCTCGACGAGTGGACGCCGGTGATCGACGGTTCCGAGCTCAACGAGCATCCCTTCACCCCGATCACACCGGAGTCGATCCGGCGTGCCGCGGACTCCGGGGACGACCTGCCGGTCGCGTGGCGCCACCGCAGCGAACGTTATGCCGAGAAGCTGGCCACCCCCGACACCAGCGTGGCCGATCTCGTGGGCGACATCGACCCGATCAAGGTGGCGGAGGGTCGCAGCCTCGGGGACCCGGAAACGATCGCCTACGGGCTGATCCCACGTGCGCATCGCGGCATCGTGGCCGTCAACGAGCTGCCCGACCTGGCCGAGCGCATCCAGGTGTCGATGCTCAACGTGATGGAGGAGCGCGACATCCAGGTGCGTGGCTACACGTTGCGGCTGCCGCTGGACGTCCTGGTCGTCGCCAGCGCGAATCCCGAGGATTACACCAACCGCGGCCGGATCATCACCCCGCTCAAGGACCGGTTCGGCGCCGAGATCCGCACCCACTACCCGCTGGAGATCGAGGCGGAGATCGGCGTGATCCGCCAGGAGGCCCACCTGTCCGCGGAGGTCCCGGAATATCTGCTGACGGTGCTGGCCCGGTTCGCCCGCAATCTGCGTGAGTCCAATTCGATCGACCAGCGCTCAGGCGTATCGGCGCGGTTCGCGATCGCGGCCGCCGAGACCGTCGCGGCCTCGGCCCGGCACCGGTCGGCGATCCTCGGTGAGGACGATCCGGTCGCGCGGGTGGTCGACCTGTCCACGGTGATCGACGTGCTGCGCGGCAAGTTGGAGTTCGAGACCGGCGAGGAAGGCCGCGAGCAGGCCGTGCTGGAGCATCTGTTGCGCCGCGCGACCGCGGACACCGCGCAGCGGCTGCTCGGCGGTATCGACGTCGGCCCGTTGGTGCTGGCGGTCGAGGAGGGCTCGCCGGTGACCACCGGTGAGCGGGTGTCGGCCAAGGACGTGTTGGCGGCGCTGCCCGACCTGCCGGTGATCGACGCGCTCGCGACCCGGCTGGGCGCCCAGTCCGACGGTGAACGTGCCGCCGCGGTCGAGTTGGCCCTGGAAGCGCTGTATCTGGCCAAACGCATCGACAAGGTTTCGGGGGAGGGCGAAACCGTCTATGGCTAGGAGCGCGACGATCAAGCAGCGAGGGACGAGCTGCGTTGAGGAGTGCGACAAATATGCCTAGCCACGGCCATACCTCGCGGTATTCGCGGTACACCGGCGGGCCGGACCCGCTGGCACCGCCGGTCGATCTGCGCGACGCACTGGAGCAGATCGGCCAGAACGTGATGGAGGGCAGTTCCCCGCGGCGCGCCCTGTCGGAGTTGTTGCGGCGTGGCACGCGCGATATGCGGGGCACCGACCGGCTGGCCGCCGAGGCGAACCGGCGCCGTCGGGAGTTGTTGCAGAACAACAACCTCGACGGCACCCTGCAGGAGATCAAGAAGCTGCTCGACGAGGCCGTGCTGGCCGAGCGCAAGGAACTGGCGCGGGCGTTGGACGACGATGCCCGGTTCGGTGAGCTGCAACTGGATGCGCTATCCCCGTCACCGGCCAAGGCGGTCCAGGAGCTCTCGGAATACTCATGGCGGTCACCCGAGGCCCGCGAGAAGTACGACCAGATCAAGGATCTGCTCGGCCGTGAAATGCTCGATCAGCGCTTCGCCGGGATGAAGGACGCGTTGGAGAACGCCACCGACGAGGACCGCCAACGGGTCAACGACATGCTCGACGACCTCAATGATCTGCTGGACAAGCACTCTCGCGGTGAAGACACCTCAACCGACTTTCAAGAGTTCATGAACAAGCACGGCGAGTTCTTTCCCGAGAACCCGCAGAACATCGACGAGCTGCTGGACTCGCTGGCCCAGCGGGCCGCCGCCGCGCAGCGGTTCCGCAACTCATTGTCCGAGCAGCAGCGCGCCGAGCTGGATGCATTGGCGCAGCAGGCCTTCGGCTCGCCGTCGCTGATGAACGCACTGAACCGGCTGGACGCGCACCTGCAGGCGGCGCGGCCCGGTGAGGATTGGAACGGCTCGCAGCGGTTCTCCGGTGACAATCCGATGGGCATGGGGGAGGGCGCCCAGGCGCTCGCCGACATCGGCGAGCTGGAGCAGCTGGCCGACGCGCTGTCGCAGAGTTACGCCGGCGCGTCCATGGACGATGTCGATCTCGAGGCTTTGGCCCGTCAGCTCGGCGACGAGGCCGCCGTCGACGCCCGCACCCTCGCCGAGCTGGAACGCGCCCTGGTCAACCAGGGCTTCCTGGACCGGGGTTCGGACGGGCAGTGGCGGCTGTCGCCCAAGGCGATGCGTCAACTCGGTCAGACCGCGCTGCGCGATGTGGCCCAACAGCTTTCCGGGAGACACGGGGAACGCGACACCCGGCGTGCCGGTGCCGCCGGCGAGTTGACCGGCGCGACGCGACCCTGGGCATTCGGCGACACCGAGCCGTGGAACGTCACCCGTACCGTGACCAATGCGGTGCTGCGCCAGGCCGGTACGGGAGTGGTAGAGCGACCGATCCGGTTGGCAGTCGAGGACGTCGAGATCTCCGAAACCGAGACCCGCACCCAGTCCGCGGTGGCCCTGCTGGTCGACACCTCGTTCTCGATGGTGATGGAGAACCGGTGGCTGCCGATGAAGCGCACCGCGTTGGCCCTGAACCATCTCATCAGCACCCGGTTCCGCTCAGATGACCTGGAGATCATCGCCTTTGGGCGCTATGCCCGCACAGTGTCGGCGGCCGAGCTGACCGCACTGGAAGGCGTCTACGAGCAGGGCACCAATCTGCACCACGCCCTGGCGCTGGCGTCCCGACATCTGCGACGTCATCCCAACGCGCAACCCGTGGTGCTCGTGGTGACCGACGGGGAGCCGACGGCCCATCTCGAAGATTTCCGGGATGGCGAGGGATCTTCGGTGTTCTTCGATTACCCACCACACCCGCGCACCATCGCCCACACCGTGCGGGGTTTCGACGAGGTTGCACGCCTGGGCGCACAGGTGACGATTTTCCGGCTGGGTTCTGACCCCGGACTCGCGAGGTTCATCGACCAGGTGGCCCGGCGGGTGGCCGGCCGTGTGGTGGAGCCTGATCTTGACGGGCTGGGCGCCGCGGTGGTCGGGGACTATCTGCGGTCGCGGCGTAGGTAGCTCTTCTGCGCCCAGATCAGCGCAATGGCGGCTTTGCGGCAGTTCCGGCCGCCAAAACGCTGATCTCGCGGAGAAGGGAGCCAAACGACCGCGCGCTGCGTCCAAGACAGTGTGCAGATTCCCTTCCTCGGCAGTGACGCCGTAGCCGCGGGCCACCTCACCAGAGCGCACCTGCGCAGCCACTACCGGCCCATGTATCGCGGGGTGTATGTCCCGCGGCACCATGCCGCATCGCTACGCGACCGCATTGTCGGCGCCTCACTGGCCTCGCCCGATGCGGTCGTGACCGGAGTCGCGGCGTCGGCGATGCACGGCGCGAAGTGGGTCGGCGACGACGCCCCCGTCGAACTCATCACGATGGCTCGACGCCAGCCGGGCCTGATCGTCCGCAGGGAGACTGTGCACGCCGACGAGGTCACCACCATCGCAGGCATCCGGGTCGCCACCCCGGCACGCACTGCGTTCGACCTTGGCCGTCATCTCCCACGCAACAAGGCTGTCGCCCGCCTTGACGCGTTGATGAGCGCCTGCCCGTACCCGATCGAAGACGTGCTGCTCATCGCCAAGCGTCACCCCGGGGTCCGTGGATTGCGACGGCTACGCGTTGCGCTATCTCTTGTCGACGGCGGCGCCGAGTCACCGAAGGAGACCTGGCTGCGGTTGCTGTTCATCGACGGCGGGTTACCGCGCCCCACCACACAATTCGTAATCTACGACGAAGGCGGCTACTACGTCCGCCGGATCGACATGTGCTGGGAGGACTTTCAGGTCGGCGCGGAATACGACGGCGAACAACACCTCACCAACCGTCGTCAGTATGTCCTCGATGTGCGGGTGAACCGGACCTTGCAGCGGCTCGGCTGGCACGTCATCCATGTCATCAAAGAGGACGGTCGCGAGGACATCGTCCGCCAGGCCCGCAGCGCGCTGCTCGCACGCGGTTGGCGACCTCCTGGAAAGTGACGCAATGGTCGATCCTCGGCGCTGGGATCGACCATTGCGATGATCTCGGCGGCAGGTTGGCTACGCCGCCGGCCGCAACCGGGCGATGATGCCGTCGAGGTCGATGGCGAACTGGTCAGGCCGGAAGATGTGGCCGCCGGGAACCTCGTGCCGTTCATGCGGGATGCCTGCCTCGGTGAGCTTTTCCCCGAATTCCCGCTGCCCGGCAAGCACCTGGGTCTCCTGCACGCTGTCGAACCAGTTGACCGGGTCCGGACTGGTGCCTGCGACGAGGAAGATCCGCTTGTTGCGGTAGCTGTCGATCCGCTCGACCGGGTTGTCAGCGCTGACCCTGGCCTCATCCCACGGCACGCCGTAGACCGTGGCGCCGCCCAGCTCCACGACAGCCGAGCTCAAGTTGGCCCAGTGCACGACGAGGCCGCCGTCGCGGCGCAGACTTGCCGGACCGGAATGCGCGCTCGCCGAGGCGAAGTGGCCGTAATACTTCGCCGCATACTTGAGCGCACCGAACCCACCCATCGAGAATCCGCCGACCGCACGGCCGTCGTACTCGGCGTAGGTTCGGAAATTGGCGTCGATCCACGGGATCAACTGGGCGATGTGGAACGTCTCCCAGTTCCGTGGGCCGACGAACGAGCCCACCGGGTTGGAGTACCAGCCCGCCTGCCCGCCGTCGGGCATCACGACGATGATCGGCTTTCCCGCGGTCCAACTGCGGATGCCCAGAAAGTCGAACTGGCGGAAGTCCGCCGCACCGCCGTGGAGCATGTAGAGCACGGGGTAGGTCTGCCCGCTGGTGCGGTAGTCGTCGGGAAGCAGGACGTTGACGCCGGGGTTCCAGCCGATCGCGTCGGTCTGGAACCGGTAGTACCACAGCCGCGGGTCGTTCTCGTTGCGTTCGACGATATGAAGCCCGAAGCCGTCTGTGCGGCCGGCGAAGACGACCACTACCTGCCCGGCGCTCGGGCTGGTGATGCCGTTGGCGCTGGCGATCAGTGGGGCAAGTGCGGCGTCGCCGTAGAAGCGTGACGCGAGGTCCGGCAGTGTGTCGCCGGCGGCAACCGTATGTCGCGTGATGTCGGGGATGATCAACCGTTGCCCGCTCTGGATGCGGTTGGGATCGGCGATCCCGTTGGCAGCGGCGATCAGTCGGGAGAGGTTGGTGTCGCCGTAAAAGCGTGACGCAAGTTCCGACAGGGTGTCCCCACTGGCAACGGTGTGTCTGGTGAAGCCGGGGAAGATCAGTCGTTGCCCGACATCGATGGTGTCGGGGTTGTTGATGCCACTGGCGGTAGCTATCAGTCGGTACAGTTCCGCTTCGCCGTAGAACCGCAAAGATAACGCCCACAGCGTTTCTCCCGCGACAACCGTGTGTGTTCTGACCATTGGTTCCGCTCCCCTCACATTGAAACTGGTCCTCCTTCGATTGTGCGCTCCGTTTCTAAGCAATCGATATCAAACAACGTTTGACCAAAACCGTATTTTGGTCAACACTGGGAAGTCGACGGGAGGTGCACGATGCCGGACACGCAACGGGTGCGGGCGGACCGGATCCTCGATACGGCGTCGGATCTGTTGTTGCGCTGGGGCTATCGGCGGATCCGGATCGACGAGGTCGCCAGGCGGGCCGGGGTCGGCAAGGGAACGGTCTACCTGCACTGGCGTACCCGTGAGCAGATGCTCGGCGCGGTCGGATCGCGCGAAACCGCCAGGATGGTCGACGCGGTCATCGAAGCCCTGCGGGCCGACCCGCCGGTGGTGATGCCGAGCCTGCTGATGCGTCGGATCTTCGTGGAGGCGATGGGCCGTCCGGTGCTGCGTGCCATCTATACCCAAGATGTCGAGACGGTGGACGCCTTGGCCACCGACCGCTCCCAGAAGGCGATGGAAGGCGCCAATTTCGTTGGCTGGCGCGACTATCTGGAGATCGTTCACGAACACGGCCTGCTGCGCGACGAGTTGCGCCCGGCCGAGGTGCACTATCCACTCACCGCGACCGTCTTCGGATTCTTCGCGGCCGATCCGCTCCTGCCCGACGAACTCGACCTGAGCATGGAGGAGAAGGCCGATCAGCTGGCCGGCACGTTGCAGCGGGCTTTCGAACCAACCCGGCCACCGGCCCGCAAACACATCGAGGCTGCGGCCGAGAAGGTCGCCATCCTCTACGCACAGGTGGCCGAGCAGTTCCGGACACTCACCTACCGGCAAGGAGGCCATGATGAGCCGAACCGATGACGACAGTTGGGATCTGGCGTCGAGCGTGGGCGCGACCGCGACGGTGGTGGCCGCACAGCGCGCCATTGCGTCACGCGGACCGGATCCGCTGATCGAGGACCCGTATGCCGAGCCTCTGGTGCGCGCGGTGGGAGGTAATTTCGCGGCGACGATGCTCGACGGTGAGGACGCCGCGGGCGGCACTGCGCTCAACAGGAAGCAGCTCGCCGAGGCCATGGCGGTGCGCACCAGGTTCTACGACGGCGTGTTCACCGATGCGGCTGCCGCGGGGGTGCGTCAGGCAGTGATCCTGGCCTCCGGCCTGGACACCCGCGCCTACCGCCTGGCATGGCCGGCCGGAATGGTCGTGTACGAGATCGATCAGCCCGCGGTGATCGAGTTCAAAACCAGGACGCTCGCCGGATTGGGCGCGACACCCATCGCCGAACATCGGCCGCTGGCCATCGATCTGCGCGATGACTGGCCACAGGCGTTGACCGACAACGGATTGGATCGCGGCACCCCGACGGCGTGGATCGCTGAAGGATTGCTGATCTACCTGCCGCCCGCCGCCCAGGACCAATTGTTCGACAACATCACCCGACTCAGCGCAACGGGCAGCCAGTTGGGCACCGAGTACCTGCCCGATGCCTCGGCGCTCGCGCAGGACCGGTCGCGGGGGGTGACGGATGGCTTCCGACGGTTCGGGTTCGATGGGGAGCTGTCCGAGCTCGTCTACCACGGCCGGCGCAGCCCCGTCATGGACTACCTGGCCGGCCGCGGGTGGGACGTGTCGTCGCAGTCACTCGAAGAGGCATACGCCGCCAATGGTTTTGAACTACCGGGTGATGAGATGTTCGCCGCGTTCACCGATGCCCGGATTGTCAGCGGAGTGCTGACGAGCCCGTGACCGGCTCGTTCTGGTGGGACCTGCTGATCGGCCTGGCCATCGCGTTGGTGGTGGCCTGGGTGGCGTTGGTCACCGCGCTGATCGTGCTGCGGCCGCGGGGCCCGTTGCTGCGAGAGGCGCTGCGCATCCTGCCCGACGTACTGCGGCTGATCCGCAGGCTGGCCGCCGACCGATCCCTGCCCCGCGGGGTGCGCATACGGCTGGCGCTGCTGCTGGCGTATCTGGCACTGCCGATCGACCTGATTCCCGACTTCATCCCGGTGCTCGGCTATGCCGACGACGTCATCATCGTCATCGCGGTGCTGCGCAGCGTCGTGCGGCGCGCCGGCCTCGACGCCGTGCGGGCGCACTGGCCCGGCACCGACGACGGTTTCGCCGTGCTGATTCGGCTCGCGGGCCTGGGTTAGTTCCTGCCGCTTCCCCCGAGAACAGCGCAATGGCTGGCCCGCCGCGCTGCGAGCGACCATTGCGCTGCTCTCGGGGCCGCCCGACGCCGTAGCTGCGTGGCTCTCATCACACTGGCCCTTGACGGTGACCTGAGACACTTGTATAACAGTCGACAATGTAACAATCATTGCAGGGGCTTCACCGAAGGAGCAATTAGTGAAGAAGTCGACGAAGCAGTCCCTGGGAATCGTGGCCCTGGTCGTCGTGGCCGTACTGGCCGGGGTGCTCGGCGGCAAGATGGGCGCAGGCAGCACCGCCGCGGCGGCCGCACAGGGCGGGTGGGCCGACGCGGTCAAGCAACGCGGAGAACTGCGCGTCGGCGTCGCGCCGTTTGCGCCGATGGTCGTCGAGAACAACGGCACCTGGACGGGTCCGGTGCTACTGCCGTTGCAGTCCCTTGCCAAGAACCTTGGCGTCAAGTTCACCCCGGTGCCTGCCTCGTGGAGCACCATCGTCGCGGGTCTGCAGGCCGACAAGTACGACATGGCCGCCGGGCTGGACATCACCGGCGAGCGATCGATGACGATCATGTACACCGACCCCTTCTATGAGGACAACGGCGTGTGGGTGGTGAAGCGCGACGGTGGCCTCAACAGCACAGCCGCGATCATGGCTACCGGCAAGCCGGTCGCGTCCTCACAGGGCTCCGCGCACGAGGCCGCCGTCAAGGCCGCCGGTTTCCAGACCCTCAGCGTCGACTCGTGGACGAATGCGATCCAGGCGGTCAAGGCCGACCGCGCGCCGGCGCAATTCACCGATTACGGCACGGCATTGGGGCAGGTCCGCTCGGATCCCGCACTGGCAATCGTCGTGCCCGATACCCCTATCTGGGTGGCACCCGTTTCCTATGGAGTGGCGGCCGACATCGACGCACACTCGCTGCAGATGCTCAATGTCGCGATTCGCGAGGCGATCGCTTCCGGCGAACGTGACCGCGCCTTCGACAAGGTCGGCTACATCGACGTCGCGAACCTCGGAACGCTGAGGGTGGGATAGCGGCATGAACAAAACCGACTGGGGCGTGATCTGGGATGTCCTTCCAAATCTGTTGGAAGGATTGAAGACAAGTCTGGCGATCACCCTGCTGGTCATCGTGATCAGTGCGGTCGCGGCGGTACCTGTCGCATTGGCGCGGATGGCGGAGTTCGACCTGATCCGATGGATTGCGCAGGGCTACATCGAGTTGTTCCGGTGCACACCGGTTCTGATTCAACTGTTCTGGATGTTCTACGCGTTGCCCATATTGCTGGATATCCGTCTCTCGGGCTTCGTCGCGGCCGTCATCGCCATCAGTGCAAATCTCACCGCCCAAGTGGCAGAGGTCTACCGGGCCGGATTCCAGTCCGTGCCCGCCGAGCAGCTCGAGGCCGCCAAGGTTCTGCAAGTCGACCGGTATCACCAGGTGGTGTCGATCATCGTGCCCCAAACGCTGCGCCAACAGCTGCCTGCGCTGCTGACGATCGCCATCAACGGGTTCAAGGACACCGCCCTGGTATCGGTGATCGGCGTGGTCGACCTGATGTTCGCCGCCAACACCGCGGCCGCGCAGACCTATCGGTCTCTGGAGATCCTCACGGGCGCAGCGGTTGTCTACTTCGTGGTCGCCTTCCCGCTGTCCTTGCTCGTGAGTCATCTGGAACGGCGCAGACAACGCCAGGACCTCGCGCCGGCAAGCCCGAAACACACGAAGCAACCGGTGATCGCATGAACAATTCGACGACAACGGCGGTCGGCGACGGCGTCGACAGCCAGGACGCCTCGCAGCCCGATGCACTGATCAGCGTGCGCGAGCTCTGCAAAGAGTTCGGTGCGGCCAAGGTTCTCGACAACGTCAGCCTTGACTTCCATGCGGGTGAGATCACCGCGATCATCGGCCGTAGCGGCTCCGGCAAGAGCACGCTGTTGCGGGTCATTGCCGGTCTGACTCAGGCAGATTCGGGTGCCATCGATTTTGACGGGCAGCGCGTGTTCGAAGACGGTGAACACACCGAGGCGTGGGCACAGGCGCAATCGACCATCGGCATGATCTTCCAGTCCTATACGCTGTGGCCCCACATGAACGTGCTGGCCAATCTGACGTTCGCGCCGAAGATCGTGCACAAGGAAAGCGCGAAGAAGCTGCGGGCGCGCGCGGAGGAAGCGCTCGACGAAGTCGGCATGAGTGGATTCATCACCGCCAAGCCGCATCAACTGTCAGGCGGCCAGCGGCAGCGGGTGGCGATCGCCCGTGCCTTGATGATGCACCCGCGACTGTTGTTGTGCGACGAGATCACGTCGGCGCTCGACCCTCCCGTCGCCGCCGAGGTGCTCAGTGTGCTGACGCGGCTCAAGCGGGACGACGGCATCAGCGTTGCGCTGGTGACCCATGATATGGCGTTTGCGGCCAAGGCGGCAGATCGGCTGATGTTCTTCGACCAGGGCCAGATCGCCTATGACGGTTGTCCCGCAAGCGCATTCAAGCAGGACGAGAACCAGGAGCTGGCGAAGTTCGTCGAAGCGGTGCGGTTCTGATGTTATTTATTGTGCGCTTGTCGACAATGTGCAATCTAGTTATAGTGACGGTGAGCGGTTAGCTCGGACCATTCGCGATTACCAGTCGCCGTCTCAATCCCACTGCAAAGGAACAAGAATGACGAAGAAGCTCGGGGGCATCCTTGCCGCTGTATCCACCCCGTTCGGCGCGGACGGCGAGGTCGACGAGGCGTGCCTACGCAGGCATGTCGATTTCCTGATCGACAACGGTCTGCACGGTCTGGTGCCCGGTGGCAGCACGGGTGAATTCGCGGCACTGACCGTTGACGAACGCAAGCGGGTGAACGAGATCGTCATCGAACAGGCTGCGGGTCGGGTTCCCGTTGCGCCGCAGACCGGTTCGACGCGCACCGCCGAGGCGGTCGAACTGTCCAAGCACGCGGCGGCAGCGGGCGCCGACGCGGTGCTGGTGGTTCAGCCGTTCTACGAAGCGCCGACACGCCGAGAGGTGATCGAGTACTTCGCGACTATCGGTGACGCAGCGGGAATCCCGCTGATCGCCTACAACCTGCCCGGCGTGACGGGCATGAATCTTGATCGCCCGTTCTACCGCGAGCTCCTGGAGCGCACGGATGCCGTGAAATACATCAAGGACACCTCAGGTTCGATCGAGCAGGCATTCGACCTGGTCTTCAATCTCGGCGATGCGATCGACACCTTCGTCGGATGGGACACCATCGTGTTGCCTGCCTTCTCGGCCGGCGCCGCGGGATCGATCTGGGGTGCACCGAATTTCGCGCCCAAAGAATGCGTGGCCATCTTCGAGCTGGCCAAGGCGGGTAAGTCCGCGGAGGCGCTGGAGATCTTCCGCCGGCTGTGGAATGTGTTCGACTTCCTCGGCAAGGAAGGCTATGCAGTCTCCACCAAGGCTGTCGCCCAGGCCGTCGGTGTCGATCTCGGCAAGCCTCGTGCCCCCTACAGTGAGCTGGAGCCGCAGAAACTCGACGAACTGCGCAAGCTGGTCGCCGAAACGGGGCTGAACTACTCATAACCTCATCGGATGAGGGAAAGTCGCCAGGGCCATGGCTGCAACCGTGGCCCTGGCGACGCCGATCCGAGGCAGCCGGGACAACAGCACGGGAGGACGCAATGCGCTGGAGCCGGATGGTCAATGTGGTCAAGTGTCATGTCGGCGGTGAGGTCAACAATGTGGTCACCGGTGGCATCGGCGATGTCCCGGGGGCGACGGTGTTCGAGAAGATGAAGTTCTTCCGAGATCACGACGACGACCTACGCAAACTGCTGCTGCACGAACCGCGGGGCGCCGTCACCCACTGTGTGAATTACATTGTGCCGGCTTCAGATCCACAGGCGCGGCTGGGCTATGTGATCGCCGAAGCCACCGAGTATCCGGCCATGTCCGGTTCCAACACGATCTGCGTGACCACGGCGCTGCTGGAGACCGGCATGATCCGCATGGTCGAACCGGTCACCGAGATCGTGCTGGAGGCGCCTGCCGGGCTCATCCGGATCCGGTGTCAGTGCGAGAACGGCAAGGTCACCAGTGTCGAGTTCGAGAACCAGCCGGCCTTCGTCTACCGCCTGAGTGTGCCGCTGGAGCTCGAGGGACACTCCACTCTGACCGTTGATGTGGCCTGGGGCGGTATGGCCTATGTGCTCGCGTCGGCAGAGGAACTGGGGCTGCGCCTGACACCTGATGAAGCCCGCGACCTGTGTGATCTCGGTGAACGGGTCAAAGCCGCTGCCGCCGAGCAGATTCCCGTCGTTCACCCGGAGAACCCGGAGTTCGCCGGCATCACCCAGACCGAGTTCGTCGGCCCACTCCGGCGCACAGAGGGTGCCCTGACGTCACGGAACGCGGTGGTTGTCTCGCCCGGCCGGCTCGATCGCTCGCCATGCGGGACCGGCACCTCGGCCCGGCTGGCGGTGCTCAATGCGAAAGGCCTCATCGGGGTGGGGGAGCGCTTCGTTCACGAATCGGTGATCGGTTCGAGGTTCGACAGCCGTATCGACCGGATGGCCTCCGTCGGGCCCTATGACGCCGTCATTCCACGCATCAGCGGGCAGGCGTTCATCACCGAAATCAGTCAGGTCGGCCTCGATCCGGCCGATCCGTTCCCGACCGGCTACACGCTTTCCGACACCTGGCCGCAGCCCTAGTCGAGGACCTCTTCCCCGTCCAAACCCGGCAATGTGCACAGTAAGTCGAGAAACCAGGCATGTGCCGGGTCAGCGTCGTGCCTGGGATGCCAGGCGGCGAAGTGTTCGATGCGCGGGATCGGCACCGGCGGTCCGACGAAGGCGAGTTCGTTGTCGGCTGCCATGGTCTCGGCGAGGCGCCGCGGTACCAGCGCGATCAGGTCGGTACCGCGGAGCAGACGTGGCACGAGTAGCTGGCTTTCCACCCGCGCCTGTACACGTGGGTCCAGCCCTGCCGCGCGCAGTGTCCGATCGGCCAGGGCCACCAGATCCCCAGGCCCGTACTGGACGTACCCCAGCTTGGTGAAGGTCTCCGCGGCCAGTGTCGGACCGGCGGCCGCCCCCTGAAACGCTGCGCTGTGTGACCAGCCACAACACACCATGGTGTCGCTGAACACGAAGCGGCGCGGCAGGTCTTCCAGATGTTGAGCCAGGGTCGCCGAGGTGATCAGGACGTCCACCTCATCGCGTCGCACGGTATCGGCGAAATCGTCGACCAGGTCCCTCATTTCGATCCGCACTCCCGGTGCGGATTCTGAGGTGTGCTTCAGCAGGGGGCCACCGATCGTATGCAGGACATAGTCACCGGCCATCAGCGTGAAGGTGCGATCCGCGGTGCCCGGGTCGAACAGCGGACGATTGATGCTGAGTTGTTCGGACATGCGGAGAATGTCGTTGACCAATCCCACAATCGACTCCGCGTACGGGGTGCGGACCAGATTGCGCCCGTGCGGGACCAGCAGTGGATCGTCCAGTGCCCGCCGCAGGCGGCGCAGAGCATCACTCGTCGCGGACTGGGAAAGATTGAGCTCCTCGGCCGCGCGGGTGACGTTGCACAGCCTGAGCAACACGCTCAGCGGCCTCAGCAGGTTCAGATCGATATTGTGCGGCTGCACGGCCCATGGTCTCATGATCCGTACGCCGGGCGTCGGCGTTTACTCAGTGCACGGACGTCCATCCTTGAGCACCAACGCCACCTCCCGCAGCCGCCGGACATCGGTTGCCAGGTCGCCGCGTACCGCCAGCAGGTCGGCGCGCATCCCGGGACGGATCGCCCCGATCTGATCGGAAAGCCCGCACAGTGCTGCGCCGGCCGAGGTGCAGATGCGGACGACGTCGGTCACCGTGGCACCACAGTCGGCAAGGATCGCTGCCTCCTCGTAGAGGGTCCCGTGCTTGATGCCCGCGCCGCCGGCATCGGTTCCGGCAGCGATCGGGACGCCCGTGTGCAGTGCGGTGGCGATCGCGTGGCGCACCGCGTCGCGGACCTTGAGTGCCTTGTCCCGCATGTGCAGCGGCGTTCCGATCGTTTCGGCGTTGCGCACGATCAGCTCGGCGGCCATCGCAGTGGGCACGAAATATGTTCCACGCGTGGCCATCAGATCCGCGGTCGCTTTGTCCAGAAAGCTGCCGTGTTCGATCGAATCGACCCCGGCGGCCACGGCGGACTGGATCGGTCCTGGCGTGTAGGCGTGTGCCGCCACCTTCAGTCCCGCGTTGTGCGCTGCCTCGACCGCGGCTTCCATCTCAATGGCGGTCAGCTGAGGCTGGTTCAACCCTGCGCGGGTGTCGTACACGCCGCCCGATGCCATCAGCTTGATCACCGAGGCACCCCGCTTGATCTCGGTTCGCACCGCCGCGCGGATGCGGTCGGCGCCATCGGCTTCGGCGGTGATCTGCCAGGCATGACCGCCGGTGATGGCGATGGCCCTGCCCGCCGCAATGACGCGTGGCCCGGGAACGTCACCCGCGTCGATGGCTTCGGCCAGGTCGATCGCGAGCGAGTCGGTGGAGCCGAGATCGCGAACCGTGGTGACGCCGTGGGCAAGGGTTTGTGCGGCGCGCCTTGCCATTCGTAACAGGGTGCGACGGTGGCCGTCGAGCTCGACCGGTTGGTGCGGAACCGCCTCGGCACCCCACACGAGGTGGACGTGCGCGTCGACGAGGCCCGGCAGCACGGTGACGTCGCCCAGGTCGACGTCGTCGCAGTCCGCACTGACCGCGACATCTGTTCCGACGTCGGTGATGATCCCGTCCTCCACCAGGACGGTGGCCCGAGACAGCGGCGGGGATCCGAGCCCGTCATACAATTGTGCGGCGCGGTAGGCGGTCTTGGTCACCGGTCCACCGACCCGATCGTGGAGAGGTCGAGCCCGGCCGTCTCGCGCAGGCTGAGAGTCGCGATGAACGAGATCACGGCCGCCCCGGCGAGAAGGTAGGCCGGCGCCAACGGATTCGACGTCTGCGCGATCATCCAGGTCGCGAGATACGGCGCGGTACCCCCGAACGCCGCGGAGGCCAGGCCGAAAGACAGTGACATTCCGGAGTATCGCCGCGCTGAGGGAAACATCTCGGGCAAGGTGGCGCCCGCGGCGCCCATGAACATCGCCAGTGGCACCGCCAGCACGGCCGCGGCCAGGACGGCGATGGCGAGGCTTGAATGGGTCAGCAGCGTGAGCATCGGCCAGGCCAGCGCCGCCATGGCGATGCACGAACCCGCCAGCACCGGCTTGCGGCCCACCTTGTCGGACAGCGCACCGGCCGGGCTCACGATTGCCATGGCAACCGTGACCGCGACGATCGTCACGAACGATCCTGCGCCACTGGACTGATCGGCCTCCGCGACGACGTAGATCGCGATATAGACGAACACGGTGTAGAAGCCGAACTGCTGCAGGGCCGCAAGAAAGAAGGTCTGCAGCATCGGGCGCAGGTCTTTGGAGACGCCTTCGCGTAGCGGGGCTTTCGCCGATTTGCCAGCACGCTCCAGCCGGCGGAATTCCGGTGTGTCGTCGATCCGCAGCCGCAGATACAGGCCGATCACCCCTGCGGGCAGGGCGATGAGGAACGGAATGCGCCAACCCCAGGTCTGCATCTGGGCATCGGTGGTCGCAGCGAACAGGCACAGCGTCAGTCCTGCCGAACAGATGAGCGCGGCGAAGCTCGAGAAGTGCCAGAAGCTGACGGTGAAGCCGCGCCGGTGCGCGGGTGAGTATTCGGCAAGGAACGTCGCGGCTCCACCGGGCTCGCCTCCGGCGGCGAACCCCTGGATCATGCGCAGGGCCAACAACAACAGTGGTGCCCACATCCCGATCGCGCTGTACGTCGGCAGGAGCCCGACTGCGAATGTGGCCGCGGACATCGCCAGGACCGTCACCGCGAGCACGCGGTTCCTACCGATGCGGTCGCCGACGGACCCGAAGTAGATTGCGCCGAGGGGCCGCATGACGAACGCCGCACCGAATACGGCGAAGGTGGCGAGCAGCCCGGTCGTCGGATTGTCGCTGGGGAAGAACACCACCGACAGGGTCGCGGCGAGGTATCCGTAGAAACCGAAATCGAACCACTCGACGAAGTTTCCGATGCTCGCGGCCACGACCGCACGCCGGACGTCCGCCGTTTCGGCCCGCTGTGGCGCGACCTCGCGTGGGGTGGGCGGCTCCACCGCCGAACTCATCGAACACCCGCCTGGCGGGTTTGGGCCAGCTGCAGCACTTGTGTGACGGCCGGTCGGTGCGGATCGAGCAATGGCTGCATCGCCGTCAGGACGTCCCGCCGGGCCGTCGACGCAAGCCACCCGTGGTAGTTCTGGACCGATGGCCAGGTCGAGGTCACGACGACCGTGTGGTCATCGGTCAGGTCCAACCCGACTTCTCCGCTCGTCCACTGCCAGCTGCTACTGGCGTCCAGCACCTCGTTCCGTTCGTAATGGGCGAGCAGCTGGTCCCGCTGCCCTGGTGCAGCATGGAGTTGAAGAATCGCACGGATCATCACGACCGTCGCTTTCTTTTGTGTCACATGACTTTCCAGTGCAGATATCGAAAAGCTAATCGTCGGTGTGCTGCGGCAGAAGCCCCGTTCCGCCGATACCTGGAATCGATGCCGCCGGGTGGTCCACACCGTCGGTGTCCAGGGCCTGCAGGACGCGACGGCCCGCGGCCGCCCCTGAGCGTGCCGCAGTCTCGATCTGACCCAATGGGGTGTAGTAGTCGCCGGCCAGATGGATGGTTGTGTCCGGTTGTTCGGCGTAGCGGTCCAGGGCCGAGAACGACTCCCTGCCTGGCGGCCGGTATTGACTGCCGGTGGTCCATCGCTGCACGACGGTTTCTTCGATGAGTCCCTCGAGTTGCGGGTATACCCGTAGCAGGTCGCGGGTGAACTCGTTCTCGATCTGCTCGTCAGTCCACGACATGGCTGCGCGGGCGGTATCTCCGCCGGCGTAACACATCAGGCTGCCGCCGTGAATACGTCTGGCACCGTTACGCAATGGGTTCGCGTGATTGAAGAACATCGAGAACGCCAGCCCTGGAGTCGTGAGGGCGTAGACGTCGTCCCAGGGCATCGGATCGTGTTCCTTGGTGATGATGCCGAGCACAACGAACTGGCCGTAACGAACCGCGGCGAGCGCTTGATCGACATCCTGGGGGAGTCCGCGAATGATCTGGCGGGCCGCGGTTGCGGGCGCTGCCACGACAGCGTGCCGGGCCGGCACGCGGTGCTCTCCGGAGCTGTCTTCATACCGGACTTCGACCCCGTCCGGGACGTCGCGGACCTCGAGGACACGGGTTCCCAGGCGGACCTTGTCCCTCAACTGCGCATGCACGGCCTCGGGTAGCTTGCCCGAGCCGCCCAGGAGGTTCAGTGCGGTGCTGTCGTTCTTCCCGCTCCAGTGGGAGGCGAACAGCATTGCGCCCACTGCCGCACTCTGTTCGTGAATCTCACAACTCGACCGCCGGGCGGCAGTTTCGAACAGTTCGTTGATGCGACCGCAGGGCCGTCCCAGGACATCGCGGAAAGAGCGCTGAGATTCGGCCTGTGCCAGGCGAAGCCGGCGGGCCTGTTCGGATTCTCCGCGGCGGGGAATCGCGACCCGCTGCCACTTCTTGACCAGGGCCAGCAGGCGTAGCCCTACCGTGGCCAACGCGAAGCGTTCCCGAATCGACAACGGCAACAGCAGGGGATAGGCCTCGATGCGGTCATGCACGCGCACCCGCCCGTCGAAGTACATGCCGGTCTTGGAGCCGGGTATCTCGACGGTTTCCAGGCCAAGGTCCTCGACCATGCGATGGACGGTAGAGCCCGGCCCAGGAAAGAGATGCGCCCCCAGGTTCAACCAGTAATCGCCCCGCGGTTCGGATCTGATCCGGCCGCCCAAGCGGTCAGATTCCTCCAGCAGCACGATATTTCGGTGCCGCAGCAACCAGGCGGCGGACATGCCTGCGACGCCGCCTCCGATGACGACGGCATCAAGTGTTGATGTGGGCAATGCGGGATCTCCCTCGTTGCTCGTGGACGTTCGGGCCCGCGCCGGTCGTCAACGCCTCCGGCCTCGAGGCGCGAGTGATCGCCATGTGTGACCTCGTGATTTCGGGATACGGCCCGACTGGGCCGGAGCGGCTGAGGACCGCCGGGAACCCATTATTTGTACTACTGTCGACAATCTACGCGGATCGGGGCGTGACCGCAATCACTTTCTGCCGACCTCGACAGTCGACCGGGGTCACGCCTCCCTGGCGGTAGCCGCGGCAATCTCGGCTTGCGGCCGGCCTCCATGGACGTGACGGTCGATCTCGGCGGAGATGGCCTCGAGATCGCCGGTGTCGGCGATCTGCAACAGCCGTTCGTGCTCGGTGACCACGTCATGCAGATTCGCGAACACCTGATGATCGGCCGAGAAGAACAGTTGCAGTTGGGCTTCCCAGCTTCGCCACAACTCCAGAAGCAGTTTGTGACCGGATAATTCGTAGAACGCGCGGTGGAAGCTCATGTGTGCGTCGATCGTGGCCGCCGGGTCGTTGTTGTCCGCCCCGATCGACATGTCCTCCAGTGCGCGAGTCACCTTCACCCGAGCGGATCCGCTCAGGCGAGGCAACGCCAACTCGATCGCATACGGTTCGAGACGCTTGCGGAGACTGGCGATTTCGGCCATGCCCTCGGCACTCACCTCGGCCACGAACGCACCGCGGTAGGGAATCTTCTCGATCAGTCCCTCTTCGGCGAGGATGCCCAGTGCCTCGCGCAACGGCGCACGGCTGACGCCCAGGTCTGTCGCGAGATGGGTTTCACGAAGCTGGCTCCCCGGTTGCAGCGTGCCGTCCAGGATGGCGGTACGCAGCACATGTGCGACTGAACTCGGTGTCGTCCGTTGGGTTATCCGTCCCAGCGACACGGCGTTTCGGCCGTTGGCGCCGAGCGCTGACACCATGCCGTCCTGTGGGGCTTCCGCCATCAGATACTCCTACCAGCCATCTTGCCTAATTGTCGACAGTAGTCGCTCCGATGGTGATTTCGACGTTGCGCAGCGCCTACGGCGCTCAGGCGCCCGCAAGCACACCGCCGTCGACGACGAACGCGGTTCCGGTGATGGCCGTCGAGTGATCCGACAGCAGGAACGCCACGGAGTGCGCGATCTCGATCGGCTCGATGGCGCGGCCGATCGGTTGAAAGTCGGGAAGCCCCGCCTCCAATGCCTCTCGGCCGCCGAGTGCTTCGTAGTGCGGCACGTTCAGCGGGGTGTCGACGAAGCCGGGGCACACGGTGTTCGCCCGGATGCCTTGGGCGCCGAAGTCCAGCGCGATGGCCTTCGTCAGCGTCAGCACCGCGCCTTTGCTGGCGGTATAAGTCGTCAGCAATTTCTCCGCACCGATGGAATTGATAGAGCCGAAGTTCACGATCGAACCGCCGCCCGCCTTGAGGAGCTCCGGGATGGCGTACTTGGAGCCCAGGAACACGCCTTTGACATTGACATCGAACGTCTTCTGGTAATCCTCGACCGACGCGTCCAGGATGGTCCCTGGAATCAGGACACCGGCGTTGTTGACGATGCCGTCGAGCTTGCCGAATGTGTCGACCGTGAACGTGATGAGCTCTTTGACCTGATTCTCATCGGTGACGTCGACGACCCGCCCGATGAGGCGGTCATCGTCCACCTTGAGTTGTGCGAGGTGTTCGTGCGCGCGCACCGTGGCGACCACCTGTGCGCCCTCGTCGTGTAGGTGCCGTGCGGTGGCCAGCCCGATGCCCCGCCCGGCGCCCGTGATGATGACGGTCTTTCCTGACAACAGTGTCCCCATTGGTGCCCACTTTCTGTCGCGCTGCGAATCAGTCGAATTGTGTAGTTGTCGACAATTGATCAATGACAGTGTGGTGGTAGTCGCTCAGACCGTCAAGTGGGCCCTGCGTTCGGCCCAGCACCGCCGCTTCCCCCGAGAACAGCGCAATGGCTGGCCCGCGACGCTGCGAGCGACCATTGCGCTGCTCTCGCGGCCGCCGTTCTGCGTCCCCGCTGGTCCTGGTCCGGTAGCTTCTGCTCATCCTGGTGAAAGGCGCGTGGATGACGAACTGCCGACAACTTGTGGTGTGCGGTGCCGCGGTGGCGACCGTCGCCGCGTTGGGCGTGACGCCGCAGGTGGCCCCGGTCCAGCTGGCGGCGCTGATCATCGGGGCGAGCTCGACGAATCCGGGCGGTGACGGGGTCTCGGATTTCTACGGTGGCCATTATCAGCAGGACCCGACGGTCGTGGCCAACTTCCTCACCGGGCCGGCCGGGATCTACCGGGCCATTGCCGACAACCGCGATGACGACGACAACGTGGTGCTGTCCTCGGGATGGGGTGCGGCCAACGCCAGCCTGCTGCTCAGTCAGCTCAAGGCGACACATGATCCGGTGCTGAGCAATCCGACGCTGTATGTGCTCGACAACAACGTCGCGAGCCCCAATGGCGGGTTCGGCACCCGGCTGCCCGGGTTCGCGGTGATCGGGGTGAATCCGATACCGACGCCGACCGATCCTGGCGTGCCGGTGGTGAATGTGGTGTACGAGTACGACATCAACTCCAACATTCCGGCTTACCTGTGGAATGCGCCCGCGATGGCCAACTCGTTGATGGCCTACTTCGAACGTCGGCTCAACCAGGAGAGCCTCGATTTCCCGGTGGACGCGACCGGCGAGGTGCGCCCGGATCTATGCGACGCCGCATGCCAAAGCTCGCTCGACGCCGGAGACACCGTGACGTTCACACTCACCGGCGATCAGGTCGCCCGGGTCAAGAAGGTCGACGACACCACCTATGTCAGTTACGAATCGCAGCGCCTGCCGTTGGTGGCGCCGCTACGCGTGTTCGGCGAGCCGGGTAACCGACTGGCGGATGCGGCGACGCCTGCGCTGCGGGCCGTCGTCGACTACGGGTACCCCGACAATGATCCGTTGGTGAAACCGGAGAAGTACACGCCGGCACGGTTATTGCCGAGCCGAAAGGAGACAAGACGGTTCGTCGACGACTTCACCGCCGGGCTCGAACAGGGCGCGACGATGCTTCGTGAGGACGGTGCCGCGCCTGCGCACCGGGCGCGGCCTCTGGTGCGTCAGAGCCTCGACTTCTCACCGAAGGCACGGCATGCCAGCGCCGGCACGACGAAGCGACCGGTGGCAGGCCTCGTGAAATCCGCGATCGAGCGCGCCAGGACGCTGACCAAGAAACTGCGGGGGCCTTCGCCTGCGGGTGACGACGACGCTGCGCCCGCCGATACGACGGAGTGACAGGTCGAGAATCGCCTACGCGTTGTCCACGGCGTGCTTGACGGCGGAGGCCGGGCGCCACCTGAAACGGTTCCAGCAGTGGAAGATTCCCGGAGTCGTAGGTGACGTAGGTGTTGGTTCCAGCGAGACCGCCAACGTGCAGTTCCAACCCGATTCTGGCGAGGCCGTCGAGAATGTCATCCAAGATCGGGATAGCCTGCGTGCCTTAGCCTCCCGTCGGATACCGGCGCCACCGGTCCTGCCGCCCGCGCGGCGGAGGTCGCCATCACTGCGGCGGTGACCGCGGCTGCCTTGGCATTTCGGAGACGTGGGGAGCGGGAGGTGACATCGACATCGGGCGTGTCAGCGCTAACGGGCCCGCACACCGTAGAAATTAACCGTCGGAGTCCGGAATTTTGACGTCCGCGTCACGAAATCGGTTGATGCGGCGTTACTACTGGCGATCGCTGCGACGACTCTTGCGCTTCACCCCGACACTGCCCCACAGCGAGAAACCGCGAATGTGGACCCGCGGCCCGCCGGGACAGCCCTGGCCTTTCACACTCCGGTCAAAAGCGCCCATCACGCCGAGACCATCAAGATCGACATTCACCTCGGGCGGCACCAGGATGGTCTGCCCACCGAAGATCGAATAGCTGCGAATCTCCACGTCGGGTGCGGTGAAATCGGCGTAACGCAGATCGACGACACCACCGCCGAACAGTGCGAACGTCGTCAACTTCTTTGGCACATTCCAGCGGCCACGGCGCTCGAACCCGCTCAGAATCGCCAGCAGCGTCGTCGAAGGCGCCGGCCGGCAAGTTCCGATGCCGCGAGTCCCCGATCCTGGCAAATCGGCGCTGAGCTGCGCCAAGTCGGCATAGGTCTGGGCGCGATAGGCCCTGTCCAGCCGGTCTTCGTACTCCGTCATCGGGAGACGGCCCTGTGCCGCGGCGTCAGTGAGCAGCTGCGCGACCTGGATGCGATCGGTGTCGGCAGCTCGCATCGTCCCACTCTTCGACGCTGAAGTGCTCATCAGTGTTGAGCCTACGACGAACATCGGCACATGCAAGGGTGCGGGTCGAACTGGTACCTCCGCGACGACGGCGAACCCGGTAGATGGCCAAACTTTATGCGGGCAAACTGAGATGTTCCTGGAAAGTTAAGGTGCCAACCGCGTTTTCCGGGGTCAGATTGGCCCCTGATCTGTAACCCGCGCCGATCCGGCCCGGAATCGTGAATTTGACCACGCGGCGGCGACTATTGCGTGCGGCGAGGTACATTCGCCCCAATTCGGCATGCTCAAACACCGCAGGCCCACCGATATCGGGCACCCGTCCCGTCGGTGCGGCATCGACCAATTCGACCAGCCGGCGGGCGACGTCGCGGACGTCGATCGGCTGGAACCGCACATCGCGCAGCGCCCACAGCACCGGGGAGAACCGCTGGGCCGCGAAGATCGACTCGATGAGCTCGTGGAACTGGGTGGCGCGCAGCACCGTATGCCCGATCCCGGAGGCCGCGAGCGCCCGTTCGACGGCCAGTTTCGTTTTGTAGTACGGCAACGGGATGTCGTCGATTCCAACGATCGACATGTAGATGAGGTGCCCGACGCCGGCGCGGCGCGCGGCCGCGATGAGGTTCTCGGCGGCGGCGATGTCCTTGCGCCCGGTGGCCTGCGTGGCGCAGTGGACGACGACGTCGATGCCGTCCAGCGCAGCGTCCAGGCCGTCATTCTTGACCAGATCACCACGTTGCCAGTGCACACCGGTGTAGCCGATCCGCTCCCGCCGGCTCAACGCCCGCACCTCATGACCGGCCTCGGTGGCCTCCGGCACCACGTGGTGACCGAGAGTGCCGGTGGCGCCGGTGACCAACACACGTCGCGACATGGTTTCCAGGCTAAGCGCGGCGGGGCCCTTGGTGGGGGCCGTTGAGCGACGACGGTTTACTCGGCAGGGAACGCCTTCTCCCACGCGCCGCCGTTGACGGCTTTGACGCCTTTCTCCCAAGCGCCCTCACCGTCGCCGGGAACTCCGTCGGTGGCATCAAAGAATGGTTCCCACGGGCCGAGTGATGTCACCTCATTCCAGACCGGGCCGTTCGTGCCGTCGCCGTTGATGTCGCCCACGCAGGGCGCGCAGTCGAAAGTAACCGTGGGTTGTGCCATCGCCGGGGCGGCGAAGGCCAGTGGAGCCGCAATCAGCACGGCGCCGATGACGGTGCGTCGAAGAAACATCTCGTGTCCTTAGGTCGAGCGCCCGATGACCCCAGCGCCGGGTGCTGGTGTTCGCTGAAGAGCTGCATCAACTGTAAACCTGGGCGGACTGTATTGCCAGATCAGTGCGTATGTTTATCGCGCTGCCGACGGTCTGGCAGATAGTTGCTAAAGCAAAGGTCTGCCCTGATGGGAAACGTGGCGAGGGCGGCCGAATCTGGCTGGGTACCCGCGGTCCGCGGCGCCCGGTGCGGGCGGTGGCGTGGCCTGGACGGCGCTCCGAGGGAGAATGCTCGGGTGTTAGCTGGGAGTGTTTGCTGAGGTTGCTTGGCGCCGGCCATCGACGGGCCGAGCGCGAGCGGGGCGCGTCGCGCGGTTGAACATCGTGAGAAATGCGGCCCTGAGCATGGGTTTACGTGGTGCGTCACAGGCATTTCTAAGGTACGTTCTGCCGAACGGCGCGGTTTATTCCCATCCGGTGTCGTCAATATGACCTGCGGTCGAGCGACCGTACACGAAGAAGGGGCAACCAACGATGTGGGCGAAGATTCCTTCCGCCACGGCGTCAATCGCATGCGCGGCTTGCATCACAGCAGCTGCAGTAGCGGTGCCGGTGGTCAAATCGACGACGGATTATGGCCTCGCGAAGACCATCGCCGCCGAGGTGAATCTGACCGCCATCAACTTCGGGGCCCTGGACTGGCTGAACGCGATCCCGCAATACCAGGCAATACTCGGCGGTACCCCGGAAGAGAAATTGGCAGCGCTTGGCGAGTTGGAATTGACGAGCGCAATCCCGGCGTATGCGGCCTTGCTCAGCGATGGTGATTTGAGCGCGCTTGAGGATGTGGACTTGCTGAGCGCGGTCCCGGCATACGCGAAATTGCTCGACGGCGACTTGAGCGGGCTTGGCGACTTGGATTCGACGAGCGCGATCCCGTCATACATCGCGTTGGCCAGCGGCGAGGGCACCGTCGAAAACCTGATCCCCTTGGAATCGGTGAACGGCCTGTACTCCTTCAGTAAGTTCCCGGAGGAGGGGTTTGAGGCGTTTGTCCCAACAGAGGACGAGGAAGGGAACGTCACGAATCCCGGCTACGCCGCACTCAGCGGGGTCTCGTCGTGGCAGAAGTTCGCCGCCGGTGATGTGGGCGCCCTTGGCGGCATCGACGCCTTCAGTGCGATCCCGAATTACCTGACGCTGGCCGATCCTGAGGCGACACCCGGAGCGAAAGCAGACGCGATCAGGGGCTTGGACTCGGTTAGTGCGATCCCTGAGTACCTCGGGCTGCCGACGGCGGCAGAGGCAAAGGCGGCAGCGGGGACAAACACCCTCGTAGCGAAGACCGCCGCTCCCGAAGAGACAGAGGCGCCTGCCGAAGAGCCCACGACCCCGACCACTCCGCTGGGTCAGGTGAAGTCGACGCTGCAGTCCGCGCTCGGGCCGCAGGGCAGCGTCACGCCCAAGGTCTCGCTCCCGGCCGCCGGTGCCGTTGAGGCTCTGACGCCGAAGGCGCCTGAGGCTGCCCCGGAGCCCAAGGAGTCGAAGAGCACGTCAAGCACCAAGACGGCGAAGCCCGCCGAAGAGACTGAGAAGGGCACGTCGGCCGGCGGCTCATACTCGGGTGTCTTCAAGCCGAAGAAGGAAGAGATCCTGTTCGGCAGTGGCAAGGGCAACGGCGCCGACAATGGCATCCGCGGTTGGGGTGAAGGCCTCAAGAAGCTGGGTATCGGCGGCGGTGATGATGCCGGTTCCGCAGATGGCGGCGACAGTGGCGGTGACGGCGGCGAATAAGCCGTACTTCTTCATCAATCGGGCGGGCTCGAAAGAGCCCGCCCGATTTGTGTCTCGGCGTCAGGGTCGTAACAGGCGGCCTGACGCAGTTCTCCACCTGGACACAGCGCGGTGCTCGTTGTCTGTGCCGCCGCCGGTGTCAGATGTCGTGCCGAGTCGTGTGAATGGTTTCGTCACGTTCGATGCCGCTGGTGGGTCTGCAGGGTGCAGATAGCTGGTTCAATGGACCTCATGGCGGCTGGTAGACCCAAAAGCGCGGGAACAAGCGTCGTCGGCTCTTCAGGCGGCTTCACCACCATCGCGCAACCACGGGCACACGACTTTGTCGTGGAGCAGATCCGCCGCCAGATCGCGCTGGGCATCCTCGCTCCGGGATCCGCGTTGCCTGCGGAGCGCGAACTGATGAAGATCTTCGGCGTCGGGCGGGTCACCGTACAGCTGGCGATCGGTCAGCTCGAGGCCGAACACATCGTCGAAACCCGTCGCGGCCGAAACGGGGGGAGCTTCGTCAAGTCGCTAGACGCCGACTCCCGTGCCCTGGATCTGCGCGTCGTCGAGCTGCGGCGCCACTCCGATCGAGTCAAGCAGGCAGTCGAGTACCGCCGCATGCTCGAACCCGAGGCTACGGCATGTGCAGCGGGGAAGATCCGCAAGGCGCAACTCAACGTCATGGCCGGCATCGTGGAGAAGACTGCTCTGGCCGACGATGATGCGGAATTCATGCGGTGGGACACCGCATTTCATCTTGCGATCGCCGAGGCGACAGCCAACCAATTCATGGTCGAGGGGCTGGAACGTATCCGCCTCGAACTCAACCCTGCGCTGCAGCTGCTACCCGATACGCCTGTGTGGCATGAACTTTCCGTCAAGGAGCATCACGCGATACTGGATGCGCTTGTGCGGAAGGATCCCGACGGCGCCCGGGAACTGATGGCCGCCCATATCACTCATGCCGAACAGAGCATCCATTCGCTGCTGAAGACGCTGTCGCGCCGATAGCCACGGCTCGCGAGAAGGGCCCATCGTGCGGCTCGGCCTGACGATCGTCGGCCCTGCCCTCACCCCGCTGCTTGGTGCTGGCGCAGCTCCCGTCTCACCGCTGACGAAGATCTGACTATTGACTTGTGGACCTGTTAGAGGTCCAATAAGTCTCGCCAGCGTTTGCATGCGCACTACGAAGGACGGTCGACTTTGGTCATCAGTCGTTTTCCACTTCGTCGATCCAGGTCGGGCGGATCGCTGTGTGGAATGACTGAGCACCGGTCCCAGTGGTGTGCGAGCGGCACGAGAAACACAGAAGCGCTTGCGATCCCATCCCCCTGGACGATGCAGGAGCACTACTATGGCTGACTCGGTCGGCGCACGGCACATGGAACCGACCATCGGGCTACGCGCGGTGATCTTCTTCGGACTGGCATACATGGGTCCGCTCATCGGCATCGGCATCTTCGGTGTCATCGCGACGCAGAGTGAGGGCGCGAGCGCCGGCGCGATGATCCTCGCTACCATCGCGATCCTGTTCACCGCCCTGAGCTACGGAACTATGGCGCGTCTGCACCCGGCGTCGGGCAGTGCGTACACGTATGCGCGCAAATCCATCGGTCCGCGGACGGGTTTCCTGGTGGGTTGGGCGATTCTGCTCGACTACCTGTTCATTCCGCTGGTGATCTGGCTGGTCGGGGTCGCGTACCTCAGCGCGGAGTTCCCTGCGGTTCCGAAGGCAGTGTGGGTGGTTGCGTTCATCACGCTCACCACGGTCATCAACTATCTGGGCATCAAAGTCGCCGATCGTGCGAACTTCCTCTTCGTGCTGTTCGAGATGTTGGTCCTGGTCTTCTACATCGCCTTGACGATCAATCACCTGGTCGGCGAAGGGGGTACCGGCGCGCTGTTCTCGCTCGAACCATTGATCGGTGTCACCCACACGCTCGGGCCGATCGCGTCGGGCGCTGCGGTGGCGGCATATCTGTTCCTGGGTTTCGACGCGGTCACGACACTCAGCGAGGAGACGAAGAACGCCAAACGCAACATTCCGCTCGGACTTGTGCTGGTCGCGGTCGTCGGTGGGGCCATCTTCGTCGTCACGCTCTATCTGCTGTCGCTGGTCGCCCCCGGCGGTGAGCTGGCCGACTCAGTCGGCTCCGACATCGCAAGGACCATCGGCGGCAACCTGTTCGGTGCGATCTTCCTGGCCGCGCTGGTGTGCCAGCAGTTCACCGCAGGCATCGCCGCGCAAGCCAGTTCGGCTCGCCTGATGTACGCCATGGGCCGTGACGGGGTGTTTCCACGGAAGTTCTTCGGCAAGCTCTCGCAGCGATTCCTCACGCCGGTCAACGCGATCCTGACGTGTGGCGTTGTCGGGCTTGCAGCGATCTGGATGACCCTCGCGGTATCGACGTCCTTCATCAACTTCGGCGCGTTCCTGGGCTTCACGATGGTCAACGTGTCAGTCATCGCGTACTTCCTGCGCAGGCGACGCGAAGAGCGTCTCAATCCGCTGATCTTCGTGGTATCACCACTGATCGGGGCCTGTATCGATGTGTTTCTGCTGTTGGCCCTCGATGGCACCGCCAAGATCATGGGCGCGGTCTGGCTCGCGATCGGCGTGCTCTACCTCGCGGTGCTGACCAAGGGATTCCGGGAGGCCCCGCCCGAACTGTCCGTCAACGACCCCGTGAGTATTGTGCCTGACGGTGGTGTACCCGCAGTCAGTACCAGCCACGGCCAGTGAGTCAACACAATTGAGCACCGCGGTCTCGCGCGATGAACGGGTTGGGCCGTTACCGGTCGACGGTGAGAAACTGCCGAAGCACGTTGTCGGTGATCCGGTAGATGTCGTTGTCATAACCGTTGTGGGACAGGCTTCCTGCCCAGGAGCAGGATCCCACGCTGAAGACGCACCCGCCACCGTCGTAGGGCAGTAGGACGACATCTGAGCGGACGTCAGGATTGTCCGGGCCGGCCGGGTTGCCGATGGTGACTTCAGTGTCCTCGACGACGAGTAGGTACGCCGCGGGGTGGGCTCCCGCTGAGCTCATCAGGACTACCGACTCGTCGGGTGAGCCGAGTTCGGGATCGTGGCGGTCGATCTCGTATCCCGCCGCGCCGCCGAGGTAGAGGCCGTAGTCACCGAGAATCTCAGAATCCGAAACCCCGGCGAAGACCCACTGGTATTCCGGGCGGTGGCTCGCATCGGTCCGTCGGTAGCCGGGAGCCGTCGCATGGGAGTCGGCCTGGGCGGTGAACCCGACTCCGACCAGTCGGTTCGGCGAACGGTCGCGGTAGCGCCAGAGGCCGCCCTGTTCGCCGGTGGTCTGATGCCGCAGTTCGCCCGGCCTGGAGGTCCAGGCGCGGGTGCCGTTGAGTCCGCGACGCACTTCTGCGCGGTAGGGGTGTTGCGGGTCGATGGACGTCACCCAGTAGAAGCCGTTACCGCCCAGGTAGAGCAGGCGTCCGCCACTTTCCAGGTACGACTGCAGCGCGACGAGCATGTTTCGCGTGCAGTACTCGGGATGGGTGCCCGTGACGATGACGCGGTAGCGGTTCAGCAGCTGCACACCTTGTTCGTGCAGATCGTGGTCCGTAAGGGCGTCCCACGGATCACCGCGACGGTCAAGGAAATCGGCGATATAGAGGTCTGCACCAAAGCGTTCCGGCGCGTTGGTGTTCCACCACACGAAGTCGGGTCGGATGTTGGGGATCGGACGGCGCATGGATACCAAGCACACGCCGGTGCCGTCGGGATGTCGGTCGTATATTGAGGATCCGGCTTCGGGATGCTTGGCCAGCCACCGGTCGGCATCGGCGGGTTCGGACGCGGTGTCGGTCGGGACCATGCCACCCGGTGCGGCGATGAGGCGTTCGTTGGAGTACGCGAGGTAGGTGACGGTCGGTAGCAGCAGCGCGATGTCCGCCGTTGCGGTGCCACGCGGAGGCGTCACCACAAACGGTATGTGGTCCACGAGATCGCCTGCGCGCAAGCGGAACGCGTAGATGCCACTGCGTTGGCTCCCTGGCACGGTGTAGGTGGCGGTAACCGGCCACCCGGCGTCGTCGAGGTCATCTTCGTGGAAGTACACGGCAGCGTATTGTTCTGGCGCGGCGCGGAAATCGGTGGTGTCGTCGTCCCACCTGCGCCCGGTGACCGCGAGTGTCGGGCCGTTGACGAGCTCGAGATCGCGGACATCGTAGCTGCGGTCGTCGAGTCGGAGTTCTTCGAGTTTTCCCGTCAGGAAATCACACGGGCCCGAGCGGCTCCCGGTCGCTGCGACAGTGACCGGTCCGGTGGGCGGGTCAATCTGAGCGGTTGCGGTGGCGACCGCGGCGCCGTCGACGAAAAGCGCCGTTGCGGTGCCCAGCCGCAGCTCCACTTCGTGCCAGCGCTCGCGGGCAAGGGGACGCTCGGCCATCAGGGTGCTGTCGCCCACCTTTGCGCCGAGTGCGCCGCCTGGATCGAGGAAGATGGTTGCCTCGCCGCGGTGCAGAAGGGTCTGCCGGTGACCTGCAGCGGGACGCCGCGTCCACAGGGATATCGCCAACGTGCTTGCCGCTGCAGCCGCGCGATCGGCAGACAGTACCGCGTACGAGCCGGCGTGGATCTGTTGTTCCGGGGCCTGATAGGTGCCACTCACGTCGGAAGAGATGTCATCGACCAGTAGTCCCGGTCCAGCCGGGTTGGGGTCGCCATGGCGCAGTCGCACGAGGTCGAGGACGACCTCGCCGGCACTGGCTGACGCGTGTAGGCGGATGTCCTCGCCGGGAGCTACCGACCAGCTGTCGGTGTAGCCGATGAGCTCGTCACCGTGTGCGTTGAGCGCCATGCCCCTCCTAAAAGGACTCGATACGAGTCCTTAATACTATACGGGCGGTCGAATGTCGGGCTGTTCATCCGCTCGGCCTTGACGCGTGGGCCGGGCGGTCTGTAGAAAGGGACCTATGCAAGGTCCTTTTGGTGAATTTGGGGCTGCGCTTGCGCCGTCCGCAGGCGCGGCGGCCTTGTGAGGCCGCGCGCGTCGGTGACCGGTACGGACGAACAGCTTGAACTGGTCGATCCCAGTACCGGCCAGGCATTCCAGGCCGTCGACCTGGTAAGCGAGGCTGGAGCCGATGAAGCGATCCTGCGCGCGCACAAGGCATTCGACAGCTGGTCTCGCGTTGCTCCCGGTGACCGCGCCCGCTTGCTGCGCCGGTTTGCTGACGAAGTAGACGCCGACCTGGAGCATCTCGCCCGACTCGAAGTGCGCAACGCCGGCCACACCATCGGCAACGCCCGCTGGGAGGCGGGCAACGTCCGCGACGTGCTCAACTACTATTCAGCGGCACCTGAGCGGCTGTTCGGTCGCCAGATACCAGTGGCGGGCGGGGTGAACCTCACCTTCCGCGAACCACTGGGGGTCGTCGGCATCATCGTCCCGTGGAACTTCCCGATGCCGATCGCCGCGTGGGGTCTCGCGCCCGCACTCGCGGCAGGCAACACCGTGGTGCTCAAACCGGCCGAGGCAACGCCGCTGACCGCACTGCGACTCGGCGAACTCGCCCGTCGTGCAGGGCTGCCCGACGACGTCTTCACCGTGTTGCCCGGCCGGGGGCCGGTCGTCGGCGGGCGATTCGTCCACAACCCCCTGGTGCGCAAAGTGGTCTTCACAGGCTCTACCCGTGTGGGAAAACACCTGCTCGCCGGGTGTGCCGACCAGATCAAGCCCGTGACACTCGAACTCGGCGGCAAGAGCGCCAACATCATCTTCGCCGACGCGGATCTGGAGAAGGCGGCCGAGGCCGCGCCTTCGTCCGTATTCGACAATGCCGGTCAAGACTGCTGCGCGCGTTCGCGGATACTGGTGCAGAAAAGCGTCTTTGACCGCTTCGTCGGTCTTCTCGAACCGGCGGTGCACGGCTTTCGCGTCGAGGATCCATCGAGCGAATCCGCGCAGATGGGTCCGCTCATCACAGCGGCCCACCATGCCCGCGTGTCAAGCTTTCTGAACGACGACGTTCCGGTGGCGATCCGCGGTCATGCACCCAGCGGTCCCGGATACTGGTTTGCGCCAACGGTACTCGGACCAGTATCACCCCGGGACAAGGTAGCGGTCGAAGAGATCTTCGGCCCGGTCGCCGTCCTCCTTCCGTTCAACGATGAAGATGACGCCATCGCGATCGCCAACGACTCCGATTACGGTCTGTCGGGATCGGTGTGGACCCGCGACGTCGGCAGGGCCCTGCGGGTCTCGCGACGTATCCAGGCTGGAGCGCTCAGCGTGAACAGCAACTCCTCGGTGCGGTACTCGACGCCGTTCGGAGGGTTCAAGGAATCAGGGCTGGGTCGCGAACTCGGCCCGGACGCCCTCGATGCCTTCACCGAGGAGAAGAACGTCTTCATCGCCGACGACTAGACCACCGACACACTCGCCGAAAGGACCTGTCACCATGGTTGACCGATCATTCGTCACTGCCGACGAAACCAACGTCTTCATCCGAGAACTCGACCGCTCCTACCCACTTATCGAACGCGGCGAAGGGATGTGGCTCTACGACACCGCCGGAAACGCATACCTCGACGGAGTTTCGGGCGGTGCGATGGTCACCAGCCTGGGCCACGGCGCGGTGCCGGAAATCCTGAAAGCGGTCGCCGACCAGACCAAAGCCATCTCTTTCCTGTACAACGTGCACGCCACCACACCGGCCCAGGAGCGACTCGCACGCGACCTCACGTCGATCGCACCGGACGGTTTCAACCGAGTGCATTTCGTCTCGGGCGGCACCGAAGCGAACGAACTCGCGTTGCGAATGGTGCGCAGCTACCACGTCGAACGAGGAGACGAGAAACGCCACCTTGTGGTGTCACCGGCTCAGGCCTACCACGGCGCGAGCGTTGCGACCTTCGGGCTCACCGGGCGTCCCGGTCTGCAGGCGCCCTACCAGCCATACATCCAGCAACAGCCGCACATCCCGCCGTCAACGTGGTTGTTCGATCCCACCGGACAGTCGGCTTTGGCGGCACTCGACGAGATTCTCGACCGCGACGGCGAACGGGTCGCCGCATTCCTCATCGAGCCTGTCAGCGCCGCCTCGCTGCCGGGATACTCACCGCCCGAGGCGTTCTGGCGCGGTCTGGATGAACGGCGCCGCAAGCACGGCTTCCTGGTGTGGTTCGACGAGGTGGTGACCGGTCTCGGTCGCACCGGCACCTGGTTCGCAGCTGACCAGATGCCGATCAGGCCCGATGTCATCACCACGGCCAAGGGACTCGGCGCGGGATTCTTCCCGGTGGGTGCCATGCTCGTAGCCGACCACGTCTACCAAGCGGTCGCCAACGGTTCACGGTCGTTCGAACCCGGACACACCTGGGACGGTGCGCCGCTGTCGTGCGCGGTCGGCTCCGCGGTCATCGCTCACCTGAAGCGCACCGGTCTTGTCGACACCGTGCGCGAGCGCGGGCCGTGGCTGCTCGGAGAACTCCGGAGGGCACTCGAGGATTGCGAGATGGTCCGCGAAGTTCGGGGGCGCGGCTTCCTACTCGGCGTCAGCTATGTCGATCCCCGCGACGGATCGCAATTGTTGGACCCGGCACTGCAAGTGGCCGGCCGGATCGATGAGGAGGCGCTGCAGCGGCTACTCCTGATCTACTCGACCCAGCCGACCCGGGACGGTTTCGCGGGAGACCAGACGCTGCTTTCGCCGGCCTTCATCGCCACCGACACCGAACTCGAAGAGTTGGTCGAGCGTTTCGCCGCCAGCGTCAAGAGCGTGGAGGCCTACGTCAAGGCGCAGTCGGTCGGCGCCACCCGGTGACGGGACCGCCCGACCTCGCGAACTGCTCGCCATACAGTGGGCTCGGCGCGCAGCGGTATGTCAGTGTCGACGAACTCGACACCATGGTCTCCGATGGTGACATCGGCGTGGTCGAGCTCGTCCTCGTCGACATGCAAGGTCGGCTGCAAGGTAAGCGGGTCAACGCCCGGCATTTCCTGGACGTCACGCGCCGCGGCGGGTGCGAAGCACAAACCTATCTGCTGGCCACTGACGTCGAGATGAATACCGTTGACGGCTACGACCTGGCGTCGTGGTCGACGGGTTACGGCAATCTCGTGATGCGGCCCGATCTGACCTCGATGCGCCGATTGCCATGGCACCCCAGATCGGTGCTCGCGTTCACCGATGTCTTCGACAGCACCGGTGCTGCGGTCACGGTGTCGCCCCGACAGCTGTTGCGTACCCAACTCGACCGTCTCAACGACTGCGGCTGGAACGCGCTGATCGGTACGGAGCTGGAATTTCAGCTCTTCGCCGATACCTACCGACAAGCGTGGCAGGACGGGTATCGATCACTTCGTCCGGTTAGCGATTACGGCAGCGATTACGGGTTGCTCGACACCCGCGGCACAGGAAGTTTCCTCACATCACTGGCTGACGGACTTGAGGCTGCCGGCATCGACATCGAGGGTGTGCTCAGCGAGGCGGGCCCGGGCCAACAGGAAATCGTGCTGGGAGTGAATCCCGCGCTGACCGCCGTCGACAATCACGCGTTGGCCAAGTTCGCCACCAAGCAGATCGCCGCCGCCGCGGGCTACAGCGCGACGTTCATGGCCAAGCTGGGGGATTACGAGGGAAATTCCTGCCATGTTCACTTCAGCTTGCGCGACCACGACAACGCGCCGGTTATGGCTGACGATGGACAGCACGGATTCTCCGATGTCATGCGTGGGTTTCTGGCCGGGCAATTGGCATACCTGCCGGAGTTGACGTTGATGTTCGCGCCGAATATCAACTCGTACAAGCGGTTTGTCGATGGCAGTTACGCGCCGACGACAATCTGCTGGGGACATGACAATCGGACCTGTGCGCTGCGCGTCGTTGGTTCCGGGAGATCACTGCGGTTTGAGCATCGTCTGCCCGGCGCCGACGCGAACATGTACCTGGTTGTCTCAGCGATCATTGCGGCCGGGCTGCGCGGCCTCAAGGAAGGACTCACGCTTCCAGACCCATTGGCAGGTAATGCCTATGCTGCCGAGTTACCGCGTGTGCCGCGGACCCTGTCCGAGGCGTTGACCGCGTTCAAGGCCAGCGACGTCGCTGCGCAAGCCTTTGGCGAGGACGTTGTGCGTCATTACACGCGGACGGCTGAGATCGAACTCGAGCAGTTCAACCGCTCAGTCACCGATTGGGAGAAGTTCCGAGGATTCGAACGTCTGTAAGTGCGGTCTTGGTGTCGCATTCAGCCCACCGCCAGCACCGTATTGAAAAAACTTTGGACACTTCGGTTTCAACAGTCCCGGCAGTAGTCATACGTCCCAAATCCCGGCGGTCCGGCGGGCATTTTTGTCGGATGGTCGAACTAGTGTTCGATGTATGAGCTCGGCTATTGCGCAGACGGATCGGGAGGCTTTGCTGGCCCGGTACGCCGCATGGGAAGCCGAAGGCGCCGAAATCGCGAAAGCCTCCCATGACTCGCTGAGCTTGCCAGACCTGCTCGGCCTGGCGACCCGTCGGGAGCGCATGCAGCGCGCGCAAGGGGCGGTCGACAACAGCATCGTCGCCGGGATCGTGCAGCAGGCCACTCCTGCGGCCCTCGGCGGCGCCACGGTGCGCGAAACACTGGCCGAGAGGTTGCGCATCAGTCCGACTGAGGCGACCCGGCGGATCGCGGAGTCCAAGGACCTGGGGCCACGGCGGGGGCTCACCGGCGAGCCGTTGCAGCCGTTGATGCCGGCGACGGCTGCCGCGGTGGCCCGCGGCGACATCGGTGGCGAACACGTCAAGGTCATCCGGAAGTTCTTCTCGCACTTGCCCAAATGGGTCGACGCGTGCACCCGCGACCAAGCCGAGGTGACTCTGGCGCGGGCCGCGTCCACGCTGGGCCCCGACGCCTTGCAGCACGCCGCTGACCGGTTGGCGCTGTTGCTCGACCAGGACGGCGAGGAGCCGTCAGACGCCGAGCGGGCCCGGCGCCGGTTTCTGACCTTCGGCAAACAGGAGAGTGACGGAACGTCAGAGGTCAGAGGGCGGGTCGACGCCGAGACCCGGGCTACGTGGGAGGCCATCAACGCCAAGTGGGCGGCTCCCGGCATGTGCAACCCTAGTGATGAAACCGCCTGTGTCGACGACAAACCCGATCAGGAGACCGTCGACCGCGACACCCGCACCGCGGGGCAACGTCAGCATGACGCCTTCAATGCGGTAGGCCGTGCGATGTTGGCTTCGGGCATGTTGGGGCAACACAACGGATTGCCGTGCACGATCGTGGTGAGCACTACGCTCGCTGAGATCGAATCCGGCAAGGGCTGGGCAGTGACGGGCGGTGGCAGCATGCTGCCGATGGCCGATGTCATTCGAATCGCGAGCCACGCCTACCACTATCTGTGCGTCTACCATTCGCACTCGGAAGTCCCGCTGTACCTCGGCCGTACCAAACGCATCGCCTCGCCGGGGCAGCGCATCGTGCTGTATGACAAGGAGCGTGGTTGTACGCGCCCGGGATGCACCGCACCGGCGTACTGGTCCGAGGTGCACCACGCCCAGAAAGACTGGATCGTGGGCGGGCAAACCAATATCGACGAGCTGACGCTGGCCTGCAGGCGCGACCACCGGATGCTGACCAACAAGGGCTGGAAGACACAAAAAGGCAAAGACGGTCGGACTGAGTGGATTCCGCCGCCCCATCTTGATTCCGGACAGGCGCGGGTGAATGACTACCATCACCCGCTGCGCTACCTTGCCGAACCTGACGACCCGTAGCCAACGGCTCGCACGGGTCAGGCAGGGGCCCGCTCAGCCCCTGTCGGTATCAGGCCGAGCTGCTGCAGCATTCCGAGAGTGTCCCAGTTGACCCAGCTTTCGGCGATCTTCCCGTCCTCGATGCGGTCGGTGTCGGTGAGCTGAATTCTGCTGTGCTTGCCGGTGGCGGGTTGCCCCATGATCTCGCCGGTGTTGTCGCCCTGGGCTTCGATGATCGTGCAGACGTAATCGCCTTCGGCGATCTGCATCTTGACGTCAAAACGGATGTTGGAGAACGAGGTCCGGTACATCTTCATGAGGCTCTTCATGTGTTCGGGGCCGCGCTGATCCCCGAACGGATCCTGTGTGTCGTGGAATGCGGCACTGGGGGCGACGAGCTCGTCGAGTTCATCGAGCTCGCCCGAGGTGAATATCTCCCAGATGCGGCGGGCTGTGGCTTTGTTCTGATCTTCGGCCATGGTTCGGGCCTTTCGGTGATGACCACACGGCAGAGAACGTCCGCAGACACAAGGTAGACCCCCGCGAGTGGCGTCGGCGCCTCGTTTGGTCCTTCCAGGTGGCCGATGCGTGCTGCAGCAATGACTCTCGTCCACGCGGGCAGCATTGACCTGCCCCGACACATCTAGCGCCAGTTCCGTTTCATAGTCTATTATCTGCGTATGGATGCAGATAGTGGTGTAAGTGAGCCGCTGGACGACGATCAGGTGGGCCTGGTCGTCGAGGTGTTCCGGATGCTGGCCGATGCGACTCGCATCCAGGTGCTGTGGGCCCTGGCCGGCCAGGAGCGCTCGGTGACCGAACTGGCCGCGCAGGTCGGGAAACCCGCCCCGTCGGTGTCGCAGCATCTGGCCAAACTGCGGATGGCGCGGCTGGTGCGCACACGCCGGTCCGGCACCACGATCTTCTACAGCCTGGAGAACGAACACGTCCGTCAGCTGGTGATGGACGCGGTGTACAACGCCGAGCACGCCGGGCCCGGTGTGCCTGCCCATCACCGCGGCGATTCAGGATTACGGGGGCTGGCCCCGGAGGAACTCACGCGTGAGGTGCGACGACGATGAGCGATCACGACCATCCGCACGGGCATCACCATCGCCATCATCATCGGAAGGGCCTGCGCGGCTTGGTGGCCGAGATCTTCGCCCCGCACAGCCACGACGCCGCCGACAGTGTCGACAGTGCCCTGGAGTCCAGTGCTGCGGGCATCCGCGCCGTCAAGATCAGTCTGTTGGTGTTGGGGTTGACCGCTCTCGCGCAGGTGGTCATCGTCGTGGTCTCGGGATCCGTCGCGCTGGCCGCTGACACGATCCACAACTTCTCCGATGCATTGACCGCGGTGCCGTTGTGGATCGCGTTCGCGCTGGGAACCAAGGCCGCGACCCGCCGCTACACCTACGGCTACGGCCGTGCCGAGGACCTGGCGGGCCTGTTCGTCGTCGCCATGATCGCGTTGTCGGCCATTATCGCCGGCTATGAGGCGGTGCTGCGCCTGATACATCCGCAACCGATCGAGCACCTGGGCTGGGTCGCGGCCGCCGGGGTGGTCGGCTTCATCGGCAATGAATGGGTCGCGCTGTACCGCATCCGGGTGGGCCGGCGCATCGGCTCGGCAGCGCTGGTCGCCGACGGATTACATGCCCGCACCGACGGGTTCACCTCGGTGGCAGTGGTTTTGGGTGCCGGTGGGGTGGCGCTGGGATTCCCGCTGGCCGATCCGTTGATCGGGCTCGTGATCACGGTGGCGATCGTCGCGGTGCTCCGCACTGCGGTGCGCGATGTGTTCCGCCGGTTGATGGACGGGGTGGACCCGGAATTCATCGACGCCGCCGAGCAGTCGTTGATGTCGCGCGCCGAGGTGCGCGGCGTACGTACTGTCCGGATGCGCTGGATCGGCCACCACCTGCACGCCGACGCCGAACTCGACATCGACCCGGACTTGAGTTTGGCCCAGGCCCACCGGATCGCCCACGACGCCGAGCATGACCTGATTCACGCGGTGCCGAAGCTGACGACGGCGCTCATCCACGCCTATCCCGCAGGTGACGTCAGCGCGCGGGCGGTCTCCTGACTCATGCCGAACCTGGTCCACTGCCCATCCGGTTGCTCGGGTGGTAGCAGCAGAATCCAGTTGTTCCAGGTCGCGTGGTCCGTGAGGTACCCGCCGCGGGCGTCGGCTCCGAAGATGTCCTCGGTGGGGATGACATGGCGATCCCTGAACAACGCTTGAGCCGCGTCATCCTCGACGCCGCGGAGCCAACCCCTGGCGCTGACCAGCAGCCGATGGGCCGTGCGGGGGTCGGTCTCCGGTCGGATCAAAACATGTACGCGACGGGGATTCTCGTCACCGTACGGGCGGAAGCTGTGTCCTACCGGGCAGCTGCGGGTCAGCACACCGGATCGCTGCCACCGGGCGTAGGCGTCACGGCGTTCCCGCGGCCGGCCACGCACATCGCGAATGGTGCTCAGCGTGTACCAGACCCAGGCGATCGCCCCGGGCAGCCCGAGGACCAACCACAGTATGTAAATGAAGGGCGCGGCCGCGCCCTGCTGCCAGGGCAGGCCGGCCGAGGCGAGCGCGTACACCGCCACGCCCGCGCAGCCGGTGATGGCCGGCCAGCCGATCGCCGGCACCCACCACGCGAACCCTTCGTCATCGCGGAAGACCCGGGAGAAGGCTTCGAAGCTGTCGACCCGCGGCACCGGGCCCACATCCAGCGTTTCGGCCAGACCGGCCGTGCGGGCCCAGGCTGCGGGTGCAGCTGTCAGATCAGCCTGCGGCCCTGTCACATCGGCCTCCTGCCCGGTCGAGCGCAAGGACAGCGTACTGCCCCCACCCAGTAACCAGACGCTAGCCGATCTGCCGGAACCGTTTTACGACATCCAGTTCGGCGGCCGTTTCTGCAGGAACGCCATCATGCCTTCGCGGGCTTCATCGGAGACGAACAGCCGTGCCGACTGCACGGTCAGCGTCTCGGCGTGCTCGTCGAAGGAACGCAGAATCGTCGACGTCGTCAACGCTTTCGACGCGGCCAGGCCCTGCGGGGAGCCCTTGACGATCTCGGCGGTGAGCGCGGCGACACCGGCGGCGACGTCGTCGGCGGCCAGCGTGATCAGCCCGATGGCCGCGGCCTCGGCGGCGCCGAATCTCTCCCCGGTGACGAAGTAGCGGCCCGCGGCCCGGGGTGTCATCTTGGGCAGCAGGGTCAGCGAAATGATCGACGGTGCAACGCCGATGCGCGCCTCGGTCAGCGCGAAGGAACTCTGCGGCCCGGCGACGACGAGATCGCAGGCGCCGATCAACCCGAGCCCCCCGGCCCGCACGTGCCCGTCGATCGCGCCGATCACCGGCACCGGCAGTTCCAGGATGGCGCGCAGCAGTCGCGTCATCTCCCGGGCCCGGCCCACGGCAATGTCCCCCGGATCGCGCCCGGCAGCCTCGCTCAGATCGGCACCGGCACAGAATGTTCCGCCGGTGTGGCCCAGCACCACCGCACGGACCCCGGGCTCGGCGGCCGCATCCGCCAGGCCCTGGAGCAACTGCTCGACCAGCGCGGTGGACAGTGCGTTGCGGTTGTCCGGGGAGTCCAGCGTCAGCCGGGCGACGCTGCCCTCGACGGTGTAGTGGACCAGGGTTGGCATGTCAGTAGGACCCCATCAGTATGAGCGCGGCAGACCCAGGGATGTCTGGGCGATGAAGTTCAGGATCATTTCCCGGCTGACCGGGGCGATACGGGCCAGCTTGGAAGCCGTGACTGCCGCGGCGATGCCGTACTCCTTGGTCAGGCCGTTGCCGCCGAGGGACTGGACGGCCTGATCGACCGCCCGCACCGAGGCCTCGCCGGCAGCGTACTTGGCCATGTTGGCGGCCTCGGCCGCACCGAAATCGTCGCCCGAGTCGTACAGCGTCGCGGCCTTCTGCATCATCAGCTTGGCCAACTCGATCTCGATATGATTCTGCGCCAACGGATGTGACAGGCCCTGATGCGAGCCGATCGGTACTTTCCAGACCTGGCGGGTCTTGACGTAGTCGACGGCCTTGTTGATGGCGAACCGGCCCATACCCACCGCGCTGGCCGCGCCCATGATCCGTTCCGGGTTCAGCCCGGCGAACAGCTGCGCGATCGCGGCGTCCTCCGAGCCGACGAGCGCATCGGCAGGCAGTCGCACATCGTCGAGGAACACCTGGAACTGGCTTTCCGGGCTGACGATCTCCATGTCGATCTTGGTCCAGCTCAGCCCGGGTGTATCGGTCGGCACCACGAACAGTGCAGGCTTGAGGTTGCCCGTCTTGTGATCCTCTGTCCGGCCGACCACCAGCACCGCCTGGGCCTGGTCGATCCCTGAGATGAACGTCTTCTGGCCCTTGAGGATCCAGTCGCTGCCGTCTTTACGTGCGGTGGTGGTGATGCGGTGACTGTTGGAGCCTGCATCGGGTTCGGTGATCGCGAACGCCATGGTGATCGAGCCGTCGGCGAGGCCGGGGATCCAGCGCTTCTTCTGATCCTCGGTGCCGAACTTGGCGATGATGGTGCCGTTGATGGCAGGGGAGACCACCATCATCAGCAGGGCCGACCCGGCTGCCGACATCTCCTCCATGACCATGCTGAGCTCGTACATGCCTGCGCCACCGCCGCCGTACTCCTCGGGCAGGTTCACCCCGATGAAGCCGAGTTTGCCTGCCTCATTCCACAATTCGGTGGTGTGTTCACCGGCGCGGGCCTTCTCCAGGTAGTAGTCCTGGCCGTAGTTGGCGGCCATCGCGGCTACCGCCTGACGCAGCGCCTGCTGCTCCTCGGTTTCGACGAAGCTCATGATTGTTCTCCTTCAGCGGTTTCCACTCGGGCAAGTACGGCGCCAACCTCAACTTGTTGGCCTGCGGTGACATTGAGTTCGGCGAGCACCCCGTCCTCGGGTGCGGCGATGGTGTGCTCCATCTTCATCGCTTCGAGCCAGATCAGCGGTTGGCCGGCCGTGACGGTGTCGCCCGCGGCGGCGCCGACCCGTACCACCGAACCGGGCATGGGTGCCAGCAGCGAGCCGTGGGCGACGGCGGCGTCCGGATCGGGGAAGCGGGGCAGCGCCACGAGCTGTGCCGGCCCCAGCGGTGAGTCGACGAAGACCTCCGCGGCGGCGGGGGAGCCGTAGCGGGCCACCTCGAACGGCCGCTCCACCCCGTCAACCGCCAGCACCACGCGCTGCGGCGTCGCCGATACCAGCGTCACATTGTCGTTATCGGGCAATTCGGCCACGCCTAGGGTGAACCGGTAGCGCACCACGATGTCTTCGCCGGCCGCGTCGCGGTAGGACTTCGACTGGTAGCCCGACGCGAGGTTGCGCCATCCGCTGGGTGCGGCGCCGAACACCGTGGCGCCGCGGCGATTGTGCGCGGCCTCGGCGAGTGCGGCGGCGATGGCCGACAACGTGACGGCGTCCGCCGTGGTGAGCGGTGCGGCCAGGGCGTCCAGGCCGTGGGTGTCGAAGAATGCCGTGTCGGTGGCCCCGTCGAGGAACGCCGGATGCCGCAGCACGTTGACGAGCAGGTCGCGGTTGGTGCGTACACCGTGAATCCGGGTGCGGGCCAACGCGTCAGCCAGCACTCCCGCGGCCCGACGCCGCGTCGGGGCATACGAGATGACCTTGGCCAGCATCGGATCGTAGAAGATCGACACCACCGACCCGTCGACAATTCCGGAGTCCACACGGACGTCGCCCGGTACGTCGAAGCGGTGCACGGTACCGGCCTGCGGCTGCCAGTTCTTCGCGGGATCTTCGGCATACAGCCGGGCCTCGATCGAATACCCGCGTGAGGGCGGGGGTTCGGGGTCCAGCCGACCTCCGTCGGCCACCAGGATCTGCAGTTCCACCAGATCCAGCCCCGTGGTGGCCTCGGTGACCGGATGCTCGACCTGCAGCCGCGTGTTCATCTCCAGGAAGAAGAAGTCGCCGGACTCGTCGGCCATGAACTCGACCGTGCCCGCACCGGCATAGCCGATCGCCTCGGCGGCCAGGCGGGCCGCGTCGAACAGCTTGGCCCGCATCCCCGGTGTGCGCTCGACAAGGGGCGAGGGTGCCTCCTCGATGACCTTCTGGTGGCGCCGCTGGATCGAGCACTCACGCTCGCCGACCGCCCACACCGTGCCGTGCGCATCGGCCATCACCTGCACCTCGACGTGGTGGCCGGTGGCCAGGTAACGCTCGCAGAACACGGTCGGATCACCGAACGCGGACTGTGCTTCCCGACGCGCGGCCTCCACCTGTCCGGGAAGCTCGGCGAGATCGCGCACCACCCGCATGCCGCGTCCGCCGCCGCCGGCCGAGGCCTTGATCAGCACCGGCAGCTGCGCCTCGGTGACCGTGGCCGGGTCGAGTTCCTCGAGCACCGGCACCCCGGCAGCGGCCATCATCTTCTTGGCCTCGATCTTGGAGCCCATGGCCTGCACGGCCGCGACCGGCGGACCGATCCACGTCAGCCCCGCATCGATGACCGCGGCCGCGAATTCGGCGTTCTCCGAGAGAAACCCGTAGCCGGGGTGAACGGCGTCGGCACCCGCGGCGCGGGCCGCGGCGATCACCTGTGCGGCGTCGAGGTAGCCGTTGTTGCCCTCCAGCCGTACCCGGGCGTCGGCCTCGCCGACGTGCGGCGAATTGGCGTCGGGATCGGTGTACACCGCGACGGTGCCGATACCCAGACGGCGGCAGGTCTCGAACACCCGACGGGCGATTTCGCCGCGGTTGGCGACCAAGACTCGCGTAATCAGCATGTTGCTCACATCCTGAAGACGCCGAAGTTCGACGTCCCCTTGATCGGGCCATTGGCGATGGCAGACAGGCACATTCCCAGCACGGTGCGGGTGTCGCGGGGGTCGATCACCCCGTCGTCGTAGAGCCGGCCGGACAGGAACATCGGCAGCGACTCCGCTTCGATCTGCGCCTCGACCGCCGCGCGCAGGGCGGCGTCGGCGGCCTCGTCGACCTGCTGGCCACGGGCTTCGGCCGCGGCGCGGCTGACGATCGAGAGCACACCGGCCAACTGGGTGCCGCCCATCACCGCCGACTTGGCGCTGGGCCAGGCGAACAGGAACCGGGGATCGTAGGCGCGCCCGCACATGCCGTAGTGCCCCGCACCATAGGAGGCGCCGATCAGCAGCGAGAGGTGCGGCACCGTCGAGTTGGACACCGCGTTGATCATCATCGAGCCGTGCTTGATCATGCCGCCCTCTTCGTACTGCTTACCCACCATGTAGCCGGTGGTGTTGTGCAGGAACAGAAGTGGCGTATCCGACCGGTTGGCCAGTTGGATGAACTGGGTGGCCTTCTGCGATTCCTCGCTGAACAGCACGCCGCGCGCGTTGGCCAGGATGCCGATCGGGTAGCCGTACAGCGTGGCCCACCCGGTCACCAGCGACGATCCGTAGAGAGGTTTGAACTCGTCGAAGTCCGAGCCGTCGACGATGCGGGCGATCACATCGCGTGGATCGAACGGGATGCGCAGATCGGCGGGCACGATGCCGATCAACTCCTGCGCGTCGAACAGCGGCTCGGTCACCGGCGCCTGGGCCGGGCCCTGCTTGCGCCAGTTCAGCCGCGTCACGATCCGTCGCCCGATCCGGATGGCGTCGAGCTCGTCGGCGGCGAGGTAGTCGCCGAGACCCGAGGTGCGGGCATGCATTTCGGCCCCGCCCAGCGATTCGTCGTCGGACTCCTCGCCGGTGGCCATCTTCACCAGCGGCGGGCCGGCCAGGAACACCTTGGAACGTTCCTTGATCATCACCACGTGATCGGACATGCCCGGCACGTACGCACCGCCGGCCGTCGAGTTGCCGAACACCAGCGCGATGGTGGGAATGCCTGCCGCCGAGAGGCGCGTCAGGTCCCGGAACATCTGCCCGCCGGGGATGAAGATCTCCTTCTGGGTGGGCAGATCAGCCCCGCCCGACTCCACCAGTGAGATCACCGGAAGCCGGTTCTCCATCGCGATCTGGTTGGCCCGCAGAATCTTGCGTAACGTCCACGGATTGCTGGTGCCGCCCTTGACCGTCGGATCGTTGGCGACGATCAGGCATTCGACGCCCTCGACGGCGCCGATCCCGCAGACCACGCTGGCGCCCACGGTGAAGTCGCTGCCCCACGCGGCGAGCGGGCTCAGCTCCAGGAACGGGGCATCCGCATCGAGCAACAGCTCGATGCGCTCGCGCGCGGTCAGCTTGCCGCGGGAGTGGTGGCGTTCCACATATTTGGTGCCGCCACCGGCCAGCGCCTTGGTGTGCTCGGCGGTCAGCTCGTCGAGCTTGGTGGCCATCACCTCCGCGGCTTCCCGATAGGCGGGGGAGTCCGGGTTGATGGAGGACTTCAGGGCTGTCATGACTGGAAGCCCAGCGTCTTGGCGGCCAGTGCGGTCAGGATCTCGGTGGTGCCGCCGCCGATACCGAGGATGCGCATATCGCGATATTGCCGCTCCACCTCGGATTCGGCCATATAACCCATGCCCCCGAACAGTTGGACCGCCTGATTGGCCACCCACTCACCGGCTTCCACCGCGGTGTTCTTCGCGAAACACACCTCGGTGATCAGATTGGACTCGCCGGCCAGCTGCCGTTCCACGACATGGCGCGTGTACACGCGGGCGACATCGATGCGCCGGGCCATCTCGGCCAGCGTGTTTTGTACGGACTGCCGGGCGATCAGCGGCTTGCCGAAGGTTTCCCGGTCGCGGCACCACTGCACGGTCAGGTCCAGGCAGCGCTGCGCACTCGAATACGCCTGGGCGGCAAGACCGACCCGCTCGGAGACGAACGCCGCTGCGATCTGCAGGAAGCCGGAGTTCTCCACCCCGACCAGGTTGGCCACCGGAACCCGCGCATCGGTGTAGGACAGCTCGGCGGTATCGCTTGAGCGCCAGCCCATCTTGTCGAGCTTGCGGGTGACCTCAAACCCTGGGGTGCCCTTCTCCACCACGATCAGGGAGACACCGGCCGCTCCCGGTCCGCCGGTGCGGGCGGCGGTCACCACATAGTCCGCGCGGACGCCGGAGGTGATGTAGGTCTTGGCGCCGTTGAGGACGTAGTCATCCCCGTCCCGGGTCGCCCGGGTGGTGAGATGCCCGACGTCGGAGCCACCGCCGGGTTCGGTGATCGCCAGGGAGCCGATCTTCTCCCCGCGCAGCGTCGGGCGCACATACGTCTCGATCAGCCGTTCGTCACCCGAGGCGATCATGTGCGGGACGGCGATACCGCAGGTGAACAACGACGCGAACACCCCGCCCGGGGCCCCGGCGTGGTGCATCTCCTCGCAGATGATCACCGCATCGGCGCCGTCCCCGTCACCGCCGCCGACCGACTCGGGGAAGCCCGCCCCGAGCAGGCCCGCGTCGGCGGCCTTGCGGTGCAGCTCGCGGGGGAGTTCGCCGGTGCGCTCCCACTCCTCGACGTTGGGCAGCACCTCACGTTCGGCGAAGGTACGCACCGACTTTCGGAGGGCTTCACGTTCGGGTGTATTCCAGATGTTCACGGCACCAGACTTTCTGGGATGTCGAGATGACGGCTGCGCAACCATTCGCCCAGCCCCTTGGCTTGCGGGTCGAAGCGCGCCTGGTAGGCGACGCCCTGCCCGAGAATGTCCTCGATGACGAAGTTCAGCGCCCGCAGGTTCGGCAGCACATGCCGGGTGATCGGCAGATCAGCTGTCTCGGGCAGCAATTCACGGAGTTTGTCGACGGTCAACGTGTGTGCCAGCCACGCCCATTGGTCATCGCTACGCACCCACACACCGACATTCGCCGACCCGCCCTTGTCGCCGCTGCGGGCGCCCGCGATCACACCGAGCGCCGCGCGTCTGGTCGGCCCGGAAGCAAGTGGCTCGGGCAGCGCGGGTTGGTCAACCGGCGCGAGCTGGAGAGTGTCGGTGGCAGGCGCGATCTCGGTGCGGGAGCCGTCGGCGTGCACGGCGACGTGCGGGACCTCGGTGGCATCGACATAGCCCGGGGTGAAAACGCCGTACACCTGCCCGTCGCCCGGTGGCGCGGTTGCGGTGAAGCCCGGATAGCTGGCCAGCGCGAGTTCGACTGCCGCCGACGAGAACTGACGCCCCACCTTGGCCGGGTCCGGGTCGCGGACCACGCAGTGCAGCAGCGCGCTGGCAGCTTCCTCGGTGTCGGCGTCGGGGTGGTCGGTGCGGGCCAGCGACCATTCGAGCTCGGCGGGTTTGACGGTCAGGTTGGCTTCCAGCTGCCGGCGCACCAACTCGGCCTTGGCCTCGATGTCCAGGCCGGTCAGCACGAACGACGTCGCATTGCGGAAACCGCCGATGCTGTTCAGCGACACCTTCAGCGTCGGCGGCGGTGCCTCACCTGTCACCCCGGAGAGACGCACGCGGTTCTCGCCGTCGGCGTCCAGCTGCACCGAGTCCACCCGCAGCGTCGCATCGGGATTGGGGTAGCGCGCCCCGGCGATCTCATAGAGCAGCTGCGCGGTCACGGTGCCCACACTGACCTGCCCACCGGTGCCGGGATGTTTGGTGATCACCGAGGAGCCGTCGGCCGATATCTCGGCGATCGGGAAGCCCGGCCGCTGCAGGTCCGGGATCTCGGTGAAGAACGCGTAGTTGCCGCCGGTGGCCTGGGTGCCGCATTCGATGACGTGGCCTGCGGCGATCGCGCCGGCCAACGCGTCGTAATCGGTACGGTCCCAGCCGAAGTGGGCGGCGGCAGGGCCGACGATCACCGAGGCGTCGGTGACGCGGCCGGTGACCACGACGTCGGCGCCGGAATTCAGGCAGTCGACGATGCCCCACGCACCCAGGTAGGCATTGGCCGCGAGAATAGATCCCCCGGTCGCTTCGCTCCTGCCCGCCGGAGGCGTGCCCAGCCCGAGTTCGGCAGCGCGCGCGACCAGGTCATCACCCTCGACGTGGGCGACGCTGACGTCGAGGCCGAGGCGTTCGGCGAGCTCGCGGACCGCGACGGCCAGACCGGCCGGATTGAGCCCGCCTGCGTTGGCGACGATTTTCACACCGTTGTCCAGCGCGAGCCCGAGGGACTCCTCAAGTTGGCGCAGGAAGGTCTTGGCGTAGCCGCGGTCGGGGTTCTTGGCGCGGTCCCTGGCGAGGATCAGCATGGTGAGTTCGGCGAGATAGTCACCGGTCAGATAGTCGAGCTCGCCCCCGGTGAGCATTTCCCGCATCGCTGACAGGCGATCGCCGTAAAAGCCTGAGCAGTTACCGATGCGGACCGCACTGGACGCCACACATACTCCTGTCGCCGGGTTCAACCAACTGGTAGGTCAGCCACGTTAGCCGGTACCTCCGGTCACGCGTCAAGGGGTCGGGTGGCGCGCCTGCGTGCCGAGCGGGGCGGCCGACTGCGCATGTGGTCCCTGGCCCGGGTCATGATGTCGCCGAGCGTGCGCAGATCTTTGTCGGACAACGGCTCGAACAGCAGATTGCGCGTGACCTCGATGTGCCCGGGCAGAACCTTGGCGACCCGGGCCCGGCCGCTCTTGGTGATGCCGACCAGGGTGGCGCGGTGGTCGTCCGGACTGGGCCTGCGGGTGATGAGCCCGGCCTTTTCGAGCAGTCCGGCCTGATGGGTGAGGCCGCTGCGGCTGTAGACGACGCCGTCGGCCAGTTCGGTCATGGTGAGTTGTCCGTCGGCGTCGGCGAGCTTGGCCAGCAGCTGGAACTGGACATAACTGAGGTCGCCCTCGGCCCGCAACTGCTGCTCGACCGCGTGCTCAAGCAGACTGACGGCCTCCATGAGCGCGAAGTAGGTATGCAGCTGTTCCGGCCCGAGTGCTTCGCCCACCTGATCAGAGTATTGGCCCCCGCGGGAATTACTTCGATGCCGAAGCAGTTACTGCACACTGAATGCTTCGACATCGAAGCAAACCGATGAGGAGGAAATCATGAAGGCAGTGCGCTACAACCGCTTCGGCGACAGCGATGTGCTGGCGTACGGAGAAATCGAGCGGCCGACGCCCACCACCGGTCAGGTGCTGGTCCGCGTCGCGGGCACCTCGTTCAACCCCGTCGACGCCGCGATCAGGGCGGGCTATCTGGCCGAAGCGTTCCCGGTCGCGTTCCCGCACGTGCCGGGGATCGACGTCGCCGGGACCATCGCCGAACGCGGTGACGAGGCGGGGGACTGGCAGGTGGGACAGGCAGTGGTGGCGTTCCTGCCGATGAACGCCGACGGTGCCGCCGCCGAATATGTGGTGGCGCCCGTCGAGGCGCTCGCCGCCGCGCCGCAGACCGTGAACCTGGCCGACGCGGCCGCCCTGCCTGCCGTCGGGCTGACCGCCTGGCAGGCGCTGTTCGACCACGCCGGGGTGAAGGTCGGTCAGACGGTTCTCGTCAACGGGGCCGGGGGTGCGGTCGGCGGCTATGCGGTGCAACTGGCAAAGCGGGCCGGTGCCGTCGTCACCGCGACCGCAGGCGCGCCCAGCGTCGAGCGCCTCCGCGACTACGGGGCCGACCGCACCATCGGTTATCTCGACTACGTGACCACACCTCCCACCGTCGACGGCGCGCCGTTCGACATCGTGCTGAACCTGGTCACCACCACGCCGGAGCAGACCGCCGGCCTGGTCGAGCTCGTGAAAGACGGCGGCGTGCTGGTCAGCACCACCACCCCGGCGCCGGAAGATCCGGCACGCGGAGTCCGCACGGTGCAGTTGTTCGCCCGCAGCGACGCCGCGCAGCTGGCGGGGCTCGTGCAGCGCGTCGACGCGGGTGAACTGCGGATCGACGTCGCCGCCCGGCGGCCATTGGACGAGTTGGCGGTGGTCCACCGCGAGGCCGGCGCCGGACAACGCACCGGCAAGGTCGTTCTCGTCCCCTGAGTGCGTTTTGGAGCCGACGCAGGTCAACCGTTACTCTGTAGTGCAATCGTCGCCGCCGGCGCGTGAACACCGTTCGCGCGGCAACACCCACAAGCAAGGAGATGCACGTCATGGCTGTGCCAAAGCGCAGAATGTCGCGCGCGAACACCCGTAGCCGGCGCGCGCAGTGGAAAGCCGAGGCCACCGGCCTCGTCGGTGTCAATGTCGCCGGTCAGCAGCACAAGGTGCCGCGCCGCCTGCTCAAGGCCGCGCGCCTTGGCCTGGTCGACCTCGACAAGCGCTAACACTTCTCACACGCCGACAAAAGGCGCTATCACATGTGGTAGCGCCTTTTGTCGTGCGCGGACTTCGATGAGTTTTCCGATAAAGCAGAAAACGTTGCGGCAATTTGCGGCGTGCCTCTCAGGCCACTCTCAGATGGCAGGTTGACACTGTGTCTGTGCGCATACTTGTCGTTGACGACGATCGTGCCGTGCGCGAATCACTGCGCCGATCACTTTCATTTAATGGTTATTCAGTTGAGCTTGCCCAGGACGGCGTCGAGGCCCTCGATGCGATCTCCAACGATCGACCCGACGCCGTGGTCCTGGACGTGATGATGCCGCGGCTCGACGGTCTCGAAGTGTGCCGTCAGCTCCGCAGCACGGGTGACGATTTGCCGATCCTCGTGCTGACCGCCCGTGACACGGTCTCCGAGCGGGTCTCGGGGCTCGACGCGGGCGCCGACGATTACCTGCCCAAGCCGTTCGCGCTGGAAGAGTTGCTGGCCCGGCTGCGCGCCCTGCTGCGTCGGACCATCTCCGACGACGGTGCGGACGCGGCGGTGATGTCGTTCACCGACCTGAGCCTGGACCCGGTGACCAGGGAGGTCACGCGCGGGACGCGTCAGATCAGCCTGACCCGCACCGAGTTCTCACTGCTGGAGATGTTGATCGCCAACCCGCGGCGGGTGCTCACCCGTAGCCGCATCCTCGAGGAGGTGTGGGGCTTCGACTTCCCGACCTCCGGCAACGCCCTCGAGGTCTACATCGGGTACCTGCGCCGCAAGACCGAGGCCGAAGGTGAACCGCGGCTCATCCACACCGTGCGCGGCGTCGGCTACGTCTTGCGCGAGACGCCCCCCTGATACCGGAAATGGCACTGAACCCAAACTCCTGGCGGCCGACGACGGCCCTGCCGAACACCAGCTCACTCTCGCTGCGCTGGCGTGTGATGTTGCTTGCGATGTCCATGGTCGCGATGGTCGTGGTCCTGATGGCTGTCGCCGTCTACGCCGTGGTGTCCCGCGCGCTCTACAACGACCTCGACAACCAGCTGCACAGCCGGGCCCGGCTGCTCATCGAAAGCGGTTCACTGGCGGCCGATCCGGGCAAGGCCATCGAGGGCACCGCCTATTCCGATGTCAACGCGATGCTGGTGATCCCGGGCCGCTCCATCTATACGGCCAACCAGCAGGGCCAGATGCTGCCGCTGGGCCAGCCGGAGAAGGACGTGATCTCCGGTGAGCTGCTGATGTCGCTGCGCACCGCCAACCACCAGCGGGTGCTTTCGGTGCACCTGGCCAACGGCAGCTCCCTGCTTCTCGCCAAGAGTCTCGCGCCCACCGGTCAGGTGCTCAAGCGATTGGGCACCGTGCTGCTGATCGTCGGTGGCGTGGGCGTGGCCGTGGCAGCGATGGCAGGTGGTGCCGTCGCCAGGGCCGGTCTGCGGCCGGTGAGGCGCCTCACCGAAGCCGCCGAACGGGTCGCACGCACCGACGATCTGCGGCCCATCCCGGTGCTGGGCAGCGACGAGCTCGGCCGGCTCACCGACGCGTTCAACATGATGCTGCGTGCCCTCGCGGAATCGAGGGACCGGCAGGGCCGGCTTGTCTCCGACGCCGGGCACGAGTTGCGCACCCCGCTGACCTCGCTGCGCACCAACGTCGAACTGCTGATGGCCTCCCAGGAGCCCGGCGCACCGCAGCTGCCCGAGGAAGAGATGGCGGGGCTGCGCGCCGACGTGATCGCCCAGATCGAGGAGCTGTCCACCCTCGTGGGTGATCTCGTGGACCTCACCCGCGACGAGGCAGGCAACATCACCCACGAGCCGGTGGACATGACCGAAGTGGTGGACCGCAGCCTGGAGCGGGTCCGGCGGCGCCGCAACGACATCGAGTTCGACGTCGACGTGATGGGCTGGCAGGTCTTCGGCGATGCCGCCGGGCTGGGCCGGGCCGTGCTGAATCTGCTTGACAATGCAGCGAAATGGAGCCCGCCGGGCGGCCGGGTCGGTGTGCGGCTTCGACAGCTCGATCCGGTGCACGCCGAGTTGGTGGTGTCGGATCACGGCCCGGGCATCCCGCCGCAGGAACGTCGTCTGGTGTTCGAGCGGTTCTACCGCTCGACGGCGGCCAGGGCCATGCCCGGCTCAGGCCTCGGACTCGCGATCGTCCAGCAGGTTGTGCTGAAACACGGTGGCGCACTTCGGGTTGACGAGACGGTGCCCGGTGGCAACCCGCCCGGGGCGTCGGTTCACATGGTGCTGCCCGGGCAGCCGATTTTCGACCACGGCGCACCGCGAAGTCAGGACTTCGACGACGAGCATTCGGTACGTACCGACAAAAGGTGAGACAGTTAGCTCGGGGCTGGGGGAGTCAGGGGAAGTCATGGGTGGTCCAGAAAATTCTCTAAGTGGATTCTCAGCCCACCTGGGCAACCTGAGTGACATGTAGTTCGTTGTGTGAAGTAGCAGCACAACCGCCGACAGCCCCTTCAGAAGAGAAGAGCACCGCAGCGCTATGACGAACCATCCGAGGTACTCCCCGCCGCAGCAGCAGCCGGGCCCCCGACCTGGCGGCACCGCGCCCGGTTACCCCGGTGGACAGCGGCCGGACCCCTACCAGCAGCAGTACGACTGGCGCTACGCCCAGCAGTCTCAGCAGACCCAGCAGGCCTACCGCGCGCCCTACGATCCCTACCGGGTCACGCCGGTCGCGGCGCCGGCGGCAGCCAAGAAACGGTCCAAGGCGGGGGTGGCCGCCGGAGCGCTGGCCGTGGCCGTCGTGTCGGCGGGTATCGGCGGCGGTGTGGCGACCGTGGTGCATCAGGACAATCCACCCGCAGGCAGCACGTTCGGTGGTGCCGCGCCCAGCGTTCCCGCGGCGGCCCTGCCCGCCGGTTCGGTCGAGCAGGTCGCGGCCAAGGTGGTGCCGAGCGTGGTCAAGCTTGAGGTGGATCTGGGCCGGGCCTCCGAAGAGGGCTCGGGCATCATCCTCACCGCCGACGGGCTCATCCTCACCAACAACCACGTCGTGGCGGCCGCCAAAGAAGGACCGGGATCGCCCGGCGGCGCGCAGACCAAGGTGACGTTCTCCAACGGCGTCAGCAAGCCGTTCACCGTGGTGGGTACCGATCCCAGCAGCGATATCGCCGTGGTGCGGGCGCGCGACACCTCCGGGCTGACGCCGATCTCGCTCGGTTCCTCGGCCAATCTGCGGGTCGGTCAGGACGTGGTGGCCGTCGGATCGCCGCTGGGCCTGGAAGGCACCGTCACCACCGGCATCATCAGCGCGTTGAACCGCCCGGTCGCCGCGGGCGGCGACACCCGCAACCAGAACACCGTGCTCGACGCGATCCAGACCGACGCCGCGATCAATCCAGGTAACTCGGGCGGCGCACTGGTCAACATGAACGGTGAACTCGTCGGCATCAACTCCGCGATCGCGACCATGGGTGGAGATTCGCCACAGGCCCAGAGCGGTTCGATCGGCCTCGGCTTCGCGATCCCGGTCGACCAGGCCAAGCGGATTGCCGATGAGCTCGTCCAGAACGGCGTTGCGTCGCACGCGTCGCTCGGTGTGCAGGTCAGCAACGACATCACCAGCGACGGCGCCAAGATTGTCGAGGTCACCAACGGCGGTGCGGCCGCCGCCGCGGGCCTGCCCAGCGGTGTGGTGGTCACCAAAGTCGACGACCGGGTGATCAGTAGCGCCGACGCTCTCGTTGCTGCCGTACGGTCCAAGGCGCCAGGTGACAAAGTGACACTTACCTACCTCGACCAAGTTGGCAAACCTCAGACCGTCGAGGTCACCCTCGGCAAGGCCGAGCAGTGAGCACGCTGACGCCGTCCACGCGGCTGTTCCCGGCGCTGGTGGTCGCACCGCTGTCTCCGGCCACATATACGGTTGCAGGCATGGAGCAACCAGGGGAGTTGGTGGGGCGCGCGCTCGTCATCGTCGTCGACGATCGGACCGCGCATGGCGAGGAGGACCACAGCGGTCCGTTGGTCACCGAACTGTTGGGCGAGGCGGGATTCGTCGTCGACGGTGTCGTGGTCGTCGCAGCCGATGAGGTCGAGATCCGCAACGCGTTGAACACCGCAGTTATCGGCGGCGTGGATCTGGTGGTGTCGGTCGGCGGCACCGGCGTCACCCCGCGCGACGTCACCCCGGAGGCCACCCTGGACATTCTCGATCGCGAGATCCTCGGCATCTCCGAGGCGCTGCGCGCATCGGGTCTGTCGGCCGGCATCGTCGACGCCGGGGTGTCCCGGGGGCTGGCCGGAATTTCGGGCAGCACCCTCGTGGTGAACATCGCCGGATCACGTGCAGCCGTCCGTGACGGCATGGCCACGCTGAACCCGCTGGCCGTGCAGATCATCGGCCAGCTATCAAGCTTGGAGATCTAACCATCACGATTCGGCGGGCGTAGACCCCCGTTTTCGTCGACATGGCGAATGCCGTGCGGGGGCATGCGAGAGGGTTACCAGCAGGTTAACTATCGCGAGCCAGCAGATGTGATCTTAGTCACAAAGGGGAATGCCGATGGCGGACAAGCCCAAGATCTCACGCGATGTAGTTAACAAAATTTTCGGCGAGACGCTCCCGGAGATCACGGCCGACGAACGTGACCCGGCTTCGCCAGAGGACGACGCCGAGCACGACCGTTGGCTGCGGCGCAATATCCCTCCGCATCATGATTGAGTAATGAAGAGGCGATGATCCGGTAAAACGCCTGGTTGCCATTGTGAAATGGCTCATTCCTCGTTAGCAAAGCGAAGTAGGTCACAGCATTGCCCACCGGCTGAATCGGCAGGGCCCGGACCCTCGTGAGCAGATGTTCCCCGTGCCGTAGCAAATGTCAGTCTCTTGATCGCATACGTGGGTGCTCATATGTGCTCGCGTTGCCGGTCTGATGCAGCCCCGTTATGTTCCTCCTGTCAACGATGAGCGAAACGTAAGAGCAACGTGTGAGGTTTTTAATTCGCTTCACACGCGGAGGTCTTGCGGGGTGTGAGGTCCGCTGAGGGCCGGGCACCACCCAATAACTCGGTGGCCCTCAGGGGCTGGCCGGCGACATAGCTAGGGAGAACATGAAGGCAATCAGTCGGGTGCTGATGACGATGGGTTTAGCGGTGGTCACAGCCATCGCGACGCTTTTCGTGGGCGCAGGCACCTCTCATGCAGGTCTGGACAACGAGCTGAGCTTGGTCGATGGTCAGGATCGCACCTTGACCGTTCAGCAGTGGGACACCTTCCTCAATGGTGTGTTCCCCCTGGACCGCAACCGGCTGACCCGTGAGTGGTTCCACTCCGGTCGCGCCAAGTACATCGTCGCCGGACCCGGTGCCGACGAATTCGAAGGCACCCTGGAACTCGGCTACCAGATCGGTTTCCCGTGGTCGCTGGGCGTGGGAATCAACTTCTCCTACACCACCCCGAACATCCTGCTCGACGATGCGAACATCAACCCGCTCTCGAGTGGCTTCAACCCGCTGGGCTCGGTCATCACCCCGAACCTGTTCCCCGGTGTGTCGATCTCGGCTGACCTGGGCAACGGCCCCGGCATCCAGGAAGTCGCCACCTTCTCGGTCGACGTCAAGGGCCCCAACGGCGGCGTGGCAGTGTCAAACGCCCACGGCACCGTGACTGGCGCGGCCGGCGGCGTGCTGCTGCGTCCCTTCGCCCGGCTGATCGCCTCCAGCGGCGACAGCGTCACCACCTACGGCGAGCCCTGGAACATGAACTGAGCGCAACTCCCAGGCAATGAGAACAGCCCCCGGATTTCTCCGGGGGCTGTTCTTTTTTTTCGGGTTCGGTTTACTGCTCGTGCTTGTTGGCGCTGCTGCCGTTGCCTGCGTTGTCGGCCAACAGATCGCGGATCTGGGTCAGCAGCTCGGTCTCGGTGGCGTCCGGCTCAGGGGCCGGGCTGCGGTTGCGCCAGGCGTTGTAGGGCATCACCACGAGGAAGTACACGACCGCCGCGATCAGGATGAAGTTGATGATCGCCGACAGCAGGATGTTCAGGTCGATGGTCTGTCCACCGCCGATGTCGATGCGAAGGACGCCGTAGTCGGATTCCCCGCCGGCGCCGATCCGGCTGATCAGCGGTGTGATGATGCTGTCGGTGAACTTGGTGACGAGAGCGGTGAAGGCGGTACCGATGACCACAGCAACTGCGAGGTCGACGATATTGCCGCGCATCATGAACTCTTTGAACCCTTTTAACATGCGGGGACCCTTCCTGCATTGAGGTTGTGTAGGCCGAACAAGCGAACATTAACCGAGTCGGGCATCCCGCAGCGGGAATCGACGGCCTTAATGCATGACCAGGGTGACGGCCTGGGAAAGGCCCGCACCGGCCACTTCGTTGGCCGAGCGCGCGGGTAGCGCCACCAATGCGACCCGTTCGCTGCCGCTGCCTGCGCCCCTGGGTTTTTCCGATACCAACACCACCACGGCATCGCTGGCAACCACTCGCGGCCGGGGCTGCTGCTGATCGCCGGGTTGATCGTGGGACACGCTCAGCACGTCGACCACGTCGCCGGGCCGGATCATGTCCAGTACGGCGGTGTCGGCCAGTTGCAGCGGCACGATGCGGGCGTCGGGTCCCGCGGCCGACTCAGCGAGCCGTGGGCTGAGCAGACGTACATCGGTGAGCACTTCACCCCGGCGCGCCGGTCCGGCCACCGTCATGCCCAGCAGGGCCGCGATATCGGTCTGCGCACCATCGGGCAGGGTGGCGCTGCTGCGGCTCTCCACGCGGACGTCATCGGCCGACAACTCGATGCCCGGGGTCAGGTCATGGGCGGCGACGATGATCTGCGTGTGCTCACCGCGTGGGTCGGAGCGGACGGCGGCGGCCGCGGCGAGGAGGACCAACCCGGCAGCGGCAGTCCGGCGGGCAGCCACGGTCCGCGACCAGTCGGGCCGCAGCGCAGCAGTCAGCCGGTGCCATGCCGACGGGTTGAGTGATTCGCCCATGGCGTCACGGTAAGCGCCTCAGCGGGCTGAGGATACGGCGTGATCGCCGGGCTGTGGATAACTCGGGGTGAGGTCTAGCTCGACGCCGCGGCGGCCGGGGCGGAACTCGACGAGCTGGAGCTTGAGCTGGAATCGCTCGACGAACTCGACTTCTCAGATGAGGACGAGGACTTCTCAGAGGAAGACTTCTCCGAGGAGGCGGATGTCGTGGACTCCGAGCTCTTCGCCGCGGTCTTACCCGACTCGCGGTTGTCGGTGCGGTAGAAACCGCTGCCCTTGAACACCACTCCCACCGAGCCGAACAGCTTGCGCAGCCGGCCGGCGCACTTGGGGCAGCTGGTCAGCGCGTCATCAGTGAATGCCTGCACTGCGTCGAAACGATCGCCGCACGCCGTGCACGCGTAGGAATAGGTAGGCACGAAAACCTCCGAGTTGGTCAAACCTGTTAGCACTCTACCGGCTCAAGTGCTAGAACCGCTATGTGGGCTCCACCATTCCCGCCCGGCTGGCAATGCTGGTGATTGGGGCGGTGGTGATCGTACTGGCCGTGGCCTGGATGCGGCAGCAGCCGGTATCCCGGCCGACCGGAACCGGCTCGGCGCCGCCCGCCGCGGTGACGGGGACCGCCGGTTTCGCCGACGCCCGCACCCAACTGGCGCAGCTGCCGATCAAGGAATGGGACCGGCACACCGATTACTCCCGCGCCCAGTTCGGCGAACCGTGGACCGACGAAGTCGACGTCGAGTTCGGCCACAACGGCTGCAACACCCGCGACGACATCCTGCGCCGCGACCTCGGCGAGCTGACCGTGCGGCCAGGAACCTGCTACGCAGGCAGCGGCGTCCTGCGTGACCCGTACACCGGCGCGACGATCGCGTTCGTCCGCGGCCCCGACACCTCGGGCGCGGTGCAGATCGATCATCTGGTGTCGCTGTCGGACGCCTGGTATAAGGGTGCACGGCAGTGGGATGCCCAGCGCCGCCGGGACTTCGCCAACGATCCCCGCAACCTGCTGGCGGTGGGCGCAACCCCCAACTTCGACAAGGCCTTCCGTGATGCGGCCGGTTGGTTACCGCCCGACACCGCGTTCCGGTGTGAGTTCGTGGCGCGGCAGGTCGCGGTCAAGGCGGCCTACGGGCTATGGGTGTCGGCCAAGGAGAAGCAGGCGATGGCCGCAGTGCTCGCGGGCTGCTGATCGGCGCACCTGACCTGCATTCTCAGTGATCTCACAGCGGATTTTTGTGACGATTCACCCCTGCTGATCCATGGCGAACAAGCAGCCATGACCCCACACAGCTAGGGAGAAGATGAAAGTCCTCAGTCGTGCACTGATCGCGATGGCCGTGGCGATAGCGACCGTGCTGGCCAGTAGTCCCACCGCGCACGCAGGCCTGGACAATGAGCTGAGCATTGTCGACGGTCAGGACCGGACGATGACCGTCCAGCAGTGGGACACCTTCCTCAATGGTGTGTTCCCCCTGGACCGCAACCGGTTGACCCGGGAGTGGTTCCATTCCGGTCGCGCCAAGTACATCGTGGCCGGCCCTGGTGCCGACGAATTCGAGGGCACACTCGAGCTCGGATACCAGATCGGTTTCCCGTGGTCGCTGGGCGTGGGAATCAACTTCTCCTACACCACCCCGAACATCCTGCTCGACGATGTGAACATCAACCCGCTCTCGTCGGGCTTCGATCCGTTGGGTTCGGTGATCACCCCGAACCTGTTCCCGGGAGTGTCGATCTCGGCTGACCTGGGCAACGGCCCTGGCATCCAGGAAGTCGCGACGTTCTCCGTTGACGTGACGGGTCCGAACGGCGGTGTGGCGGTGTCCAACGCGCACGGCACCGTGACCGGTGCGGCCGGTGGCGTGCTGTTGCGTCCCTTCGCCCGGCTGATCGCCTCGACCGGTGACAGCGTCACCACCTACGGCGAACCCTGGAACATGAACTAGTCCTCCGTGCCGTCGGCGCGTCGCCCACGCTCACCCGTCACTCGCATCGTTGACCTCCCTGTGACGGATCGTGGGGGCGCGCCGGCCCACGCCGTGTTGGACAATTGCCCGTGATGAGAGTTCTGGTCGTCGAGGACGAGCCGCTGCTGGCGGCGACGCTCGGGATGGGGCTGCGCGCCGAAGGGTTCCTCGTCGTCCAGTCCTCCGACGGAGTCGACGGACTGTGGCTGGCCGCCGAGCACAACTTCGACGTCGTGGTCCTCGACATCATGCTTCCCGGGCTGAGCGGCTACGAGGTGCTGCGCCGGCTGCGGGCCAAAGATGTCTGGACGCCGGTGCTGATGCTGACCGCCAAGGACGGGGAGTACGACCAGACCGACGCATTCGACCTCGGTGCCGACGACTACCTCACCAAGCCGTTCTCCTTCCCGATCCTGGTGGCGCGGTTGCGTGCGCTGGCCCGCAGGCCCGCTCAGCACCGGCCGGTCATTCTCGAGGCGGGAACGCTCACGCTGGATCCGGCGCGCCGGGTGGTCGAACGGGACGGCACGACGATCGCGCTGACCCCCAGGGAGTACGGGCTGCTCGAATACCTGATGCGCAACAAGGACACCGTCGTCACGAAAACCGCGATCCTGCAAAATGTCTGGGACGCCCACCACCGCGGCGACGACAACGTGGTGGAGGTCTATGTCGGGTACGTGCGCCGCAAGATCGATATCCCCTTCGGCACCAACACCATCGAGACGGTCCGCGGCATCGGCTACCGGTTGGATTCGGGGGCATACGCCAACGGCAGCTGAACGGTGACCAAGGCCCCGCCGTCGCGTGACTCGCTGATCGACACCGAACCACAGTGCGCCGCAACGATTTCACGCACGATGGGCAGGCCGAGGCCGGCCCCGCCCGAACTGCGGGAGCGGTCCGGGTCGAGCCGGACGAAGCGATCGAACACCCGCTCACGGTCGGCGGCCGCGATGCCGGGGCCGTCGTCGCCGACGGTCAGCACCGCCTCGCCACCGTGGGCGCGCACCGTCACCTCGACGTACGACGCCGCGTGCCGGGCCGCGTTGTCGAACAGGTTGCGCGCGACCCGCGACAGTGCGGCGGCGTCGCCGACGACCCGGGCCGGGGAGATATCGGTCCGCACCCGCAACGCGCAGGCCCGCTCAAGCCGGTCCGCCTCTGCCGCGGCGACATCGTCGAGGTCGACATCGCCGAAGGCCGACCCGGTGGTGAGCCTGCATTCGTCGGCGCGGGCCAGCAGCAGCAGGTCCTCCACGAGGGCCTGCATCCGGTGTGCCTCGGAGATCACCGTGGAGGCTGCGACTTGCTGGTCGAGTTCGGGATGCGCGGCGGTGACCTCCAGCGCGGAGATGATGGTGGTGAGCGGGCTGCGCAGCTCATGGGAAGCGTCGCCGACGAACCGCTGCTGCGCGGTGTGGCCCTCCTCGATCCGGGCCAGCATTTCGTTCATCGTGGCGGCCAGGGCCGCGATCTCGTCGCGGCTGTTCGGTACCGGCACCCGTTCGGTCAGATCGGACGTGCTGATGTCGGCGACACGGGACCGGATCGCGTCGACCGATCGCATGGACCGCCGCACCAGCAGATAGGTGGCTGCCGCCGACACCGCGACCACGACGGGCGCCGCGATCGCGAGCGCGATTATCACAGTCTTCACCGTCGAGGCCACCAGCCGGCTGCCCTCACCGACCAGCACGGTGTAGCGTCCGCCGACCCCGTCGACCGTCTGCGCGCTGAACCGGATAGGTCCGAAAGGTGAAGCGTGTTCGGGCATCCCGATGTGCAGCCCGTCACCGACCTCACCGACCGGCACCAGCGGCGTCGGGGGCGCCGACGATGAACGTTGCACCACGGTGCCGTCGGCGCTGATCACCTGGACCGCGACGATCCGCTCATCGGTGGCCAGCAGACCCGGATCGAGCCGGCCGGGCGCCGTTGAGGTCAGCGCGGTCCCCACATCGAAGACACGGGCGGCGGCCGCGGTGTCGACGCCGGACAACATCGAGCGGTACATCACGGTGGCCAGACCTGCCGCGGCCAGCATCAGCGTGACGAGCACGACCGTCGCCGCGACGACGGCCGAACGGACCGAGATGCCCCACGCCATCGGTGAACCAGCGGTCGATACGTTCGGCATAACCGCCCAAGTTCACCACATTCCGGCGGCCCGGCGCCGGTGCTACCCCTGGTACCGCGGCACGATCATCACCGGCACCGGGGCGTGTCGCAGGATTCTGCCCGCGGCCGAGCCGAGGAACACCTGTGCGGCCTGCGCGGCTGCACCCGAGCCGAGCAGCAGCATGTCCCTGGTGTCCCACTGCACGCTCTCGACGGCTTCGTTCCAGTCGTGGCCGCTGCCGATCGCCACGTCGACATCGGGCACCGCTGTGCGCGCGCGAATCTCGGTGAGCTGCTTGACGATGTCGTCATGGGTGCGGCGGGCCCACTGCTGCACCACCAGATCCTCGGCGGTCGATTCGATGGTGCCGCGGAAGGCTGCCACATTGCGCACCGTGAACGACACGATGCGCAGCGTCGCCGACCATTTCCCGGCCAGTGCCGCCGCCGCCGGGATGAGTCCGTTGACGTCGGCCTCACCGCCGTAGGCCGCGGTGAGCCGCCGGATGCGGCCGGAGTTCTGCGCGTAGCCGCGGGGCGCGATCGCGACCGGCAACTGCGCGGTGTGCACCAGCCGCTCGGTCACGCTGCCGAGCGCCACCCGGCCCAACAGCCCGGCCGAAGACGACCCCACCGCAACGAGGCTCGCCCGATTGGTCTCCGCCAGTTCCAGCAGACCCGTTGGTATCGACGTGGATTGGTGGACCACCTGGGCGATCTCCACATCGCGGGGCAACAGGTCCACCGCGCGCTCGAGTGCCTCGGTGGCCTGCGCGGTGACGTGACCCAGGTACTGCTCCTCGACGCCGTCGAGCCGGGGTGGCCACGGACGTTCCACGACCGCGGTCGCCACCACTTTCTCTCCGGTCGCCCGCGCGATCTGCGTCGCCAGGTGCAGCGGTGCGCTGCTGTGCCTGCTCGCACTGAATGCGGCCAGGATGGTCATTGCGCGGGTTCCCCGGACCGCAGCCGCGAGACCACGTGGGTCACCGGCACCTGATAATCGGCGCGGGCGCGGTCGACGACATCGAAGCGCTCCCACACCGAATCTTCCGGCGGCAGCGTCGAAATCACGATCTGATCCGGGTGGAACGTGTTCACCGCGGCGGCCAGCGCACGCAGCGGCCGGTAATCGCCGAGCTCCCCGTCGGCGACCAGGTTGTCCGACCGGAGCGTGGTCAGCGTGCTGTCGAGGCGTTGCTGCGCAGCTTGTTTGGTGGCTTCGGAGATGTCCAGCGGGCCGTGGGTGGCGGCCACGCCGGTGTCGATCGGGCTGGCAGGCACCACCACGTGGTAGGTGGCGTCCTTGGCCGCACCGATGGCGCGGAGTTCGTCGAGCAGCTCGTCGGACTCCACGGTCTGGTTGGCCAGCACCAGCACCCGGTGCGGCTGCCCGGTGGCCGCGACCCCGGCCACCTCGGGCCGACGACGGACGAACGACCGGTTGGCCAGGAACAGCAGGATCACCACGCCCCACGACAACAGGCTCAGCACCAGCTGCGAACGCACATCCTTCTGGATGCCCATCTGGACCAGGATGGCGACGATTCCGACCGCGGTGAGGATCGACAGCACCGGGAACAGCCACATCTTCACCTTGAGCTGCGAGTCCGGGGTCCGGTAGCGCAGCACGATCTGGGAGATCGCGATGAGCAGGTAGACGAACAGGATGATCGCGCCGCTGGAGTTCAGCAGGAACGCGAAGATCGTGTCGGGGGAGAACGCGGCGGCGATCACGCACAGGAACCCGATCACCGACGAGGTCAGAATCGCCGCGGCAGGCACCCCGCGCCGGGTGACCGACACCAGCATCGGCGGGGCCTCACGCCGGGCGGCCAGCACGAACAGCATCCGGGACGCGGTGTACATGCCCGAATTCAGGCAACTCAGCACCGCGGTCAGCACCACGGCGTTCATGATGTGGTCCGCGTAGGGGATGCCCATCTCGGTGAAGGCGGCGACGAACGGCGACGCCGCGGCCTGCTCGTTGTTCCACGGCAGGATCGTCACCAGCACGAACGCGGAGCCGACGAAGAACAGCAGGATTCGCACGATCACCGAGTTGGCGGCCTTGGCCACGGCCCGCTCCGGATCCGAGGACTCGGCGGCGGCGATGGTGGCGATCTCGGCGCCGACCATCGAGAAGATCACCGTCACCACACCTACGGTGATGGCCATCGGGCCGAGCGGGAAGAACCCGCCGTGCGCGGTGAGGTTCGAGAAGTCCAGATTCTTGTTCGGCCACCAGCCGACGATGTAGAGCGTGCCCAGCCCGATGAACGCCAGGATCGCGGCCACCTTGATGCCGGCGAACCAGTACTCGAACTCACCGAACGAGGACACCGAGAACAGATTGGTGGCGGTCATTGCGATCAGCAGGAGCAAAGCGGTCAGCCACAGCGGCACATCCACCCAGTACTGGATGATCTTGGCGCCGGCGATCGCCTCGAAGCCGACCACGATCACCCAGAAGTACCAGTACAGCCAGCCGACCGAGAAGCCGGCCCAATTGCCCATGGCGTTTCGCGCATAGTCGGCGAACGACCCGGTGGACGGGTTGGCCACGGCCATCTCGGCCAACATCCGCATCACCATGATGATCAGCACACCGGCCAGCGCGTACGTGATGAAGGCGCCGGGGCCCGTGCCGCCGATCACCACCCCGGAACCGACGAACAGGCCCGCGCCGATGACGCCGCCGATCGCGATCATCCGCAGCTGACGTTGACTCAGCGCCCTCTTCAGTGTTGGTGTTTCACCCATTTCGGTCACAGCCCTTCCGCACGGCGTGATACAGGTCATAAAAAGACAGACCACGAACGCTATGCCTCGTATCGGGCTCAGGTGACCGAATTCAGGTCGAGAATCTGCTCAACCCCCCAGTGCGACGATGCCGTTCGTCGGCGTCAACGCATGCGTCATCCGCACGTCATGCGGTTCTGCCGGCAGCGTGTCGACGAGTTCGTCGTCACGCACGACCGCGACCAACCGGGTGCCGGCAGCCGCGGAGCCCAGCGTGCGGTCGTAAAACCCGGCGCCGCGGCCCAGCCGCGTCCCGGTCCGGTCGACCGCCAGGGCCGGAACCACGATGACCTGCGCCTCGCGGGCCGCGTCGGCAGGCAGCCACGGGGGTGACGGTTCGCGCAATCCGAACTCCGCCGCGATCAGCGCGTCGGGTCGGTACTCGCCCCACTGCAGCGGCAGCGGCACCCCGTCGGCATCGTGGCGGGCTACCGGAAGCAGCACGCGCACACCGAGTTCCAGCAAGGCGTCGAGCAGGGCCGGTGACCCGGGTTCCGAACCCACCGGCACGTAGGCGCAGACGGTGTGAGCTGGCCCGACCAGCGCAGGCAGCCACCGGCACAGGGCCAGGGCCTCGGCGTCGCGCTGCTGCCGGGGTAACGCGCGGCGCGCCCGCACAACTGCGGCGCGCAACTCGGTCTTGGTCGGTGGGGCCACGAACTCCACCATTTCAGAATGGACGTTAATGTGTGAACGATGACCACAGCTCCAAAGGCACCATTCGTGCCCATTCCGCGCACCGCGGTCGTCCCGGCTGCCGGTCTGGGAACGCGTTTTCTGCCGGCCACCAAGACGGTGCCCAAAGAACTGCTTCCTGTGGTCGACACCCCCGGAATCGAGCTCGTGGCCGCCGAGGCCGCCGACGCAGGCGCCGAGCGGCTGATCATCATCACCTCCGAAGGCAAGGACAGCGTCGTCGCGCACTTCGTCGAGGATCTGGTGCTTGAGGGCACGCTGGAAGCCCGCGGCAAGAAATCGATGCTGGAGAAGGTGCGGCGGGCGCCTGGGCTGATCAAGGTCGAATCCGTGGTCCAGGCAGAGCCGCTGGGGCTCGGTCATGCGGTGAGTTGCGTGGAGGCCAGCCTCGAACCCGACGAGGATGCCATCGCGGTCCTGCTGCCCGACGATCTGGTGCTGCCGACCGGCGTGCTGGAGACGATGTCGCGGGTGCGGGCCAAACGCGGCGGTTCGGTGCTGTGTGCCATCGAGGTGGAGCCCGAAAAGATCAGCGCCTACGGCGTGTTCGATGTGGAGACCGTGCCCGACGCGGACAACCCCAACGTGCTGCGGGTCAAGGGCATGGTGGAGAAGCCCAAGGCTGCCGACGCGCCGTCGCCCTACGCTGCGGCCGGCCGCTACGTGCTGGACCGGGCGATCTTCGACGCCCTGCGTCGGGTTTCGTGTGGTGCGGGCGGGGAAATCCAGCTCACCGATGCCATCGCGTTGCTCATCGAAGAGGGCCATCCGGTGCATGTGGTGGTGCACCGCGGCTCTCGACACGACCTGGGAAATCCCGGCGGCTACCTCAAGGCTGCGGTTGACTTTGCGTTGGAGCGTGACGACTACGGCCCCGAGTTGCGGCAGTGGTTGGTCGAACGACTCGGCCTGGCCGAGCAGGAGAACTAGCACTGTAACCGTGCGCCGGGGCCCGGCAGACGGGAAGAAAGGCGTGTTGTGCGTTCGGTGGAGGAGCAGCAGGCTCGGGTGGCGGCCGCCGCGGTGGCACCCCGTCCAGTGCGGGTGGCCATAGCCGAAGCGCAGGGCTTGATGTGTGCCGAGGAGGTCGTCACCGAACGGCCGATGCCCGGCTTCGACCAGGCCGCCATCGACGGATATGCGGTCCGCAGCGTCGATGTGCTTTCGGCGGGTGACGGCGACGATCCCGACGACAGCGGGTCCGGCGAGATCAGCCTGCCGGTGATGGGGTCCATCGAAGCGGGGGCACGCACGCCCAGCCGGCTGCAGCCCCGGCAGGCGGCCCGCGTGCAGACCGGGGCGCCCATGCCGACCCTTGCCGACGCGGTGCTGCCGTTGCGCTGGACCGACGGCGGCGACAACCGGGTGCGGGTGCTGCGCGGTGTGCGCTCCGGCGCCTACGTCCGTCGCACGGGTGACGATGTGCAGCCCGGCGATGTGGCGGTGCGCGCAGGCACCATCATCGGCGCCGCGCAGGTGGGCCTGCTGGCCGCGGTGGGCCGCGACCGCGTGCTGGTGCATCCGCGCCCGCGATTGTCGGTGCTGTGCGTCGGCGGCGAGCTTGTCGACGTGTCGCGGACCCCCGGCACCGGGCAGGTCTACGACGTGAATTCCTATGCCCTTGCGGCGGCAGGCCGCGACGCCGGAGCGGAGGTGAACCGCGTCGGCATCGTCAGCACCGATCCCGGTGAGCTTCGGGAAACTGTTGAGGGACAGGTCAATCGGAACGAGATCGTGGTGATCGCCGGCGCGGTGGGCGGGACCGCGGCCGAGGGTGTGCGTACGGTGCTCTCCGAGCTCGGCGATATGGAGGTCACCCGTATCGCGATGCACCCCGGTTCCGTCCAGGGGTTCGGGCAGCTGGGCCGTGAAGGTGTTCCGGTCTTCCTGCTGCCCGCGAACCCGGTGAGCGCCCTGGTGGTGTTCGAGGTGATGGTCCGTCCGCTGATCCGGTTGTCGCTGGGCAAGCGGGCGCCGATGCGCCGGGTGGTGCAGGCCCGCACGCTGTCGCCGATCACCTCGGTGGCGGGCCGCAAGGGATTCCTGCGTGGGCAGCTGATGCGCGACCAGGAGACGGGGGAGTATCTGGTGCAGGCGCTCGGTGGTGCTCCCGGGTCATCCACCCACCTGCTCGCCACGCTGGCCGAGGCGAACTGTCTGGTGGTGGTGCCCAGCGATGCCGACCAGATCCGTACGGGCGAGACCGTCGACGTTGCATTTCTGGCCCAGCGCGGCTGATGAGGCGCTCCGGGGGGATGCATCCAGGTTGGCCCGAACCCGTAGGACCGTTGCGGGTGCCCGCCGGGCTGGTGCGGCTGCGGCCGGTGCGGCTGCGCGACGCCGGGGTGTGGAGCCGGATCAGGATGGCCGACCGCAACCACCTCGAACCGTGGGAGCCGGTGACCGGCACGGATTGGCAGGTGCGCCATGCGGTTTCATCATGGCCTGCAGTGTGTTCGGGGTTGCGGGCGGAGGCCCGTAAGGGGCGGATGCTGCCGTATGTGATCGAGCTTGACGGGCACTTCGCCGGTCAGCTCACGATCGGCAACGTCACACACGGTGCGCTGCGGTCGGCGTGGATCGGCTACTGGGTGGACAGTTCCAGGACCGGCGGCGGGGTGGCCACCGCCGCGCTGGCGCTCGGGTTGGACCACTGCTTCGGCGCGGTGCGGTTGCACCGTGTGGAGGCCACGGTGCGTCCGGAGAACGCCGCGAGCCGGGCGGTGCTGGCGCACGTCGGTTTCCGGGAAGAGGGACTGCTGCGCCGGTACCTGGAAGTCGACGGGGCATGGCGGGACCACCTGCTGGTGGCGGTCACGGCCGAGGAGCTGACCGAGTCGGCGGCCCAGGCGCTGGTGCGGGCCGGCCGGGCCGCCTGGGGCTGACGGGGTTTCGACGCGCCGGTCGCTACGGCTCGTTGAAATTGCGCTGACGGCTGCGGTTTCACCGGATCCACAGCCCTGTAGGCAATCTCAGCGTCGCGAAGTATGCGGAAATGTTACAGATGTGACGTTTGTGACTGTTGGTGCTTGTATCAAGTGAATTACAGGTGTGTAATTGTCCTCGGCGCGCCCTCCACGGATGCGCTGGTCACAGACCTAGCCTGATGGGGAAAGGAGCAGGCGTCATGCCAAGCATCCCCCAGTCCCTGCTGTGGATATCGCTCGTCGTTCTCTGGCTTTTCGTGCTGGTGCCCATGTTGATCAGCAAGCGTGACGCCGTCCGTCGCACCAGCGACGTCGCCCTGGCCACACGTGTGCTCAACAGCGGACGCAACGCGCAACGGCTGCGACGCGGGCCCGCCGCCGGTCACCACAGTGACCCGCACTGGCGGCCGTCCGCCGACGACCTCGACCAGGACGTCGACGACGAATCCGAGGAACTGCCGGAACGCTCGGTGGTGGTGGCCACGGCCGTCGTCGAGCCCGAGACGGGCGAACCCGACTACCTCGATGTCGACGTCGTCGACGAAGACTCCGGCGCGCTGCCGGTCGGCACCTCCGCCGCGCCCGAAGCCGAAGAAATCGCTGAAGACACCGTCGAAGAAGTCGCCGAAGACCTCGAGGCTCAAACCGACCAGATCCCACTCAATCTCGACGACCCCGACGATCTCATCGAAGAGGACCAGGGCCCCGCCGAGCAGGATGGCACCGCCGACGAGTACGAGTACGTCGCGGACACATCCGGCCTGGAAGGCGAGGCCGGCGACGAGCAGGCCGGGGAACAGGACGAAGAGCCTGCCGCCCCGGCGAGCGCCTCACGTCAGCGCCGCTTCGAATCCAAGACCGCGGCCGAGGTGAGCGCCCGCAAGTTCAAGTTCCGCAAGCGCGTGCTCAGCGTGTTCGCCGTCGTGCTGGTGTTCTCGGCCGCCGCGGCATTCCTGCTGACCCCGTCGGCCTGGTGGGTGTGCGGCGCGACCGCCACGGTGACCGTCCTGTATCTGGCCTACCTGCGCCGCCAGACCCGCATCGAGGAACAGCTGCGCCGTCGCCGTGCACAACGCGTCATGCGGTCACGGCTGGGCGTGGAGAACACCGAGGACCCCAAGCTTGACGTGGTGCCAGCCCGGTTACGCCGGCCCGGCTCGGTGGTGCTGGAGATCGACGATGAAGACCCGATCTTCGAGCATCTCGACTACGCGCAGTACGGCCGCGAATACGATCTACCTCGTGCTGCAGGGCAGTAAGGCGGTCAGTTTCGGCTGACGTCCCGTGACTGATAGCCTGTACCGGCACTAGGGGCTATAGCGCAGTTGGTAGCGCGTCTCGTTCGCATCGAGAAGGTCAGGGGTTCGATTCCCCTTAGCTCCACAGAGATTGGACATGTCAAACGGACATTTTGTCCGCCAGCAACGTGCGCGCATTGTCGGTGCTGAGATTGCGCCAGGCGGACCCGGGTTCGTCGAAGGCCTGGTCAAGTTCCTGGAGCGCTGCGGTGACCACATGCGACGGAGTCCAGGGGTAATCGCTGCCGTACAACAGCCGGTCGTCCCGGGCGATGCTGCGCAAGGCCTGGACTTGCCGGGACGATGTCGTACCCGCCAGCTCGTACCAGAACCCTGCCAACAGGTCGGCGACAGTCGGTTCGGTGGACGCGCCGGATTCCAGCATCTGGAACAGCTGCACCCGATCGGCCAACAATGGCAGCACTCCGGCGCCATGCGGGATGATGAAGCGAATGTCCGGACAACGTTCGGCGGCTCCGCTGAGGATGAGGTCGACGACGGTGCGCGCGGTATCGAACAAGAACTCGATCATCGGACGCGGACGTCCGCAGGCGAGCTCCTCGTGTCCGATACACGATGTGGGGTGCACAAAGACGATGGTCTTGCGCCGGTTCAGCTCGGCAAGCAGCGGATCGAGGCGCGCATCACCGAGGTAATGGCCCCTGCTGTTGCTGAGCAGGATCACTCCCTCGGCGCCCAGTTCGTCGATCGCGAAACTGGCCTCCTCAAGCGCGGCATCGACCGCAGGTGACGGCACCGTGGCGAAGAAGCCGAACGCGTCCGGATGCTCCCGCACCGCCTCGGCCGCAAAGACGTTGACCTCACGGGCCAACGATCGTGCGGCCGCGTCGTCTCCGAAGTGCACCCCCGGAGACGACATCGACAGCAGGGTCCGCGATATCCCGGCTTCCTCCATCAACTCCAGATGGCGGCTTCGGCTCCACTGCGGCCAGTAGCTCTCCGGCATACCGTCCGCTTGCCGATGGCCGGCCGCCTTTGCCGCGGTGATATAGCCAGGAGTGGTGAAGTGTGCATGGACGTCGACCAATCCGGCCGGATGGTCATCGTTCTGCGACATGGGCGATCCCTTCTCGTCTAACCGGCCGCTCATAGGTATTCATCCACAGTCGTCGAGTCACAATGTCAGAGTATTACTTGTTTAATCGATTTTCCTGTGAAAAAGTCGAGTCCTGTGAAGATTGATCGAGTTGGTGGCCGAGACCGGGCGCCCGTTGCTCAGGTGTCTTCGGCGTCAGCCGGCCCGGCACCCATCTGGGTGCCCGAATCGACGCAGGCGGAATGCACGCAGCTTGCCCGGTTCACTGCTGAAGCCACCGCACGGTACGGCGTCGACGTGCCTACTTACCGCGACCTCTGGAAATGGTCCACCACTCGTCCGGAGCAATTCTGGGCCTGCCTGTGGGATTTTTTCGGCATCGAGGCCGACGGTGATCACCAGACTGTCCTGGGATCGACGGATATGCCTGGGGCCCAGTGGTTTCCGGACACCCGGCTGAACTACGCCGAACACGCTCTTTCGACGCGACACGACGCGGTGGTCATCACCCTCACCGAAGGTGGGCACCGCCACGATGTCAGTACTGCCGAATTACGCTCGCAGGTCGGTGCATTCGCGGCATGGTTGCGGAGCCTCGGCGTGCAGTCAGGTGACCGGGTTGTCGGCTATCTTCCGAACGGCATCCACGCCGTCGTGGGGTTCCTGGCCGCGGCGAGCATCGGAGCGATCTGGTCACAGTGCGGACAGGACTACGGAACCGACGGCGCCGCATCTCGATTCGCCGCGCTGAAGCCGACCGTGCTGATCGCTGCGGACGGTTATGAGTGGAACGGGCGACGGATCGACCGGCGAGCCGCCGCAGTAGCGCTGGCCGAATCGTTGACCACTCTTCGCGCCACCGTGTGGGTGCCCCACCTCGGACTGGACCTGCCGGGTGGCCCCCGTTCGGCAACCTGGGATGAGGCCACGATGGCCTCGGCGGATCCGCGCTTCGAGCGTGTCCCGTTTGGTCACCCGCTGTGGATCCTGTTCTCGTCGGGCACGACCGGCCAACCCAAGGGCATCGTCCACGGACACGGCGGAGTGCTTCTGGAGCATCTCAAACTGCTGGCGTTGCACAACGACGTCGGGGTCGGGAGTGTCTTCTTCTGGTACACGTCCACCAATTGGATGATGTGGAATCTGCAGGTGTCCGGACTGCTCACCGGCGCCTCCATCGTCACCTACGATGGCAGCCCGGCGTTTCCGAACGCTGCGCGACTGTTCGAGATCGCCGCCGGGAATCGCGTCGACACCTTGGGCGTGAGTCCGGGCTATCTCGCGCTGTGCGACAAAGCCGACCTGCACCCCGGCCGCGACCTCGACCTGAGTGCGCTGGTTCGAATCGGTGCGACGGGCGCGCCCTTGCCTGCCGCTTCGTACAACTGGGTTCGCGAGCGCGTCGGGAGCCGGGTTCAGGTGGCCTCGACCACCGGCGGCACCGACGTCGTGAGTGGTTTCGCCGGCAGCGCTCCCACCACACCGGTGTGGGCCGGCGAGATCTCCGCGCCGTGCCTGGGAGTGGCGCTCGATGCATATGACGATGCCGGGAATCAGCTGACCGGCCAGGTCGGCGAGATGGTGATCACCAAGCCGATGCCGTCGATGCCGCTGTACTTCTGGAATGATCCCGGCTACCACAAATACCGCGATGCCTACTTCGCCACCTATCCCGGTATCTGGCGTCACGGCGACTGGGTCACCTTGACCGACCGCGGCAGTGTCATTGTCTCGGGTCGTTCCGATGCCACGTTGAACCGTCAGGGCGTGCGGCTGGGCAGTGCCGACATCTACGCCGTGGTTGAGCGGATGCCCGAGATCGCAGACTCACTCGTGATCGGTGTGGAGCGTGGCGACGGGACGTACTGGATGCCGCTGTTCGTCGTCATGTCCGACGGTCGAGAACTCGACGATCGGCTGCGCGCGCACATTCGCGAACGTATCGCGGTCGAGGCGTCCCGGCGACACGTGCCCGACGACATCCTGGTGGTCCGCGCGTTACCCCACACTCGGACCGGCAAACGCATGGAGGTGCCGGTCAAACGGATTGTCCAGGGCCTGGACCCGGAACGGGCGGCGAACCTGGAGGCTGTCGACGACCCGGACGCCCTACTCCAGTTCACCCGCTTCAGCCCGAATCCGCCACGCGGATAACGAGATCAACGATCGAGTTGGGTCAGCGACGGAAGGACATCACTCCATGCACACTCTCAGCGCCGATGTCGATGGGCTCACGGTCGAATCGACGTATGAACCCGCGGAACTCCCGGTGCACGGTTACCCGCTGTTGGTCCTGCTCCACGGCGGGGGGTATACGAGCGAGTACTTCAAAGTGGCCGGATCCCAAGCTGGTTCGTTCGTCGACATAGCCAACCGCAGCGGATTCGACGTTCTTCGCATCGACAGGCCCGGATACGGGCGAAGCACCCGGCTCGCCGACGAGGTGAACACCTATGCACACCAGGCCGAGATCCTGGCGCGCGCCGTGGCATCGGCGATCGGCGATGAGGATCGGCCCGTCTTCCTGGTCGGTCATTCCATCGGCGGAATGATCAGCCTGGAATTGGCTGCACGGCAACTTGACTGGTGTCTGGTGGGGCTGTCCGTCAGCGGCATGGGCGCACAACTGTCCGACAGCGGACTCGGCGAACAATTGGGAGCGATTCCGGGGTCCGGTCTCGCCGAATTGCCGGCCGAGTTGCGGAGACAGATCTTCTACGGCCCGGAGGCCACCGTCTCGGCCGACGTGGTGGAGGCGGCGGGTATCTGCTACGCGCCGGCTCCGATCGTCGAATTGAGAGCCGCCGCCAGGTGGGCGTTCGAACGTCTCGACGAGGTGGCCGCCGCGGTGACCGCTCCGGTACATCACGCGCTCGGCGAATACGACTCCTTGTGGGACGTGTCCGAGGCTGCGCTGGCGGCGTTTACCTCGCGTTTTCGGCCCGAAGTCTCGATCAGACCGGAGCTCATTCGCCGAGCGGGGCACAGCATCGACCACCACCGCGTCGGCGCTACGCTGCACCACCGGCAACTCGGCTTTGCCCATCGCTGCGCCGTTACCTGAACCTTGCCTTGCCGACGCTTCGGCGACGGTATCGTGCCTGAGTGGGCCTGGGCATCCGCAGCCTCCGATCGGAAAGAACATCGATGTCAACCGCGCAACTGGAGCATGAGCCGCTGGCGCGGCGGGCGTTGCTCCGATCGCGGTCGGTCCGCGATACCGAAGTCAGCGGTGCCAAGCTGTTCTCCCAGCACAGGCTCCGGTTGGTCGATGCGCCGTCCGAGTTCGACGCGCGGGTCAACGGCCTGACCCTCAACGGGCTGTCGCTGTTCTACATGAACTACCGGGCGGCGCTGGCGGTCGTCGCGCCCCCGATGGACCAGGCCATCGGCGTCTGCTTCCCACTTGAGGGGAAGCTCGAAATGATTCAGGGGCGGCATCGTTTCGAAGCGCACGCGGGGCGCGGTGCTGCGGTCATCTCGTCCACGGAGCCATTCATGATGGAGTGGTCGCCGAATATGTCGATGTTCTGTCTGAAGATCGAGCGGTCCGCGCTCACCGACTTTGCCGGATCGTTGCTCGGAGAAGTCGAGCGTCTCGACTTCAAACGCGAAGTCGACTCGCCGCATGTGCTGGAGAGTCTTCTGGGATGTTTCCGGCTCGCCGAGCTGGCAGTTTCCCGGGTTCCACCCGGGCAGCACCTGTCAGCACCGCTGGCGGCACGGATACGCGACCAACTCCTGCTCACACTGCTGGTCTCCCAGCCCAATACCGGCAGCGCCGCGCTGGTCAACAACGATTCGTCGAATCGACGGTCGGCCGTTCGCCGAGCGGTCGAGTTCATCGAGGCCCGTCCGGCCACCGTCACCCCGAGCGAGGTCGCCAAAGCCCTGGGAGTCAGTCTGCGTGCATTGGAGCAGAACTTCCGGGACACCCTCGGAACGACGCCCGTTGCGTACATCCTCAAGTGCCGTCTGCAGCGCGCACACGCCGAGTTGTCGGCCGGTGACGCCTGCGCGGGAAATACGGTGGGCGCGATCGCCCGGCGCTGGGGCTTCAGCAATCTCGGACGGTTCGCTGAGCAGTACCGGAAGGCGTATGGCGCAACACCATCCGAAACGTTGCGGCACGCGCTGAACTCGCGGACCCTCGACGCAGGCCAACCTCTGTCCTGAAATCGCGGCGGCCTTGGCCGATACCCGCAACTGCATTGTGCCTCGCCTTCGGCCGGGGAATCGTTGCATCCACCGGCGAGCGTGATCATTGAAGGCGCCGGGTTCGCTGACAGGTCACGGCTCTGACGACACGTGTTGATCAGAGTCGACAAAGGAGGATTCGCGAGATGACGGCATCGGATCTGGAGTACTCGGCACTCCCCGACAGGGCAGTCGAGGTGCTCGCTGACTTCATGCCCGACGAAGCGCGCGTGGCGGCCCGGGTCGCCGAATTTCGCGACGTGCAGCCTCGGCCGGTCGATGAAGAAGGCGATGTCGAGGTGCTCGACGGTGTCACCTTCACACACCATTTCGTCGATGCGCCCGGCGATCAGGAGACCGTGCGCTTCCACTACGTCGAGGCCGGCGAGGGCGAACCGATCGTGTTCCTGCACGGGATACCGGAGTCCTGGTATGAATGGCATCACGAGATGGCGGCACTGGCCGGCGAATACCGCTGCATCGCTTTCGATCTGAAGGGTTACGGTCAGTCGGAGAAGTCTCCAGGAGACTACCGGCACGAAGCCGCCGGCGAACAACTGCTCGCCGCACTGGACGTCATCGGGGTTGATCGCTTCAACGTCGTGACCCACGACCGCGGAACCTGCCAAGCGGATTTCATCGCCGCCAATCATCCAGACCGCGTACTACGCTATGGCCGCGGCGAGCAGCATCTCTACCACTTCCACCCGAGTCTGGCGCCGCAAGGCCAATTGTTCGCCGACTCACCGTTTTCGGGAATGATGCTCGACAAGACACACTTCGTGGTCTGGGCCTACACGTGGTTGACCATGCGCCCGGTGTCCGACGCAGACATGCGTCGCATCATCCAGGAATACTCATTCGAGGATATCGAGAAGGCTGTTCCGCGGTACTTCAATTCGTCGACGTTCCGCCAGGAGTGGATCGAGCGGCGGAACCGTCTGCTCGAGAGCTGGAAGTGTCCCGTCATGGTCATGCAGGGCTACGACAGCAAGACCCAGCCACGCGAATTCTACGAACAGGCACGGGATTACATCCCGAATGCACCCGAGGTGCTGGTGCGGTACATCGATGCGGGGCACTTCTGGCCGATCGAGGCTCCGGATCAGGTCACCGCACTCGTCCGTGAGCTATTGGCGATTGACGTCACGGGGGCGCACTGACATGCCGCCGAGCATCACCTCGGACGACGGGGTACGGCGGCCCTTGGCGGACAGACTGAGGACGCCCGCATCCGATGTCGACATCTACGCAGATGAACACATCATCGAGCCTTACGGAGGCTATCGGGAGCTCCGTGACGCGGGCCCGATCGTGTGGATGAACCGCTACCAGGCATGGGCGGTGGCCCGCTATGAGAACGTCCGCGAAGTGCTGAAGGATTTCGACACGTTCTCCTCGGGACGAGGTGTGGCACTGAACGATCCGCTCAACGAGGTGGCCAAGGGCACAACCCTGGGTAGCGATCCGCCCGAGCACGACGAGTATCGCGACATCGTCGCGCACTCGCTGACGCCGCGCGCGCTCGCCAAACGTAGGGAGGCCATCGAGGAGCAGGCCGATCGGCTTGTCGAGAGCCTCGTCGAGCGCGGCAGCTTCGACGCCGTGACGGAGCTGGCGCAGGTGCTACCGCTGTCCGTCGTACCGGAGTTCATCGGACTTCCCCAGGAAGGCCGTGACCGCATGCTGGATTGGGCGTCCGCGACGTTCAACGCGCTCGGCCCGCTCAACGAGCGTGGCAGGCAGTCGTTGCCTGCCGTCGCCGAAATGGCGCAGTACGCCGCTGACCGCGTCGGCGCCCGAGATCTGGCGCCCGGCGGCCTCGGCGCCGGTGTGCTGGCGGCAGCCGACGCGGGTCGGATCACGCTCGAACAATGTCCTGCACTGCTCATCGACTACCTTGCTCCGTCGCTCGACACCACCATCAGCGCTGTGGGAAGCGCAATTTGGCTCTTCGCCACGCACCCTGCCCAGTGGGACGCGATACGGGCAAATCCGGATCTGATCCCGAATGCCTTCAACGAGGTACTTCGACTCGAAACACCCATTCGTGGATTCTGCCGCCACGTGTCCCGACCAACCGCATATCACGACGTCATGCTCGATGAAGGTGACCCGGTGCTGGTGTTGTACGCGTCCGCCAACCGCGACGAGCGCAAATGGACCAATCCCGACGACTTCGACATCACCCGGCGGTGCGCCGACCACGTCGGGTTCGGATACGGCATCCACAGCTGCGCCGGGCAAGGCCTGGCCCGCATCGAAGCGCATGCCGTGCTGGCAGCACTGGCCAAGCGCGTCGAGCGGATCGAGCTCGACACGAGCTCGCGAGGCGTCAACAACGTCATCCGCGCATTCGCCTCCGTGCGGGTAACGGTGTCCTGATTTCCAACGAGGGATGGTGAACCAACAATGAACTGTGCCAATAAGTCTGACCGACTGACCGAGTTCGACCACAACGACTCCACGGTGCCGGCCGCTGACATGCGACAGGCGTACACCGATATGCGGGAGCAGTGCCCGATCGCCCACAGCGAGCGCTTCGGGGGCTTCGATTACGTCAGTCGCTACGCTGACGTGCGCGAGATCCTGTCCAATTCAGATACGTTCACGTCGGGTGAGGGCGTATTCATCCCCGACACCGGAGTGCCGCGGGTTCCTCCACTGGAGTTCGACCCACCGGCACACACCACGTTGCGCAAGATGATGGACGGCCCCATCAACCCGCGTGCGGTGCGCGGCTTCGAGCCGACGATCGTGGAGATCGCCAACGGGCTGGTCGACGAGTTCGCGGCGCGCGGCACGGCAGACCTCGCCGCTGAGCTGGCAGAACCGTTGCCGGCCATTGTCATTGGACGCATGGTGGGGCTCGACAAGGACGAGTCCGTAGAGGTGCGCCGAATCGCCATCGAGCTGTTCGAAAGCATCGGCACCCCGGAGTTCGAGGCGAACATGCAGGGGTTCGCGGCGTTCAACGAGGCACAGCTGGAGCTTCGGCGCAGACAACCTCGTAACGACTACCTGACCGACATCGCGACGGGGGAGCTCAACGGTGTACCGGTGGACGCGGAACGCGTCACCGGCATCATGACCGCATACCTGCTGGGCGGACACCATTCGACCGCAACCGGAATCGGGGGGCTGCTGCGATACGTATTGACCGTACCGGGACTGCGTGACCGCCTGGTCAACAACGACGACAAAGCTCTGCTGCATCGTGTCATCGAGGAAAGCCTCAGGTTGACCACCCCGTTGCAGTTCTTCGCACGAACTGTCCACGGCGACAGTTCCGTTGGTGGAGTGCAGTTCTCGGAGAACCAGCGAATCGTCATGAATCTGGCGGCGGCGAACAGAGACCCCCGCCAGTTCGACGAGCCCGAGTGCTTCGACGCCGACCGGTCCCGCAACGCCCATGTCGCGTTCGGGGGAGGGTTGCACTCCTGTCAGGGACAGCATATTGCGCGCGCCGAGATGCGCGCGGTGCTCCAGGTACTCCTGACGAGGATTCCGGATGTTCACCTCGTCGGCGACGTCGACGAGGCAGGTGTCATCGCAGGTCTGATGGCGGTGACGTCGCTTCCCGTCGCATTCACCGCCGAGCCGTCACGAACGTGAGCATGTTTCTGGAGGTGTCGAGTCGGCGTGACATCGCCGACGACGTCATCGAACTGAGCTTCCGCGATCGTGATGGGGGGCCACTCGTCGACTGGGAGCCCGGCGCTCACATCGATCTCACCGTCTCGCCGGGCGTGGTTCGCCAGTATTCGCTCTGCGGCCGCCCTTCCGATCGACAGCACTATCGAATCGCAGTGCTGCGAGAGGCTTCCGGCCGCGGCGGATCTCGGGCTGTCCACGACATTGTTCAGGTCGGCTCGGTGTTCGAGGTGGCCGGGCCGCGGAACAACTTCGCGCTTGAGCCAGTGCCCGGCTACCTCTTCATCGCCGGCGGCATCGGAATCACTCCGATCATCCCCATGATCGACACGGCAATCTCATCCGGTGCAGACTGGCAACTGGTCTACGGCGGTCGTCATCGGACGTCGATGGCTTACACGGAGGAGCTCGAACAACTCGGCCCCAACGTATCGATCCGCCCGCAGGACGTCGACGGGCTGCTCGACATCGAGGGAGCACTGAGCCGGTGCGCGCCCGACACCCTGATCTACTGCTGTGGGCCCGAGCCACTGTTGAGAGCCGTTGAAGACCATTGTGAGCGGCGGCAGCTGCTCAGCTCGTTGCGGTTGGAACGCTTTCAGGCACGTCAGCCGACCGACGATGTGATCGATGCCGAGTTCGAGATCGAGTTGGGCTGCAGCGGCCGGGTGCTGACCGTCCCCGCCGACCGCAGTGTCTTGGATGTCCTGCGCGACTGCGGTATCGACGTCATCTCCTCGTGTGAGGAGGGCGTGTGTGGTAGCTGTGAGATTCCGGTGCGGTCCGGGATCCCCGAGCACCGGGATTCCATCCTCACCGACGAGGAGCGCGCAGCCGGCGACCGCATGATGGTGTGTGTATCCCGAAGTCGTTCAGCGCGGTTGTGCCTTGACGTCAAGCCTGCGGATGCGACGTGAGCTTCGAAGCGCTGGGGCGGCGCGTCGAAGTCGATCGCAGACGGTGCGAAGGGCACGCACAGTGCGTGGCCACCGCGCCGCACACCTTGCAACTCGACGATGACGGCGACGTGCAGGTTATCGGCCGCAGAACCGCCATGTCGGCCACCGAACTCGACGACGTGGCCATGGCCGTGTCCGCGTGCCCGATGAATGCGCTTCGATTGCTCGACGCGCGCCCCGACGATCCAGGAGCCTGATGTCAGAAACCGTGCGCGGAATCATTTCTTTGCGAAAGTCCGCCGAAACCGAGATTGCCGCGATAGTCCTTCCCGATCCAGGGCCACACGACGTCGTGGTGCGAGTCCAAGCCTGCGGGGTGTGTCACACCGATGTCGCCTATCGGAACGGCGGCATCGGCGATGAATTCCCGTACCTGCTCGGCCATGAAGCCGCCGGGGTGGTCGATGCGATCGGATCCGCGGTGACGCGCGTACAGCCGGGGGACTTCGTGGTGCTGAACTGGCGTGCCGTCTGCGGCGAGTGCAGGGCCTGCCGTCGTGGTCGGTCGCAATTCTGCTTCAACACGCACAATGCGTCTCGTGCGATGACGTTGGAAGACGGCACAGAGTTGACGCCGGCCCTGGGTATCGGGGCGTTTGCCGAGAAGACGTTGGTGCACGAGGGGCAATGCACCAAGGTCGACCCGCGGGCCGATCCGGCAGCCGTCAGCCTGCTCGGGTGTGGGGTCATGGCCGGGATCGGCGCGAGCATCAACACCGGTGGTGTCACCAGGGGCGATTCCGTCGCCGTCATCGGATGTGGCGGTGTCGGCATTGCCGCGATCGCCGGAGCTGCATTGGTGGGTGCCACCACGATCATCGCCGTCGACCGTGACCGACGAAAACTGGACTGGGCGAAGCAATTCGGCGCGACGGACACTCTGCTCGCGGGCGAGTGCGACATCGTGGAGTCCATTCGTGCGCTCACCGGCGGTGTAGGTGCTGACGTGGTGATCGATGCCGTCGGCAGACCAGAAACCTGGATGCAGGCGTTCAATGCCAGGGATCTCGCCGGAACGTTGGTCCTCGTCGGAGTGCCGACACCGGACATGAGACTCGAAGTTCCGATGATCGACGTCTTCTCACACGGCGGAGCACTCAAGTCGTCATGGTACGGAGATTGCCTTCCTGAGCGGGATTTCCCCACCATGGTCGCGCTGTTCCGTCAAGGGCGGCTCCCGCTCGATCGATTCGTCACCGAACGAATCGCTCTGGATGACGTCGAGGCGGCCTTCGAAGCCATTCACGCCGGCACCGTACTGCGTTCGGTCGTGATGCTGTGACTGAATCGAAAGTGGTGGCCCGTTCAGACGATCTGCGGCTCGAAAAGCTGGTTACCAAGGGTGTTTTCAGTCTCGACGTCCTAATTGTGCTGCACGCGTCGGCTTCGGCGGAACCGAGCTCCAAGTGGTGCATACCCCGGGTCACTCACCAGGCTCCGTGTGCCTGTACCTGCCAGAGGGCACCTGATGTTCAGCGGCGACACGTTGTTTGCGGGAGGGCCCGGCGCCACGGGGCGCTCCTATTCCGATTTCCCGACGATCATCGATTCCATTCGTGATCGAATCCTGGGCTTGCCGGCGGGTACGCAAATCCACCCCGGCCACGGGGCATCCACCACAGTCGCCGAAGACGTGATGACTGGATCGCGCGTGGCCACTGATTGAGCGTGAGGCCACGAGGACGGCCTACTCCAGGGAGCGCAAGCGCAGCTCGGCACGTCGATCCCTGCCGGAACACCCAGTTCATGATCACCGATGTGGTCGGCATCCTGTGTCACGCTCAGATCTGGCAGGTGCGGAACTTGACGGCAGGCCACCGACCGGATCTCCCCGGGGACGAGGACGTTGGACCTCGGCCCCCGAGGAATATTTGCTGTAGCCATCTTTTATGGAATTATTTCCTGTAAGTTCGGCCTGTGATCCGCACCACCACCGATGCTGAAATCGTATCTCCGGCCCAATTGTCGAATCGCGTATTCGTCGTGTTTCCGGACGCATCGGACAACTCGCGCCCGGTCCCTGGCCATTCCGGACCGGGACTCATCGGCCTTACCTGTGCGTGCTGATCTTTCCGATTCAACGCTGTTTCATCGGGTTTGAGCATCTCGGAGTGAAAGCGGGTCCCCAGGCTTACCCTCGGGAATACCTTGCGATAGCCTGCTACAGCAGATTGGCCAGTTGGGGGATTGCGATGGCGAACGATCTGGAAGTCAATTCACGAGGGTTAAGTGCAGGCGCTGGCGGCAGCGACTCAATAGCCCTGGAATTGACTCCGGTAACTGCCGGTGGACGGGCGGGGGCTCACCCCACCCACGCGGCTGTTTCAGCGATGGACACTGCGACGTATTCGGCGCGGGTTCGTCAATCGACACGGGTGAGTGCCCAGGCAGGGAGTATGGTCGCTGCTGCGGGTCGGTACGACGCCATTGACGGTCAATACGCAGGGAGCTTGGCGGAGCCAATGTGAGTGCGACTGCTAGTGCAGCGCTGACCCGATCGCAGATCGCAGCTTGGGACACAACGCATTTGGAAGATGCTGCCATGCGGTGGCGCCAATTGGCGGCTGAGTCCGAGGAATTGTTTGCGCGGCACCGGCAGAACATCTCCTCCCCGGGCGGCACCGATTGGGTCGGCGACGCCAGAGATGCCGCGCTCGACCGTGTCACCACCGACGCGAATGTGGTCCGCAAACAGGGCGACATTCAGCGTGAAGCCGCCGACATCGCCGAGAACGGCTGCCGGGATATCCGGGCCGCCCAGTTTCAAACGCTCGAAGCCATCAACGTGGCAGAAGAGGCGGGGTTTCGGGTCGCCGAGGATCTGTCGGTCACCGACCGCCGACGAATGGATGTCTACACGATGGCCACCCGGTACACCGCTGCCAGGGAATTCGCCGAGGACATCCGGTGGCATGCCGAGCGACTCGTGCAGGCCGACGCCTATATCGCCCAACGGTTGCAAGCCAAAGCCGCTGAGTTGAGCGGCGTCCGATTCGGCGGGGACACCATCCAGGCATAGATCCGTGTTAGCGGATTTAACTGCCTGTTTTATCCGTGAATGCGGTTGTTAGGCTCTGGTGATGCCGGAGATACGTATTCGTGAAGCGGCCGGGTTGCTCGGCGTCAGTGACGACTCGGTGCGGCGCTGGGTTGACGATGGTGCGCTGCCCGCACACCTCGACTCCGCGGGCCGCAAGGTGATCGACGGCGCCGCCCTCGCGGCGTTCGCACGCGACCATTCCTCCGGCCCGCCGAAGGACCCGCTGGGTATCGGCAGTTCGGCGCGCAACCGGTTCGCCGGGTTGGTGACCAACGTGACCGCCGACAAGGTGATGGCTCAAGTCGAGATGCAGTGTGGGCCGTTCACGGTGGTGTCATTGATGAGCAGTCAGGCCGTGCGGGAACTGGGCCTCGAACCCGGCAGCGTCGCGGTCGCCGTCGTCAAAGCCACCACGGTGATCGTCGAAACCCCGCGAGGACAGTCATGACCCGGTTGCGGGCGTTGTGGCTGGGCGCCGCGTTGACGATCGCCCTGGCCTGCGGCTGTGGCTCGACCGGCGACTCCGCGGGGACCGAGTCGATCACCGTGTTCGCCGCGGCGTCGTTGAAGACGGCGTTCACCGAGATCGGCGAGCAGTTCGAGACCGACAATCCCGGCACCTCGGTCGAGTTCTCCTTCGCGGGGTCCTCGGACCTGGTGACCCAGCTGACCCAGGGCGCGCGTGCCGATGTCTTCGCCTCGGCCGACACCCGCAACATGGACAAGGCCGCCGACGCGGACCTGCTCGACGGTGCCCCGGTCGACTTCGCCACCAACACCCTCACCATCGCGGTCGCGCCGGGGAACCCGAAGGGCATCAAGTCCTTTCGGGATCTGACCAGACCCGATCTGAGTGTGGTGGTGTGTGCGCCACCGGTGCCGTGCGGAGGTGCGACGGAAAAGGTCGAGCACGCCGCCGGGATCACCCTGTCCCCGGTCAGCGAGGAAACCTCGGTCACCGATGTGCTGAACAAGGTGACCACCGGTCAGGCCGACGCGGGGATCGTCTACGTCACCGACGCCTCCGGTGCCGGGGACAAAGTCACCGCCGTCGCCTTCGGCGAGGCCGCGAAGGCGGTCAACACCTACCCGATCGCGGTCCTCAAGGAGTCCGACCGGCAGGAGCTGGCCCGTCGCTTCGTCGCCCTTGTGGCGGGGGAAGACGGCCAAAAAGTGCTCGCCGCGGAAGGATTCGCCAAGCCCTGACCACAGGCGTGGACACGTCGTAGCCTGGGGTACGTGGCCGAGCTGACCGAAGTCCGCGCCGAGGATCTGGCGGCTTTGGAATTCTTCGCGGGATATCCGCCTGCCACCCTCGCCCCGCTGGCCGAGCAGCTCCGCCCGCTGTCGGCGGTCCCCGGCCAGGTGCTGATCCGGCAGGGGGACCAGGCCGTCACGTTCATGCTGATCGCCTCCGGACGCGTCCGGGTCAGTCACGAGGGTCCCGACGGCGAAGCCACGGTTCTCGACATCGAGCCCGGCCTGATCATCGGTGAGATTGCCCTGCTGCGCGACGCACCGCGCAACGCGACGGTGGTGGCGGCCGAACCGCTGACCGGCTGGGTGGGTGAACGCGACGCGTTCGACATCATCCTGGACCTGCCCGGAATGTTCGACCGGATGGTGCGGATCGCCCGCCAGCGGCTGGCAGCGTTCATCATCCCGATTCCGGTGCAGGTCCGCACTCACGAATGGTTCTACCTGCGGCCGGTGCTGCCCGGCGACGTCGAGCGCACCATGAACGGACCGGTCGAGTTCTCCAGCGAAACCCTCTACCGGCGCTTCCAATCCGTGCGAAAGCCCACCAAGGCGTTGCTGGAATACCTGTTCGAGGTGGACTACGCCGATCACTTCGTCTGGGTGATGACCGAGGGGGCGCTGGGCCCGGTGGTCGCCGACGGCCGGTTCGTCCGGGAGGGACACGGTGCGACGACCGCGGAGGTGGCCTTCACCGTGGGGGATGACTATCAGGGCCGCGGCATCGGCAGCGTTCTGATGAGCGCTCTGGTGGTGTCGGCGGGATGTGTTGGGGTGAAACGCTTCAGCGCGCGCGTGCTGAGCGACAACTACGCCATGCGCAAGATCCTGGATAAGCTCGGCGCGGTGTGGGAACGAGAGGATCTCGGCATAGTGACAACCGAAGTGGACGTTCCTCCTGCCGACTCCACGCCGTTACCGAGCGCGCTCACCGCACGGATCTGCGATGCCACCCGACAGGTGATCAGGGCGGTCAATCAATGAGGCCGCCCCTGAGCAAAGACACCACGCTGTGCATCTCGCTGGCCGCACGGCCCAGCAACATCGGCACCCGGTTCCACAACTATCTCTACGATCGACTCGGCCTGGACTACCTCTACAAGGCGTTCACCACCACCGACATCGCCGCGGCCATCGGCGGGGTGCGGGCACTGGGAATCCGCGGCTGCTCGGTGTCGATGCCGTTCAAGCGTGACGTGATGGCGCTGGTCGACGAGATCGAGCCGTCGGCCCGTGCGATCGAGGCGGTCAACACCATCGTCAACGACGGAGGGTCTCTCACCGCGTCGAACACGGACTACATCGCGGTGCAGAGCCTCATCGAACGCCACCAGCTGGAACCGAGTGATTCGGTGCTCATCCGGGGCAGCGGTGGTATGGCCAACGCGGTCGGTGCGGCGTTCCGGGACAACGGTTTTCATGCAGGCACGATTGTCGCGCGCAATCGGGACACCGGGAGCGCGTTGGCGGACCGGCTGGGTTACGACTATGCACCCGAGGTCGACGGACTCACCGCGGCGGTGCTCGTCAACGTCACGCCCGTCGGGATGGCCGGCGGCCCCGAGCAAGACCGCAGCGCGTTCGAACCGGTGACGATCGAGGCCGCCCGGATGGTTTTCGACGTCGTCGCGATGCCCGCCCATACACCACTGATCGCTGCGGCCCGGGCGGCGAGCAAGTCCGTCATCACCGGGGCCGAGGTGATCGCGTTGCAGGCGGCCGAACAGTTCGAGCGCTACACCGGGGTGCGGCCCACCGACGAACAGATCGCCGCGGCGTCGGCGTACTCGCGGTCGGAGACGATCAGAAGCGGCTAGCAGCGCGCGGTGAGCAGGACAGTCGCAGGCGCGGCGGGCCGCGCGCGGACCGACGCGACCGTGCACCGGTCCAGCGGCGCCGCCCCGATTTTGTACAGCGTCACGCGGTAGCCGTCGCGTTGCAGTTCGTCGATCGTGTCCTGGGCCGAACCGACCCCGGACGGTGCGGCCCAGGCCTGGGTCGGGAAGCCCAACGTCAGTGCGGACAGCGCACCACCGGTGACTGCGGCCAACGCCAATCCGTTCACCCGTCATGCCTCCTGCCCGCGCTCATATCTCAACCACTTCAACCGGCGCGCCCAGCGCTAAATTCCGCAGGTCCGCAGCGGTAACACCCCGGCTGTGGTAACAACGCGGCGTGCGCGTTATCGCGGCCGCGGTGGCCCTGGCGCTGGGCCTCACCGCGTGCGGGCAGCCACCCGCGCCGAACACACCGTCGACGCCGGGCGCATCGAGCACGGCGAAGATGGTCAACCCGGCCAGGATCGACCGCGTGCGGGCGGATCTGCCCGCGGGATACGAGGTCGCCGAGATCGACCGCCGCGCCACACCGGTGTCGTTGTGGGGATTCGGCCCGAACTGGTCGGCCGATCCGGCAGACTGCGCGACGGTCGCCGCACCCGCGGTGGACACGGCGACCGGCCGGGGCTGGTCGGCTTCGGGAGCGGGCGGCATCGTGTACGCCGTGGTGACCCGCGCCGCCGCCCCGCCGGACCCTGCGCTGGCCGATGAGTGCGAGCAGTGGACCGTCTCCGGTGGCCACGCCACCGGCACGGTCAACGCGATCACGGCGCCTGCCATCGACGGTGCCGTGACCTCCGCTATGGCCACAGCGGTGACCACCGTCGTCGAAGGTGGCACCGAGACCCGCTCACACGCCGACACCTTCACCGCGGACCTGGGCGACTACCACTGCTTCGTCACCGTCATCACCGATCCGGGTTCTCCGAATCCGCCACTGTCCGCGGACTTTGCGGCCGACCTGCTCGTGAAAACGGTGTCGGCGCTACGCGGCTGAAGACGCGGCGCCGGGTAGGTTTGACGCGATGCTGAACCGGAATGTGGTACTCGCCACCGTGGGCACCGCGGCCTGCACCCTGACCCTGGTCGCCTGCGGTCAATCAGACCAAACGGAGTTTCCGAACGCCGATATCGCCAACGTCAACCAGCTGAGGTCGAGCTTCGGCCCGGAGTTCAAGGTCCGCGACGTCGCCCCGACCGGTATCGATCCGAAAATGCTGGCCCCGCAGAAGATGCCGCCGGGCGTGAAGTTCGAGCCCGCCGACTGTGCCAAGTTCGCCGAGGGCCAGTCCATGCCGCCCGGGCTGCAGGGCAACATGGCGGCGACCGCGGCCGAGGGGGCGGGCAACCGGTTCATCGTGCTGGCCGTGGAGACCAACGAGCCGATCCCGTTCAACGACCCTGGTGATGCCTGCAAACAGGTGAAGTTCGCGGGGCCCGGTTCCCGCGGTCAGGTCGACGTCGTCGAGTCCCCGCAGATCGAGGGGGTCCGCACGGTGGGCACCCACCGCATCGTGCAGACCGCCGTGCAGGGCAGGCCCCGCACCGGCGAGCTGTTCAACTATGTGGCCAGTTTCGGGTCGTACATGGTGATCGTGACCGCCAACCCGTTGGTGGTGCCCGACAAGCCGGTAGCGCCCGTCGATACCAAGCGGGCCCGCGACCTGCTGAGCGCCGCGGTGCACGCGGTGCGCGGATAGGGCTCAGCGCACATCGTGCGGGCGGAACTGGATGCTGATCCGCGGCCCGATCAGCCTGCTGGTCTTCGGGATGGAGTGCTCCCAGGTGCGCTGGCACGAGCCGCCCATCACCAGCAGGTCGCCGTGCCGGTGCTGTAGTCGCAGAGTCTGCCCGCCACCCCGCGGACGCAGCGCGAAAACCCTTGTGGCTCCGAGGCCCACAATCGCCACCATGGTGTCCTCGGTGCGGCTGCGGCCGATGGTGTCGCCGTGCCAGGCCACACTGTCCTCACCGTCGCGGTACATGCACAGCCCGGCCGTGGTGAACGGTTCGCCGAGCTCTCCGGCGTAGGTATCGTTCAGCCGCCGGCGGATCTGCTTCAGACGGGGGTGCGGGGCGGGCTCGTCGACCAGATTGTGGAAACTGATCAGGCGGGGCACGTCGAGCACCCGGCCGTACATCTCCCGCCGCTCGGCCCGCCACGGGATGGCGTCCATCAGCTCGTCGAACAGCGGGTCAGCGTCGGCCAGCCAACCCGAACGCAGCTCCACCCAGGCGCCGTTGGCGAGTCGGCGACGTTCAGCGTGCTCGAACAGCGAGCCTTGCAACGCCAGCTCCATGGCGGCGAGTGTATCGCACAGGCGTTCGATTCGTCAGAGGCGTGCGGCGCCCGGTCCCTGCTGGGCCAGCATGTCGTTAGGGTTGGACAATTGGCAGGTTTTCAGGCTCAGGCAACCGCAGCCGATACAGCCGGTCAGGTTGTCGCGCAACCGTTGCAGGTGCAGGATGCGGTCGTCGAGGTCCTGGCGCCAGCCCGCCGAGAGCTTGGCCCAGTCCTTGCTTGTGGGGACCCGGTCGGTGGGCAGGCTCGACAGCGCCTCGCGGATCCGGGCCAGCGGGATGCCGAGCCGCTGCGACATCCGGATGAAGGCCACCCGGCGCAGTGTCTCCCGTGGATAGCGGCGCTGATTGCCCGAGGTGCGCCTGCTGGCGATCAGGCCTTCACGCTCGTAGAAGTGCAGCGCCGAGACCGCGACACCGCTGCGTCGCGCCATCTCCCCGGGGCTCAATTCGTGGATATCCATGACACCTAAACCCTACTTGAGGTGACGGCAGGGTTTACCGTTCATGGTGTGACAGATGTGGTGTTGGGCTCCAGCTCCGAAGTTGGCACGCTACGCGTCGTCATCCTGCACCGCCCGGGTGCCGAACTGCAGCGTCTGACACCACGCAACAACGATGCGCTGCTGTTCGACGGCCTGCCCTGGGTGGCCAAGGCGCAGCAGGAACACGATGCGTTCGCCGCGCTGTTGCGCTCCCGAGGTGTCGAGGTGCTGCTGCTGGCGGATCTGCTGAGCGAGGCCCTGGCCTACAGCGGCGCCGCGCGGATGCACGGGATATCCGCGGCGGTGGACTCCCGGCGCCTGGGTGTGCCGTTGGCGCAGCAACTTTCGGAGTATCTGAGGACGCTGGAACCAGGTGCGCTGGCCCATGTGCTGATGGCGGGCATGACATTCAACGAGCTGCCGCTGCGCGGGGCCGAGCTGTCGTTGGTACGGCTCATGCATCACGGCGGGGATTTCGTGATCGAGCCGCTGCCCAATCTGCTGTTCACCAGGGACTCGTCGTTCTGGATCGGCCCGCGGGTGGCCATCACCTCGCTGGCGCTGCCCGCGCGGGTGCGCGAGTCCTCGCTGACCGACCTGATCTACGCGCACCATCCCCGGTTTCTCGGTGTGCGGCGCGCCTACGAATCCCGGTCGGCGCCGGTCGAGGGCGGGGACGTGATGTTGTTGGCGCCGGGTGTGGTCGCGGTCGGGGTGGGGGAGCGGACGACGCCCGCAGGTGCCGAAGCGTTGGCGCGCAGCTTGTTCGACGACGATCTGGCGCATACGGTGCTGGCCGTGCCCATCGCTCAGGAGCGGGCGCAGATGCATCTGGACACGGTCTGCACGATGGTCGATCTCGACGCGGTGGTGATGTATCCCCACGTGGTGGACTCGTTGTCCGCGTTCACGATCCGGCGTGCCGAAGGGGGCGTGCACATCGGTGACGAGCAACTGTTCGTGCGTGCTGCCGCCGAGGCCATGGGGATCGACCGGCTGCGCGTCATCGACACCGGGCTCGACCCCGTCACTGCCGAGCGTGAGCAGTGGGATGACGGCAACAACACCCTGGCGGTCGCGCCCGGCGTGGTCGTCGCCTATGAGCGCAACACGGAAACCAATGCGCGGCTGGCGGACTCGGGCATCGAAGTGCTGCCGATCGCGGCGTCGGAGCTGGGGACCGGCCGTGGCGGGCCACGCTGCATGTCCTGCCCCGCGGCGCGCGATCCTGTTTAGATTGCGCCGGTTTCGACACCAGGGCTGCGAAATCGGCGTCATCGCGACCCTCATGTCGAAGTCGGCGAGTAGCCTCGGCGGGCGAACGCCTCTCGCACGCGATGCAGGATGAACGCCCGGCTGTGCTCGGCGACCACATGGATGTCGATCCAGTCCTGGCGGTCGATCAGTTCATTGCGTCCGATGTCGTGCACATAGCGAGGCCGGTCCGAGGCGTGGTGCTTGCCGTCATAGTCGATGCCGATCTTCGGCTCGTCATACCCCATGTCGATGAACGCCTCGTTGAACCCGTCGGACACCCGGATCTGTGTGCGCGGTCGCGGTAACCCGTCGTCGATCAAGATGAGGCGAACGCGGGTTTCCTGTGGCGACTGGGCGCCACCGTCCATCAGGCGCAGGGCCGTTCGCGCACTGCGTATTCCGCGTAGCCCCGGGTATCGCGTGGCCAGTTCCAGCACCTGGTCGGCCTCGATGCCGGTGGCACAGCCGAGCGCGTCGAGGTGGCGCACCGCGGCGTTACGCGGCAGGAATCGGGCGAGGTCGAGCGCTGTCCGAAGAGGTGTGGTGACGCGGACATCACCGATCCGACAGACCTCGTCGGACCCGAGGCGCTCGTCGCGCACCACGATTCCGGGCCTGCGACGTCCATGCTTGGCGATCAATTCCACCGGAGTGTCGTCACCGACGTATTGCGCACCGTGCAGCGCGGCGGCGGCCCGGCCGGCGATAATCGCGCGGCGACCGGTCCACAACCATGCGGCCACGGTGTTGTCGGCCAGGGTCGGGGCGGCCTCCTTCGGCAGGTAGACGCGTGGCTGTGCCGCGGCGTACCGCCAGCGCAGCTGTCCACGGGTGAGCGCGCCGGCGTCGACGGCCTCGGTACCCAGAAATGCCTGGCTCATGCTCGGATGCTGTGCGCAGGCGCCGACAATTCGGCCTACCGTTGTTCGATTTCACGACAGGGCTGTGGATAACCGCGCCTCCTCTGCGCGCCGATTTCGACACCACGGTCGTCACAGCTCGGGTTTCACAGCCCTGGTGTCGAAATCGGCGTGCAAGGCGCAAAACAACGCTACCGCCAACTGGGCAACCAGATCTCCAGATTCCAGGTCGCTTGGGAGATCGGGATACCGGTGAGGATCGGATACATCCACGCGAAGTTCGTGATCACCAGCGCCACATAGAAACACACCGTCAGCAGCCCGAGGGTGCGACGTTCGGGATTCTGGTTGGGCTTGTACAGAATGTCGCCGAGGATCAGCGCTATCGCCAGCACCAGGAAGGGCGCCATCACCGACGCATAGAAGAAGTACATCTGCCGGTCGATGTCGGCGAACCACGGCAGGAAGCCGGCGAAGTAGCCCACCAGTACTGCGCCGTAGCGCCAGTCACGCCCGACCACGGCCCGCCACAATGACCAGCCGATCACCGGCACGGCGATGAACCACATCGCGGGGGTGCCGACCAGCATCACGGCCTTGACGCAGGACTGTGCCCCGCAGCCGGCCACATCCTGGTTGTCGATGGCGTAGAGCACGGGCCGCAACGACATCGGCCAGGTCCATGGTTTGGATTCCCACGGATGGTGGTTGCCGTCGGCGTTGGTCAGCCCGGAATGGAACCGGTACGCCGCGTGGGTGTAGTGCCACAACGAGCGCAGCGCGTCGGGCATCGGCAGGATGCTGTTCTCGCCGATCGACTGGCCGACCTCATGGCGGTTGACCGCGGTTTCGGAGGCGAACCACGGCGCATACGAGGCCAGGTAGACCAAGACCGGAATCAGGCCCAGCGCGTACACCGCGGGCCCCAGATCACGTCGCAGCGTTCCCAGCCAGGGTTGCGGCACCCGGTACTGCCTGCGCGCGATGACGTCGAACGCCAGCGTCATCACGCCGAAGAACAGCACGAAGTACAGGCCGGACCACTTGGTCGCACAGGCCAAGCCCAGCAGCACGCCTGCACCGAACCGCCACCACCGCACACCCAACCGCGGGCCCCACGGAGTCTCGTCGATGCGGCCCTCGAGAAACGCGGTGTGCAGGCGCATCCGCACCTGGTCGCGGTCGACGATCAACGCGCCGAACGCCGCGACCACGAACAGCGTCAGAAACCCGTCCAACAGTGCCGTGCGCGCCGTGACGAAGCTGACCCCGTCGGCGATCAGCAGCAATCCGGCGATCCCACCGACCAGCGTCGAGCGGCTGATCCGGCGGGCGATCCGCACGATCAGCAACACCATGATGACGCCGCAGACCGCCCCGGAGAACCGCCAGCCCAGCCCGTTGTAGCCGAACAATCCTTCCCCGATGGCAATCAACTGCTTGCCGACCGGTGGATGGACCACGAGCCCGTAGCCCGGATTGTCCTCGACGCCGTGGTTGTGCAGCACCTGCCAGGCCTGCGGCGCGTAGTGCTTCTCGTCGAAGATCGGGGTGCCCGCATCGGTGGGCGAGCCCAGGTTGAGGAACCGGCTGACGGCGGCAAGCGCGGTGATGACCGCGGTCATGGCCCAGCCGTGCAACCGGTCGACCGGCCCGAAATCGGCCACGGGAACCAGCGGCGCGGGGCTGATGGTGGGGACCGAGCGACCAGCCGACGGCGTTTCGGTGGCGAGGGCGGTCACGCAAGCGATCGTAGGCTGTCGGGCGTGACACCCGGCAAACTACTGATCGGCGCCACGCCGTTGGGCCAGCCCGCAGACGCCTCGACGCGGCTCGTGGAGGCGCTGACAAGCGCCGACATCATCGCGGCCGAGGACACTCGGCGTATCCGCACGCTGGCCCAGGCCCTCGGGGTCACACCTGCGGGTCGGGTGCTGAGCTTCTTCGACCAGAACGAGGCCAGCCGGGTGCCGGGGCTCCTCGACGAGATCGGCGGCGGTGCGACGGTGCTTGTGGTCAGCGACGCGGGGATGCCGTTGATCAATGACCCTGGCTATCGGCTGGTGGTGGCCTGTATAGAAGCCGGGTGGCCTGTGTCGTGCCTGCCGGGACCGTCTGCGGTGACGACGGCGCTGGCGGTGTCCGGCCTGGCCTCGGACCGGTTCTGCTTCGAGGGCTTCGCGCCACGCAAACACGGCGCCCGCACCGCCTGGCTGCACACCCTGGCCAACGAGCAGCGCACGTGCGTGTTCTTCGAATCACCGCGCCGGCTTGCCGACACTCTGCGGGACGCGGTCGAGGTGCTCGGGCCGGCCCGCCGCGCCGCAGTGTGCCGCGAGCTGACCAAGACACACGAGGAGATCCTGCGCGGCACGCTCGACGAGCTGGCGCAGTGGGCCGGCGGGAAAGTGCTGGGGGAGATCACCGTCGTGCTGGCCGGTGCCACGCCGAGTGCGGACCTGCCCACGCTGGTGGCCGAGGTGGAAGAACTGGTCGACGCCGGTGCGCGGGTCAAAGATGCGTGCGCGCAGGTGATCGCCGAGAATCCCGGTGCCCCGTCACGGCGCGAGCTCTACGACGCGGTGCTGCGCGGCCGGGCCTGACGGAACGACGATCGACGCTGCTTTGTCCAGGCACTCCTGCCATTCCGCATCCGGGTCGGAGTCCGCGGTGATGCCGCCGCCCACCCCGAGCACCGCCGAGCCATCAGCGGCGAATTCCACGGTGCGGATCGCGACGTTGAGCTCACAGCCCGCCACCGGCGACACCAAACCGACTGTCCCGCAATAAACCCCACGCCTGTAGGGTTCCCACTCGCGCAGCAGCCGGCGGGCGCGGGTCTTCGGGGTGCCGGTCACCGAGGCCGGCGGGAACGTGGCGTCGAGCAGCGCGGCCATCGGCACTTCGGCAGGCACCTGCGCGGTGACCGTCGAGACCAGGTGCCAGACCCCGGGCGCCGGCCGTACCGCCAGCAACTCGGGCACTGTCACCGAACCGGTCACCGCCACCCGGCCCAGGTCATTGCGGACCAGGTCGACGATCATGATGTTCTCGGCGACGTCCTTGGCCGATGCCGACAACTCCACCGGATCCGCGGACCGTGGCAGGGTGCCCTTGATCGGACTCGACGTCACGACCGTGCCGCGGCGACGGAGGAACAGTTCCGGTGACAGCGAGGCCACCGCACCCCACCGGCCCGCGAGATAGGCCGCCCGCGCCGGCGCGGTCCGCGTGACCGCGTTGACAAAGAAGTCCAGCGGTGCACCCTCGATCCGGCCGGTGAACCGGGTGCACACGCACGCCTGGTACACCTCGCCCGCCGCGATGGCGTCCAGGCAGGCCAGCACGCCGTGCCGGTGGGTGGCCCGGTCAGGTGGCGTCCACTGCAACGCATACGGCTGCGTATGCGTCGGCGATATCGCCCCGAGCCAATTGGGAAGCGCTGCACCCGTGAGGCTTTCATACCACCAGCAGCCTTCGGCGTCCTGGCGCAGCACGCAGTCCGACCAGCCGCCCGCGGCTTCCGGTATCCGCGGCCCACGCCCGTCGGCCCCCGGATCGGGATACGACAGGTAGCCGAACCAGCCCCCACCGACAACGTCGGCCCGGGGCACGCCGTGCGCGGCCACATCGAACGCAGCGGCCACCGGCGCCGTGTCCACCGACGGGGCGATCACCGCGCGCGAGGAGAACCAGTCGCCGATCAGCGCGGCCGGCGGCGGCAGGCCGGCGCGGGTTGCCGCGGCGGCGACACCACGCAACACGGCCGGGGCGGCGCCCAGGTCACCGAGCCGCTCGATCCGCATCGACCAAGCTTGCTGCGTCGTCCTGGCAGAAGCAAAGCGCATCCCCCCACCGAGGGCTGGCCATTTGTCGATCGGTTGCTCTGGAGGTAGACGAACGTCAGGTTGTGTACGTCACAATCGGCTCTTTAGCGTGATCGCGAACACAAGCCGTGTCGGTCTTCGGTCAGTAAGGAAACGCCCGTGACGAAAGATTCGGTCCCGATCGCGCGGCCAAAGCGGGCTGCGCTCGCCGCGCTAGCGGGAACCAGCATCGAATGGTACGACTTCTTCATCTACGCGACGGCGGCCGCCCTGGTCTTCCGCGAAGTCTTCTTCCCACCGGATATGGATCCGGTGCTCGGCACCGTCGTCGCCTTTGGGACAACGTCTTTCGGCTACCTGGGCCGGCCGCTCGGTGCGTTCATCTTCGGGCACCTCGGTGACCGCTACGGCCGCAAACCCGTGCTCATCGCGACCCTGCTATTGATGGGTCTCGGCACCTTCGGAATCGGCCTGCTGCCCTCCTACGCGGCGGTCGGCGCCGTCGCGCCGCTGCTGCTGATCATCCTGCGGCTGCTGCAAGGCGTGGCGATGGGCGGCGAGTGGGGCGGTGCGGCGCTGCTGGCGATCGAGCACGCCCCCGATGAGCGCCGCTCGTTCTTCGGTTCGTTCGCCCAACTCGGATCCTCGGTCGGGGCGACGCTGTCCGCTGCGGTGTTCGCGGTCTCCGAACACATCGGCGGCGGCCTCGCGGCGGGGTCGTGGCGGATCCCGTTCCTGCTCTCGGCCGTGCTCGTGGTGATCGGGCTCATCGTCCGCGTGGTGGTCGGCGAATCGCCGGAGTTCGCCCGCGCGCGCAATGCCGCGGAACTGTCAGCCGCACCGGTGCGGGAGGTGTTCCGGTCACCGCGGCCACTGCTCATCGGCATCGGCGCGATGCTCGTCGCGACCGGTGGCTACTACGTCACCTCGTCGTTCTTCCTGTCCTATGCGTCCGAACAAGCCGGAGTCGCCGTCGAGCTGTTGCTCAACGCGCTGATCATCGCCGGCCTGTTCGAGATGGTGTTCGTGCCACTGGCCGGCTGGTGGGGCGACAAGTGGAAACCGCAATACGTGACGGTGGTCGGCCTCCTCGGTATCGCCGTCATCGCGGTGCCGCTGTATCTGCTGGCGCATACCGCATCCTTCCTGGTGATCACGCTCATGCTGGTGGTGACGGCCCTGTTCACCGGTTGCAACTACGGGCCGATCGCGGCCGTGATCGCAGGCATCTTCCCGGTACGGGTGAGGTACACGGGGGCCTCGCTGGCCTACCAGGGCGCTGCCCTGACGGCCGGGGCGCTGACCCCGATCGTGCTGCCCACCCTGCTCGGCATGGCGTCCGGTTCACCGGTGCTGATCTTCGGTTACCTCGCCGTGCTGTGCGTCGGGGCGGCCGGCTGCGTGCTGGCGACCCGTCAGCTCACCCTCCTCGCCGAACCCGCGAAGGAATCGGTGGAATGACGGTCGATCTGGCTGAGGTACTGGTCCTCGGCGGCACGATCCGGCCCCATGCCGGCGAGGATGTGGTGCCCGCGATGCTGGTGCGCGGGGAGCGCATCGTCGCGGTCGGGAGCGAAGCCGATTGCCGCGCGCAGGCCGCCGCGCGGGTCGACGTCCTGGAGATCGACGGCGGCACGGTGCTTCCCGGTTTCGTCGACGCGCACTGCCACCCGCTCATGTACGGGCAGTTCGCGTCGTGGGTCGACTGCAGCTGGGAGGCCGCCCCGACGATCGACGACGTCGTCACCGCGCTGCGGGTCAGGGCAGGCCTGGGTTCGGGACCGGTGCGGGGCAAAGGCTTTCATCACGGCAATGTGGCCGAACAGCGGCTGCTCACCCGGCACGATCTCGATCGCGTCGCCCCCGACCGGGAAGTGCTCGTGTTCCATTCCAGCGGCCACGGCGCCATCGTCAACAGCTGGACGCTGCGGGCCATGGGGGTCACCGCCGACACTCCCGATCCGGCAGGCGGGCATTTCGGCCGCGAGGCCGACGGCAGCACACCCGACGGCACCGTGTGGGATTCGGCCGCCGATTGGCTGACCGGGCAGTGCGGTGTGAAGATCACGAACAACGGCCCCAACTTTCACCTGCCCGACGACGCCGCGGCACTCGACGCACAACTACAGGTCGCGCAGGCACATCTGCATGAGCGTGGCATCACCACGGTCGTCGACGCACAGGTGACCGCACGCGAACTCGGCACCTATCTGCGGGCGAACCGGGCCGGTGCGCTGACGATGCGCGCCGAGATGCTGGTGATCTCGAGCCTGATCGGTGCCCTCGAAGCGCTCGGTGTCTGCGGGCGGTTCGGCGATGACCGGCTGGCCATCGCGGGGGTGAAGCTCTACGCCGACGGGGCGCTCACGGCGGGCACCGCGCGGTTCTCCGAGCCGTACTGCTGCAGCGTCAACGACTTCGGCTACCTCTACCACCCGAACGGGGAGCTCGCCGAGCTCATCACCCGGGTCGCGGCACTCGGCCTGCAGTCAGCCACGCACGCTCAGGGCGATGCCGCCATCCAATTGGTCCTCGACGCGCATGACGGCCTCGCGTCCGACACCACACCGGACGCCCGGCACCGGATCGAGCACTTCGGCGCGCCCACCGCGGCGCAGGTTCGGCAATGTCGCGCGCTGCGACTATGGCCGATCACCCAGCCGCAGTACCTGTTGCGTTACGGCGACGAGTTGCTCGGCTCGCTCGGGGACCGGGCGCAGCGCCTGACACCGCTCGGCGAGATCCGAGATGCGGACGTACCCGTGGTGCTGTCGTCCGACGCGCCGGTGTGCCCGCCGCGTCCCATGGAAGCGGTCGCCGCGGCGGTGCATCGCCAAACCTTCGCGGGCCGGCGTCTCGGGTCAGCTGACCAGCGGCTCAGCATCGCCGAAGCGCTACGTGCCCATACGCTTACGGCAGCGGCCTCGGCTCACCGCGAGACGGTCATCGGGTCACTGGAGCCGGGAAAGTTCGCCGATTTCGTTGTGCTCGCGGCCGACCCGCTGACCGTCGGCGCCGACGAACTCGCCCACGTCGAAGCCGAGGCGACCTGGGTGGGCGGGCGTCAGGTGTTCGATCGCCGTCAGTCCTCGGTCATCAGCTGAAGCGCCGCCCACAGTTCGAGGCGGTCACGCAGCACATCCAGGTCGAGGTCAAGGAGCCGGCCGGCCAACTGGATCCGGTTGCGCAGTGTGTGCCGGTGGATGCCGAGTTCGCGGGCCGTTGCGTCCCAGGCACATTCGTTCTGCATCCACACGCGCACCGTGGTGAGCAGTTCGGCACCCTTGTCGGCGTCGTGGGCCTGCAGGACCCGCAAGATGCCACGGGCCACCGCACCCGCCTGCTCGCCGCGCAGCAGCCCGAGCATCCCGCGGTCGAGGAATTTCTGGAACGCGACGCTGGGCTGACCGGTCTCGACCGCATGGCGTAGCGCGCGCTCGGCCTCGGCCACGCCGCGAGACAGCTCCTCGAACCCGACGTCGGCCGAGGTCCCGACCGGGATCGAATGGCGGGCGAGCAATCGCAGAAGATCCTGTGGCGGCGCGGCTTCGGTGAGCACGATGATGCGGTCCTCGCGCTGGGTGTAGAACACGCGGCCGCGTCGTTCCTCGGTCTCGCGCTCCAGCGCGTCCAGGAGGAAATCGCTGTGGTGCGGCTTCTGGGCGACCATCACCGTCAGCGGCTCGGCGGGCAGCCCGCCCCACACCGATGTGGCGGTACGGGTGGCCAGCTCCCGGTCGCCTGTGCGCAGTTGCTCGAACAGGCCGTCCCGCAGATGGTGATGGGCCTTGTCGAGGGCGCGGTTCTGGGTCAATGCCAGGCCCGCCAATGCGATCACGCTGTTGACCAGGTCCGCGGCCGGATCCGACCACTCCAGGCCGCCCAGCACGAGCACGCCGTCAAGACGCTTGCCGTGGCCGATCGTCTGGATGGTGAACTCCCGCTCACCGAGCACGACGCGGGACGCCGAGCGCACACCGCGCTCCAGTACGGTCCGCACGGCATCGCGGATGGCGTCGTCGAGCTGGGTGACCGGAGGATCGGTGGGGGAGCGGATACGCGCGCCCACCGCGTCGAAAAGCAGTGCCGAACAATGCAGCTGGTTCTCCAGCTCCGCCAGGATCGATGTCAGCCCATCGGGTCGCATCGCCGCCCGCGCGATCGCCCGGTGGGCATCGAGGGACCACCGGATGCGCGCGGTGTGTTCGCCTGCCAGCTCGTCGGCGACGTATCGGGCGATGGCCAGAAACGGCGTGAGATCGGTGATCAGGAACAACGGCAGTCCGTGGCGGCGGCACGCTGATTCGAGTTCGGGTGGCAGGCGCCCGTGGATGAGGGAGATACCGAAGCCCAGACCCAGGATGCCGTTCTCGGCAAGCCGGGCCACGTAGGAGTCGTAGCGGTCCCGAGTGGGTGTGTGCGGCGGGAACTGGCTGCCGTCGGTCAGCAACAGGTGGCCTGCGTCGAGGAACGGTGTCGGATCGGCCAGCTCGGAGCTGTGCACCCACGACACGGGCTGGTCGATCGACGGTTCGCCCTCGCCGTCACCACCCACGATGAGCCGGGTGCTCGCGTTCCAGTACCTCAGCAGCGAACGAATGGTCACGGGCACAACGTGACCCTACGAGGCCCCGCGCCCGGCCACGGCGCCCGCGGAAAAAATCAGCGGCTGATCACCCGGGGGACGTCGATGCCGCCCAGCTTGTCCGGGTTACGCATGGCGTAGAGGTGGGTGATCTTGCCGTCGACGATCTCGATGGTCAGGACCCCTTCGAAGCTGTCGCCGAGGTAGAGCTTCAAGGCCGGTGCGTTGTTGTACATGGTCGGCTCGATGCGACCGCCTGCCCCGCCCAACCGGATCAGCCCCATGAGCAGCTTGGACACCGGCTGGGCGCCGTGAACCGGCCTGCGCGCGGCACTGCGCTTGCCGTCGCTGTCGGCGGTCCACACCACATCGGGTGCGAGCATCTCCAGCAGGCCGTCCATATCGCCGGTGGAGGCCGCGGCGAAGAACTTGGCCGTGATCTCCATCGACAACTGGGGGTCCACCGGCTCGAAACGCTTGCGCCGCGACTGCACATGCTCGCGGGCCCGGTGCGCCAGCTGCCGCACCGCCGCACTGGATTTCCCGATGGCCGCGGCGATTTCATCGTGGCTGAACCCGAACACCTCCCGCAGCACGAACACCGCGCGTTCGTCCGGTGTCAAGGTCTCCAGCACCACGAGCATCGCCATCGACACCGATTCGGCCAGGACGACATCGGACGAGGCATCCTTGGTTTCCAGCAGCAGCGGCTCGGGCAACCACGGGCCGACGTACTCTTCGCGTCTGCGCGACTCGGCCCGCAGCGCATTGAGGGACTGCCTGGTGACCAACTGGGCCAGATACGCCTTGGTGTCGATCACCCTTGCCAGGTCCACTTCGGCCCAGCGCAGGTAACTCTCCTGTAGCACATCGTCGGATTCTGTTGCTGTGCCCAATATTTCGTAGGCGATGGTGAACAGCAACGGCCGTAGCAGCGTGAACCGTTCAGCGTGCTCGGAAGAGTTACCTGCAGCGGGGGTTTTCATCGAACTGCCGTCTCCTGATTTGCTTCGCTGAGCTGATGCGCCCGGTAGTCACCCTTGAACCAGAAGAACGATCCGGGCTTGCGTGCCTCCTTGACCAGGGAGGTCACCGTGGCGCGGCAGATCTGCTCCTTGGCGAAAGCGCCTGCCCGCCCACCGATGTGGATCCGGCGCGGCGAATCGTCTGCGTGGCAGAGCTGCAGGGTCCCGGCGCCGCGGCCGACGCTGATGCACTGCGCGATGAACGTCTGGTTGAGCTCGGCGGGCTCGGCACCGGCGATCCGGGTCAGCACCGTCTTGGCTGCCTGGATGCCGAGCGGGCCCGCTGCCTGGCAGCTCATCCGCAAGGGAATGCCCGACGGCGATGCCGCGTCGCCTGCCGCCACGATGTGGACGTCGTCGACGCTGGTCAGGGTTTCGTCGGTGATCAACCGGCCCAACGTATCGGTGGTGAGCCCGCTGGCCGCGGCCAACCCTGGCACCCCGAATCCCGCCGTCCACACCGTCACGGCACTGGGCAGCCGGTTGCCGTCGGCCATGACGACCGCGTCGGCCGTGACGGATTCGACCAGGATCTCGGGTCCGTCGATGATCGTCACCCCCAGCTTGGTCAACGCCTTGACCAGCGAGCGGCGGGCCCCGGTGCCGACCGAGGCGCCGACGACGTCGGTGACCAGGGTGACGCTGCGGCCTGCCTCGGCGAACTCGCCCGCCGCCTCGACGCCGGTCAGTCCACCGCCGACCACCACGATCGGCGCCGCGAGCGGCACGTCCTGCAACCGGGACCGCAGCCGCTGGGCCTGCTCGAATTCGGCCAGCGGATAGGCGAATTCGGCTGCACCCGGCACCGAGGCGGGCACCCGTCCGGTGCTGCCGACGGCATAGACCAGGTAGTCGTAGTCCAACACGGCGCCGGAGGTCAGCTGTACCTGGCGGATCGCGGCGTCGATGTATTCGGCACCGTCGACCAGCAGCCGCACCCCGTCACCGAGCAGCGTGTCGTAGCCCTGGACGGCGTCGTTGTTCCCGGCGACCAACTGGTGCAGGCGGATCCGCTCGACGAACTCCGGCCGCGGATTGACCAGCGTGATGTCCACGTCGGAGCCGGCCTGCAGGTGATTGGCGGCCAGCACCCCGGCGTAGCCACCGCCGATCACGATGACGCGGGTCTGCTTTTTCATGGTGTCTCCTCTCAAGGGCTTGTTTCCCTCAAGACACCGTGCGTCGCCGGTTTGTGACAGTCGGCCCGCCGATGTGGCTCAGATCACTCAGACCAGGCCCAGCGCCAGCATCGCGTCGGCGACCCGGATGAAGCCGGCGATATTGGCCCCGGCCACATAGTTGCCGGGCTGGCCGTACTCCTCGGCGGTGGACAGGCACCGGTTGTGGATCCGGCGCATGATCTCTTCCAGCCGCTTTTCGGTGTCGACGAACGTCCAGGAGTCCCTGGAGGCGTTCTGTTGCATCTCCAGCGCGCTGGTGGCGACGCCGCCGGCGTTGGCGGCCTTGCCCGGCGCGAACGTCACCCCGGCTTCGGCGAACTGCTTCACCGCAGCCGGCGAACACGGCATGTTGGCGCCCTCGGCGACGAAGCGGCAGCCTCCCTTGATCAGGTAGCCGGCCTCATCGCCGTTGATCTCGTTCTGGGTGGCGCAGGGCACCGCGATATCGCACGGCACCTCCCAGACCGTCCGGCCCTCGACGAATCGGGCGGCGCCGGCCCGGGCTTCGACGTAGTCGACGATCCGGCCCCGCTGCACTTCTTTGATCTCCCTGAGCATCCCGACGTCGATGCCCTTCTCGTCGACCACGTAGCCGCTGGAATCCGAACAGGCCACCACGGTGCCGCCGAGTTCATGAATCTGCTCGATCGCGTAGATCGCGACATTGCCCGCGCCGGAGACCACGACCCGCTTGCCCTCGAAAGAGTCGTTGACCGCCTTGAGCATCTCCTTGAGGAAGAACACCGTGCCGTAACCGGTGGCCTCGGTGCGGACCTGCGACCCGCCCCAGGTCAGGCCCTTACCGGTGAGCACCCCGGACTCGTAGCGGTTGGTGATCCGCTTGTACTGACCGAACAGATAGCCGATCTCGCGCGTGCCGACGCCGACGTCACCGGCCGGTACGTCGGTGTATTCGCCGATGTGCCGGTACAACTCGGTCATGAACGACTGACAGAACCGCATCACTTCGTTGTCGGAGCGGCCCTTCGGTTCGAAATCCGATCCGCCCTTGCCGCCGCCGATCGGCAGACCGGTCAGCGAGTTCTTGAAGATCTGTTCGAACCCGAGGAATTTCACGATGCCCAGATACACCGTCGGGTGAAACCGCAACCCGCCCTTGAACGGCCCGAGCGCGGAGTTGAACTCGACGCGGAAGCCTCGGTTGATCTGGACGTTGCCTGCGTCGTCGATCCAGGGCACCCGGAAGATGATCTGACGTTCGGGTTCGCACAGCCGGCGGATCACCGCATTGTCGGCGTAGTCAGGATGTTTGGCGACCACGGGCCCGAGGCTGTGCAGCACCTCGTAGACGGCTTGATGGAATTCGGTCTCACCCGCGTTGCGCGCCACCACATCGTCATAGAGGCTGTGCAGCTTTACGTGCAGTCCTGTTGTCATTCAGTCCACCTGATATCGAGGGAATACGCCTGCGGGCGTCGGAAGTGCGGCACCGGGCTTCAGCCGGGTGCCGATGGCTGTGAAGGTGCGCTCGTCTGCGGGTTGGCCGAGCAGATCGAGCAGGGTGGCCATCGATGCGGGCATGACCGGCTGGCTCAGCAATGCGGCGATGCGCACCGTTTCCAGCGTCGTATAGAGCACTGTGCCGAATCGGATGGGGTCGGTCTTGCGCAACACCCATGGCTCCTGGGCCGAGAAGTACCGGTTCGCCGCGCCGAGCACCGACCAGATCGCTTCCAGCGCAAGGTGCATCGCGGGTTCGTCGAAATGCTTGCGCACGCGGTCCAGCAGTCCGTCGGCGGCAGCCAGCATCGCGGTGTCTTCTTCGGTCGGCGGCCCGGGCTCGGGCACCACGCCGTCGAGATTCTTGGCGACCATCGACAGCGAGCGTTGCGCGAGGTTTCCCAGTTCGTTGGCGAGGTCGGCGTTGATGCGGCCGATGATGGCGTCTTCGCTGTAGCTGCCGTCCTGGCCGAACGGGATCTCGCGGAGCAGGAAGTACCGCACCTGGTCCACCCCGAACTCGTCGACCAGGGCGATCGGATCGACCACGTTGCCGACCGACTTGCTCATCTTCTCGCCCTTGACGTTGATGAACCCGTGGGCGAACACGCGTCGCGGCAACTCGATACCCGCCGACATCAGGAACGCCGGCCAGTAGACGGTGTGGAACCGGATGATGTCCTTGCCGATCATGTGCAGATCGGCGGGCCAGTACTTCCCGAACGCCTCGGACCCGGTGTCCGGGAAGCCGGCCCCGGTCAGGTAGTTGGTCAGCGCGTCGACCCAGACGTACATGACGTGGTCGGGATGGTCGGGGACGGGCACCCCCCAGTCGAACGTGGTGCGGGAGATCGACAGGTCGCGCAGCCCGCCCGAGACGAAGCTGACGACTTCGTTGCGGCGGACGTCGGGGCCGATGAACTCCGGATGTGCGGCGTAGTGCGCGAGCAGCCTCTCGGCGTAGGCCGAGAGCCGGAAGAAGTACGTCTGTTCCTCGGTCCAGGTGACCGGGGTGCCGGTTTCGACGGCGATCCGGGTGCCGTCGTCGCGGACCTCGGTTTCGTCCTCGGCGAAGAAACGCTCATCGCGCACCGAGTACCAACCCGCGTAGGTACCCAGGTAGATGTCACCGGACTCGTTCATCCGCCGCCAGATGTCCTTGCACGCCTCGTAGTGGTCGGCGTCGGAGGTGCGGATGAACCGGTCGAACGACACGTCGAGCCTGCGTTGCATGCGCTCGAAAACATCGGAGTTGCGGCGCGCCAGCTCGGCGGTCGGGATGTCCTCGGCCGCGGCGGTCTCGGCCATCTTGAGCCCGTGGACGTCGGTGCCGGTGAGAAACCGCACGTCGAAGCCGTCAAGGCGCTTGAAACGCGCGATCGCGTCGGTGGCGGTCTTCTCGTAGGCGTGACCGATGTGCGGCGCACCGTTGGGATAGTCGATCGCTGTAGTTATGTAGAAGGGCTGAGTCATTTCCTGCCACCTTATTGTTTCGGGGTGTGGTGACAAAAAGCTCCAAACGTTCGGCCAAGGACATCCCGCCTGCCCCGGAGCCGTTGGCCCCGCTGGTGGATGCCCACACTCACCTGGACGCCTGCGGTGCAGAAACCGCCGCGGACGTGCACGCCATCCTGGATCGGGCCAACGCGGTCGGGGTCGAGAAGGTCGTCACGATCGCCGATGATCTGGCGTCGGCACAGTGGGTGACCCGGGCCGCGGACTTCGACGACCGGGTGTACGCGGCGGTGGCACTGCACCCCACCCTTGCCAATGCGCTCGACGACGCCGCGCGCGCCGAGCTGGAACGGCTGGCGGAGCACCCGCGGGTGGTGGCGGTCGGCGAGACCGGGATGGACATGTACTGGCCGGGCCGGCTCGAGGGCTGCGCGACACCTACCGAGCAACGGGAGGGCTTCGCCTGGCACATCGACCTGGCCAAGCGCACGGGGAAACCGTTGATGATCCACAACCGGGAAGCCGATGCGGAAGTGCTCGACGTGCTGCGCGCCGAGGGCGCGCCCGACACGGTGATCTTCCACTGCTTCTCCTCCGGACCCGAGATGGCACGCACCTGCATCGAGGCGGGCTGGATCCTCAGTCTGTCGGGCACCGTCAGCTTCCGTAACGCGCGTGACCTGCACGATGCCGCCCGATTGATCCCACCCGGCCAGCTGCTTGTCGAGACGGATGCGCCTTTCCTGACGCCGCATCCGTACCGGGGAGCGCCGAACGAACCATACTGCCTGCCTTACACTGTCCGGGCACTGGCAGATTTGCTGGATCGGCCCGCCGCAGAGGTGGCGGCCGAGACCGCAGCCTTGGCGACACGGGTGTACCGGCTTGACGAGAGTTGCCGGTCCTAGACCTTTTCGTTACCGTCTTGTGATCAACCGCTTGACGTCCAGGAGTTCAACGCTGCCGTCAGACCCGGGAGAAACCAAAAACGTGAATGCTCTGAACCAACTTCATGAATCTCGGTCGCCTTTACTGCGCGCCATCGTCGGTGCCCTCCTCGTCACGCTCATCGTGGCAGGGGGGTACGCCGTTTCTGCACAGAAGACGGTGACGTTGACGGTCGACGGCGCGCCGATGACCGTGACGACGATGAAGTCCCGGGTGATCGACATCGTCGAGGAGAACGGATTCGACGTCGACGATCGCGACGACCTGTTCCCCGCGGGCGAGCAGACGGTGGGCCCGTCCGACAGCATCATCTTGCGCCGCAGTCGCCCGCTGGAGGTCTCTCTGGACGGTCAGGGCAGCAAGCAGGTGTGGACCACCGCATCGACGGTCGACGAGGCGCTCGCGCAGCTGAAGATGACGGACAAGGCGCCCGCCGCCGCATCCCGTGGTAGCAGGGTGCCGCTGGCGGGCATGGCCCTGCCGGTGGTGAGTCCCAAGACGGTGCATCTGAATGACGGCGGCGTCGTCTCCACGGTGCACCTGGCCGCGCCGAACGTGGCAGGACTGCTGTCGGCCGCGGGCGCGCCGCTGCAGCAGGATGACACCGTTGTGCCGGCCGCATCGACGCCGGTCACCGAAGGTATGCAGGTCGAGGTGACCCGTACGCGGATCGAGAAAGTGACCGAGCGGCTGCCGCTGGAGCCGGGCAATCAGCGCATCGAGGACGTCACGATGAACATGAGCCGGAAGGTCGTGGAGAACCCCGGCGTGCCCGGCACCCAGGACGTCACGTTCGCCGTCGCGAAGGTGAACGGAAAGGTCACCGGCAGGTTGCCAGTAGCCAATGTCGTCATCACGCCGGCCCAGGACGGTGTCCTTCGCGTCGGAGCAAAGCCGGGCACCGAGGTGCCCCCGGTGACCAACGGCGGCACCTGGGACTCGCTCGCGCAATGCGAAGCGGGAGGTAATTGGGCCATCAACACCGGTAACGGTTTCTATGGCGGAGTCCAATTTGATCAAAACACCTGGGAACGACAGGGCGGATTACGCTATGCTTCGAGAGCCGATTTGGCGACACGAGAAGAGCAGATTGCGATTGCTACGGTAACTCAGGCGCGGCAAGGCTGGGGAGCTTGGCCGACGTGTAGCGGGAGGATTGGGGCACGCTGACTATTCGACTGCTCGGGCGGACCGAGATACGACGCTTGGCCAAAGAGATTGACTTTCGGCCACGCAAATCATTTGGACAGAATTTCGTCCACGATGCCAACACTGTTCGGCGCATCGTGTCGGCTTCCGGTGTCCATCGCCACGACCATGTGCTTGAGGTCGGGCCAGGACTCGGCTCGCTGACGCTGGCGTTGTTGGATCGCGGGGCGAATGTGACCGCAGTGGAGATCGATCCACTGCTGGCACGGCAACTGCCGACGACCATCGCTGACCATTCACACAGCGAGATCAACCGGCTCACCGTGCTCAACCGCGACATCCTTACGTTGATGCCGGACGATCTCACCGATCAGCCGACCGCGTTGGTGGCGAACCTGCCGTACAACGTGGCGGTGCCGGCGTTGCTGCACCTGCTGGCCGAATTCCCGACGATTCGGACGGTGATGGTCATGGTGCAGGCGGAGGTGGCCGAACGACTGGCTGCCGAGCCGGGCGGCAAGGACTACGGGGTGCCCAGCGCCAAGGCGCGGTTCTACGGCAACGTCCGCAGGCACGGCATGGTGTCGCCGACGGTGTTCTGGCCCATTCCCCGGGTGTACTCGGGGCTGGTCCGCATCGACCGGCACGAGACACCGGCTTGGCCGATGGACGCCGCGTTCCGCGATCAGGTGTTCAAGCTGATCGACATCGCCTTCGCGCAGCGCCGCAAGACCTCCCGCAACGCCTTCGCGGAGTGGGCCGGGTCGGGTAACGAGTCGGCGCAGCGGCTGCTGGCCGCCAGCATCGACCCGTCACGTCGCGGTGAGACCCTGGGGATCGCCGATTTCGTCCGGCTGTTGCAACGGTCGAACGAATTCGTGGGTGAGGCCGACGAGAAGGCTGAGGACGGGCAGGTTCGCGTCGTCTGAGCGGGTGTGAAGGTCAGAGCAGCTCGCGCAGTTGCTCGATCAGCCTGACCCGCTCGTCCGACGTCGCGGCGACGGGTACCACGTTCAGTGTGGTCACACCCGCCTCGCGGAAGGCTGCCACGCGCTCTTTGACGAACGCGGCGCTGCCGATCAGCGAGATGTCGCGAACAAGGTCGTCCGGGACGGCTTTGGCCGCACCCTCTTTGTCGCCGGCCAGGTAGAGCTCCTGGATGCGGTCGGCTTGCGGGCCGTAGCCGTATTTGGTGGCAAGGGCGTGGTAGAAGTTCCTGCCCTTGGCCCCCATTCCGCCGACGTACAGGGCGACATGGGGCTTGACGAATTCGCGCAGCGGTTCGACGTTGTCACCGATGGCCAGCACCGGGCCGGCATAGATCTCGAGTGGTCCCAGATTCGGGTCACGTTTGGCGTGCCCGGCTGCCAGTGCGGGGCCCCACACCTGTTCGGCCTTCTCGGGCAGGTAGAAGATCGGCTGCCAGCCCTCGGCGGTTTCGGCGGCCAGCTCGACATTCTTCGGGCCGAGCGCGGCGAGCAGGATCGGGATCCGGTCGCGGACAGGGTGATTGATGAGTTTGAGTGGCTTGCCCAGGCCGGTGCCCTGATCGCCGGGTAGTGGGATGGTGTAGTGCCTGCCCTGGTATTCCAGGTACTCCCGGCGCCACACCTGACGGCAGATGTCGATGATCTCCCGGGTGCGGGCGATCGGCGCGTCATAGGCCACCCCGTGGAAGCCCTCGATGACCTGAGGCCCAGAAGCGCCGAGGCCCAGGGTGAATCGGCCGTCGGAGACGTAGTCGAGTCCCGCCGCGGTCATCGCGGTCAGCGTGGGTGTGCGGGTGTAGATCTGCAAAATCCCCGAGGCCAGTTGCACGCGTTCGGTGGCCGCGGCCAGGTAGCCCAGCGCGCTGACCGCGTCGAACGAATACGCCTCGGGCACAAAGACGATGTCCAGGCCGGCCCGCTCGAGGTCGGCGACCTCGGCGGCCACGTCCTTGAAACCGCCCGCGTAGTTGATGCCCAGGCCGATACGCATGTCGATCAACGGCTTTCGGTGGTGGTCTTGGCGGCCGCGGTGGCTTCGGTGGCCTCACGTTGGATCTGCTCGAACTGTGCGCCCATCGCTTCGGCCAAAGCTGTTGCGCCGGAGAGTGGCCGCACCATCACCATGAGGTCGTCGATCTGGCCGTTGTCGTCGAGGTGCAGGAAATCGCAGCCGGTGATCTTTTTCCCTGACACCGTGGCTTCGAAGACGAGCGCGTGGTCGCGGCCGTCGTCGTCGCCGATCTCCCGCAGGTAGCGGAAGTCTTCGAACACCCGGAGCACCCCGCGCAGGATCGCGGCGGTGATCGCCTTGCCCGGGTACGGCTTGAACGCCACCGGGCTGGTGAACACGACGTCGTCGGCCAGCAGTGCCTCGATGGCGGCCACGTCGCGGGCCTCGACTGCTGCGCGGAAGGGGTGCATCGGCCACCTCGTCTAGTCAATTCGTTGAATAGGTGTGATTGACGGTAGAGGCTCGACGGCCCTATGTCCAGATGCGATTAATCAACTTTTTGAGTAGGTGGCTTGTATGATCCGGTGATGGCGCTACGCGATGCGGTGCTCGCCGCCTTGCTCGACGGCGAAGCCTCCGGATACGACCTGGCCAAGGGTTTCGACGCGTCCGTCGCCAACTTCTGGATGGCCACGCCCCAGCAGCTCTACCGCGAACTCGACCGCCTCGCCGAAGCGGGCCTCATCGAGGCCAGGGTCGTGCTGCAGGAGCGTCGGCCCAACAAGCGCATGTACTCGTTGACCGAGGCAGGCCTCGAAACCCTCGCGCAGTTCACCGCCACGGCGCCCAAGCCGTCGATCATCCGCGATGAGCTCCTGGTCGGCGTGCAAGCCCTCGATGCCGGCGACGCAGGCGCGGTGCGCGACAGCATCGCCGAACGGCTGGAGCGGGCCTGCGCCAAGCTGGAACGCTATGAGCGCACGCAGGCGAGGCTGCTCGGCGGCCGCACCGAAGACGACTATCTCGCCGGGACGCAGCGCGTGGGTCCATATCTGACCCTGTTGCGCGGCATCGCGTTCGAGCAGGAGAACATCCGGTGGGCCAGGCGGGCGCTGGCGGTGCTCGACTCCCGGCTGCCCGCAGCGCGCCGCTGACCAGCAGCACAGCCGAGGTTCGCCGACAGTTTCGCGTCAGCGGCGATAGTGTCGTGGCCGTGTCTGCATCTGACGGCAGTACCGCATCCGAGTGGGTCCCCACCGGGTCGGTCACTGTGCGTGTTCCCGGCAAGGTGAATCTGTATCTGGGCGTCGGCGATGTGCGGGACGACGGTTACCACGATCTGACGACGGTCTTCCACGCGGTGTCACTGCAGGACGAGGTCACCGTCCGCAACGCCGACGTGTTGTCGCTGACGATGTCGGGGGAGGGCGTGGAGTCCCTGCCCACCGATGAGCGCAATCTGGCCTGGCGGGCCGCCGGGCTGCTGGCCGATCACGTCGGCCGGGCGCCCGACGTCGCGATCTCGATCGAGAAGGCGATCCCGGTGGCGGGCGGCATGGCGGGTGGCAGCGCCGATGCGGCGGCGGTGCTGGTGGCGATGAACACGCTGTGGGAACTCGGGGTGCCCCGGCGGGACCTGCACGCGCTGGCGGCCCGGTTGGGCAGCGACGTGCCGTTCGCGTTGCACGGCGGTACCGCGCTGGGCACCGGTCGCGGCGAGGAGTTGGCCACGGTGCTGGCCCGCAACATGTTCCACTGGGTGCTGGCATTCGCAGGTCGCGGCCTGTCGACGCCGAAGGTGTTCGGCGAGCTGGACCGGCTGCGCGCCGACACGAACCGCGATGAACGGCCGCGGGCCGACGATCCCGAGCAGGTGCTGGCCGCGCTGGCCTCCGGCAACCCGGCCGAACTTGCGCCCTTGCTGGACAACGAGCTGCAACCGGCGGCGCTGAGCCTGTATCCGGACCTGCGTCGCACGTTGCGCGCAGGAGTGGAGGCCGGCGCGCTGGCGGGCATCGTGTCCGGGTCGGGGCCCACCTGCGCGTTCCTGTGCGCGTCGGCGACCTCGGCGGTGGACGTCGGCGCGGAGTTGTCGGGGGCCGGGGTGTGTCGCACCGTGCGGGTGGCCAGTGGTCCGGTGCCCGGCGCGCGCGTCGTACCGGCGCCGTCGGCATCGGTCTGAGGAGCCCTGCTGGTGCAGGTGGGGGTGTGATGCAGACCTCAATTGTCGCGACAGTTTGGCAGCTACTTAAGGGTCTCTTAAGATGATCGGCGGTGAATGCTAGCGGTCATGCGGTGCATGCGAAGTTCTCGCCCGACGCAGTTCTGGGCGGGCGGGCGCAGCGCTGTGTTGCCGGCACCGATGTCTTTGCATCCGCAACGGTGCGCACGGCTGCTGCGGCCCCGACGAAGCCATCACCGAACCGAGACATAACTGCTGCCGAACTGTGTGCGCGCGCCTATTCAAAAGCGTTGCTCGTCAGGCGGAGCATGGAAAACCGGGCAATGTCACTGCGCCTACCATCGTGGGCGCCGCGGCTCCGGAAGCCAAGGAGGTTGTCGTGAGCAGATTCACCGAAAAGATGTACCGCAATGCCCGCACGGTGAAGACCGGCATGGTGACCGGTGAGCCGCACGAGCCGGTGCGCCACACCTGGGGTGAGGTGCACGAGCGCGCCCGCTGCATCGCCGGTGGGCTCGCCGCCGCGGGTGTCGGCCCCGGTGACGCCATCGGAGTGCTCGCGGGCTTCCCTGTGGAGATCGCGCCGACCGCACAGGCGCTGTGGATGCGTGGCGCCAGCCTGACCATGCTGCACCAGCCCACCCCGCGCACCGACCTCGCGGTGTGGGCCGAGGACACGATGAACGTGATCGGCATGATCGAGGCCAAGGCCGTCATCGTCTCCGAGCCGTTCCTGGTTGCGATCCCCGTGCTCGAAGAGAAGGGCATCCTGGTCCTCACGGTCGCCGACCTGTTGACCGCCGACCCGATCGACCCGGTCGAGACCGGTGAGGACGACCTGGCCCTGATGCAGCTGACGTCGGGTTCGACGGGATCGCCGAAGGCCGTGCAGATCACCCACCGCAACATCCACTCCAACGCCGAGGCGATGTTCATCGGCGCCAAGTACGACGTCGACAAGGACGTCATGGTCAGCTGGCTGCCGTGCTTCCACGACATGGGCATGGTCGGCTTCCTGACCATCCCGATGTATTTCGGTGCCGAGCTCGTCAAGGTCACGCCGATGGACTTCCTGCGGGACACGCTGCTGTGGGCCAAGCTGATCGACAAGTACAAGGGCACCATGACCGCGGCGCCGAACTTCGCCTACGCGCTGTTCGCGAAGCGGCTGCGCAAGCAGGCCGAGCCCGGGCAGTTCGACCTGTCCACGCTGCGTTTCGCCCTCTCCGGTGCCGAGCCTGTCGAGCCGGCCGACGTCGAGGACCTGCTCGATGCCGGCAAGCCGTTCGGGCTGCGTCCGGAGGCCATCCTGCCCGCCTACGGCATGGCAGAGACGACGCTTGCGGTGTCGTTCTCCGAGTGCGGCGCCGGACTGGTGGTCGACGAGGTCGACACCGACCTGCTGGCCGCGCTGCGCCGTGCGGTGCCCGCCACAAAGGGCAACACCAAGCGGCTGGCCTCCCTTGGCCCGCTGCTGCAGGACCTGGAAGCCCGCATCGTCGACGAGAACGGTGAGGTGATGGCCGCGCGTGGCGTCGGCGTCATCGAGCTCCGCGGCGAGTCACTGACCCCCGGCTACATCACCATGGGCGGCTTCCTGCCCGCCCAGGACGAGAACGGCTGGTACGACACCGGCGATCTCGGCTACCTGATGGAGAACGGCCACGTGGTGGTCTGCGGCCGCGTCAAGGACGTCATCATCATGGCCGGGCGCAACATCTACCCGACGGACATCGAACGGGCCGCGGGCCGGGTGGAGGGCGTGCGCCCGGGCTGCGCCGTCGCAGTGCGGCTCGACGCCGGCCATTCCCGCGAAACCTTCGCCGTGGCCGTCGAATCCAACGCCTGGCAGGACCCGGTCGAGGTGCGCCGTATCGAGCATCAGGTGGCCCACGAGGTGGTCACCGAGGTTGATGTGCGGCCCCGCAACGTCGTCGTGCTCGGCCCCGGCTCGATCCCGAAGACACCGTCGGGCAAGCTGCGCCGCGCCAACTCGGTTTCGTTGGTCAGTCAGTAACCGTCTCCCGGCGCGAACCTTCCTTTGGCGAACCTTCCTCTGGCGAGCAGACGCGTAGGTACCCGGAATCGCGACTTTTCCGGTACCTCAGCGTCTGCTCGGCATGGGATGTGCGCCCTGCAACTGGTCGTATACCCGCCACCAGATCACCTCGTGATCGACGGGACTGAGCTCACCGCGGGCGAGTTGGTCGTCGGCCTCGAGAAGTGTGGCCGCCAGGTCCAGTAGTTTGTCGCGGCCCGCGCGGGAGTCCGGGTCGTCGTATCCGGCCATCGTGACCGCGATCATGGTGCGGACCTGAGTGCGCGCGTCGCCTGCCAACATGACCGCGGCGATCCCGGAGGCGACGAACACCGCGACCGAGATCCCCAACGCCGGCCCCGGCCCCATGGTGCCGGACAACCAGGCTTGGCACAGCAACCACAGCAGCAGTCCCCACATCGGCCAGCCCCGCGCCGCCCGCGCCCAGCGCCGCTGGGTTTGATCCAGGCCGGGTGGGTAGACCACGAGACGGTAGCTGGTGATACCGAAGCGGCCCGGGCGGATGTCCACAGATCCCCAAACCCGCCCGCCGTCGAGCATGCGCAGCCAGCACCGCCGCAGCGGGCCGGGGCGTGACCGGAAGGTGTCCATATCTCCGGTGTACCCCGGTCACGACCGCCCGAACACCGTCCGAACGAATTATTTACGCTGCGTTGTGGAAGTCACGTCGTCTCGCCGAGGTAGGCGGTCGCTTCGATCTCGACCAACTCGCCTGCGGGTAAACCGTTCGCGCCGACTGTCGTCCGCACGGGAGTTTGCCCGCCTGGCCCGCCGAGTGCGCGGGAGTACGCCGCATCGAACGTGGAGAACTCGTCGATATCGGCGAGAAAGCAGGTCATGCGGACCACGTCTGCGATCCCCGCGCCGTGCGCAGCAAGGATTTCGGTGATGTTGGCGATCGCCTGCGCCGTCTGCTCGGCGAGATCGCCCAGGCGGCCCATGGCGTCCTCACCGGTCTGTCCGGCCACGAACAGCCACTGTCCTCGCCGTATCCCCAATGCGTAGTGTCCCGAGGGTCGAATCATCGTGATTCCTCCTGACCGTGTGTATCTCCTGTCGATTGCGCGTCGCCGGCACCGGTGACCAGCAGGGCGACTTTGCGTCCCTGCCACCGGTCTCGGTGGGTGCACAGGTAGGCCAGGGCGGCGGCCGCCGCGGCCTCAGCGGCGATTCCGGCGTCCTGTCGGAGCCTGCGTTGCGCGGACGTGATGTCGCTTTCCGACACGGTGGCGATCTCGTCGACGCATTTCTGGGCCAGCGGGAAGGTATAGGCGTTGTCCGGGCCCAGATCTCCCATGAGCGAGGTCGCCACCGTGTCGATCTCCGGCGGACTGACCGGATGTCCGGCACGTAGCGACAGCGCCATCGCAGGCGCGTTCTCGGCGCACACCCCGATGACGGTCGTCGCAAGTCGCAGTTCCTTCATCGCGACCCCGACACCGGTGATCAAACCTCCGCCGGACACCGGAACGACGACGGCGTCGATGTCGTCGAGGTCCTCCCACAGCTCCAGGGCAGCGGTACCCTGGCCGCTGATCACATCGGGGTGGTCAAACGGAGGGATGAACCCGAAGTTGTTCGCCTCTGCGTGGTTCCGTGCCGCACAGATCGCTTCGGACTGGTCGGCGAACGAGTTGTCCACCGTCGCGCCGAGCTGATGCAGCGCCGCCACCCGGTCGGCGGGCACTGACGCCGCGACAAACACTTTCACGGGTAAACCCATTCTGTTGCCCATGTGTGCCACGGCACGGGCATGGTTTCCTGTTGACGCAGTGGCTATTCCGTTGTGTTGGCCATTCTCCACGAGAGTGCAGACGGAATTGCTCGCGCCGCGAATCTTGAAGCTGCCTGTGGGTTGGAGAGTTTCAAGTTTGAGATACGTATCGACACCGGTGGTTTCGCTGATCACCTCGGCACGCTGTAGCGGTGTTCGCCTGATGTAGCCTTCAATTCGGCTGCGTGCCTTCAGTATCGACTGCAGGTCGGGCATGGTGTGCGACATCGGCATGCCTACTTGACGATGAGTTCGTGGGGGAGCGACGAGAGGCTCTCGCTCCCCGTTTCGCCGACGACGAACGTCTCGCTCAGCGAGTAGCCGATGTCATTGAGCCACACGGCAAGCATGAGGTGCAGCACCATGTTCGGGCGGAGCTCGGTGCGGTCACCGGCGGCCAGGCTGACCGTGTTCTCGATCCAGGCGGTCTTCGGAAAAGAGATCCCGATCGAATAGCCGATGCGCGCGTTCTTGGTGAATCCTTGCTTGCCAAGGACACTCGACCAGGCGGCATGCACCTGCTCGGCGGTGTTCCCGGGTGCCATCGTCGACCTGGCGATGTCGTAGCCCTCCGCCACGGTGCGTTCCAGGCGCCGGTACTCAGGTGGTGGCGACCCCAGGTAGACGGTGCGGGCAAGACCGGCCGCATAGTTGTGACGATGGCCGCCAAGCTCGATCGTGATCGGAGAATCCGGCGCGATGAACCTGCCGCTCCAGCTCATGTGCGGATTGTTCGTGTGCACGCCACAGGACAGGTAGGGCTGCCACGGGGTGGAACCGTACGCTGAGCCCTTTCCGCTGATGAGCTCGTGGTAGATGTCGGCGGCAACGTCGGCCTCGCGGACACCGGGTTCGATGATGTCGATGGCCGCGAGCATCGCCTGATCACTGAATGACGCGGCCTCCCTGATCAGGTCGATTTCCCGTGCTGATTTGTGGCATCGGATCCATTCGACGAGTCCCGTGGCGTTCATCAGGGTGGCGTCGGGCATGGTGTCGTGCAGTGCGTGGAGCGCGCCGACCGACAGATCTGACTCGTCGATGCCGACGTTCTTGGGGCGCCAGTGCAGAGTCGAGATCGTCTCTGCCACCACACGCATGGGATGTTGGGTGCCGTGGATGTAGGCCTCGTCGTATCCCACGACGTTGGCCGGCGCCAGCCAGGTCAGGGCCGTAGCTGCGGGAACATCCTGCTCCCGCAGGATCAGTACCGGCTCATCGGGTTGATCCACCGCGACGATGAGCGCCTGCGGCACGTAGAACGAATAAGCGTCGTAACCGGTGAGATAGAAGATGTTCTTGGGATCGGTGACGATGAGCGCGTCCATCGCGGCACGCTGGCCCGCACGTTTCACCGCGGCGATGCGCTCGCGGTACTCCTGCGTGCTGAAAACTTCGTCGATCGTCTTGACTTGCATGTCTGGTTGGCCTTTTTTCGGTGGGTCAGAACTTGCTGATCAGTTGCGTCCACAGCTCTGTGGACAGCGCAAGAGTGGTGGTGTCGACGCGCTCGTTCGCGCCGTGGAACATGTGCCGGAATTCGCTGGGGCCGACGAACCCCGAGAACATCGAGAAGCCGTACACCTGCGCTCCCGCACGGCGAAAATAGTCGGCGTCGGTGGACGCGGTGATCATGCTCGGGACGAGCTGTGTTCCCGGCGCGATGTTGTCGACGATTCCCGTCACCGTGTCGTACAGCGGTGTCTCGAGCGGGGATTCGTGGGTGACGAGTTCATGTATCCACTCGATGGTCACCTCGTCGGCGAGTCGCCCGAGGGCGGCGCGGATCTCCCGCTCGACATCCACCCGCGTCTGTCCTGGCATCACCCGCGCATCGATGTCGATCTCCACCCGCTCAGGGATGGAGTTGATGGCGATCCCGCCGCGCGCGCCGGTCGGAGTCAGCGTCATGTGCGTGCATGCGTGTGCGGTTCCCCCGAGTTCGGGTAGCCCGTCGGCGATATCGCGGATGCGGCTCGCATCGAGTAAACCCGAGGTGGTTTCGGCGTCGAAATCCATACCCCTGACCCATCGCGTCCAGATCTCCGACATCACCGGTTCCGGGCGGTGCGCGTCCAGCAGGCCGACGATCGTGGCGGCCTTGACCAGGGCATTGTCGGCCCCGAAGGGCATCGCGGCGTGGCCGGCGCGTCCGTGCACGACCAGACGCAGCCAGACCGTGCCTTTCTCCGCGGTAGACCATGACAATTTGGGAGTCGGACCCGAGGTCAGGGGCCAGCCGCCGCCTTCGGTGACGACGTAATCGGTGGTGACATCGTGGAGGTGGCGGTCGAGGAGATGCTTTGCGCCCCAGGTGGCCTGGCCTTCCTCATCGGCGGTGGCGATGAACGAGATGTCTCCGCGCGGTCGGTGTCCACACTGCCCGGCGTGCCTGATCGCCGCTGCCATCGTGGCCGTCATATTGAGCATGTCGATCGCGCCGCGACCCCAGATCATTCCGTCGATCAGTTCGCCGCCGAACGGGTCGTGCAGCCAATCGATGTCATCGGCGGGTACCACATCGGTATGGCAGAGCAGCGCGAGAGACGGTGCCGTCGGGTCGGATCCGTGAATCTTGGCGACCAGTGAGCGCCTGCCCTCGGCCGCGTCGTAGACCTGGGTGTCCACGGCATTCCCGAGGAACTGGCGCAGCGTATCGGCGTTGCGAACTTCTTCTCCGGAGTCTTCGTGACCGGTGTTGACACACCGGTTGCGGATGAGGGTCTGGAGCAGTTCGGTGGTGTGTTCCAGCCGTGGTTGGGCGGCGTCGAGCGAAGTCATCTGGTCAGGTTCCTTAGAAGTGGTGAGCCCGCCGTGAACCGGCGGTTGTGAATACGCTCTGCGAGTCCCGTTGCCGGACAGTCAGATAGTCCGGCTCGGTGCCATCGCGTCGGCTTGGTGCGAGGGCTGCAGGCCCGGTATCGAGCGGCCACGCAGCGAGCATCCGCGCGTCTCGGGAACGAATCGCAGCGCGATCATGCCGATCACGAATGCGCCCATCATGTAGAAGGCCGGGGCCATCGCATTCTGTGTCGAGCCGATCAACCAGTCGTTGACCGCGGGGGCGGTTCCGCCGAAAAGTGCGGTGGCCACGTTATACGAGATGGCAAATCCCGCGTAGCGGACGTGAGCCGGGAAGATCGCGGGGAACATCGCCGAGACGGTCCCCAGCTGCAACAGATACACCGATGCCAGGATGGCGAAAGCCAGTACAGCCCAACCGAAACCGGCGGTCATCAGCAGGTACATCGGCGTCACCAGGATGAACAGGCCGACCAGGGAAATCCACCAGACCGGCTTACGCCCGATGCGGTCGGACAGGAGGCCCGCTGCAGGCAGGAAGAAGATCATGATCGCCTGTCCGGTGATGACCAGTACATCGGTCTGCGTCGAGCTCAATCCGATGGTCGCCTGCAGATAGGTGGGAAGGTAGGCCACCAGCGTGTAATTCGCCACGTTGAGTGCGATGGTCAAGCCGGCCAATGCCAGCAGTTGACGGCGGTAGACGGTGAGCAGTTCGCGAGCGATTCCGGTGGCGCGGCGTGCGGTGTCCTCGGTGCGTTCCAATTCGCGAAACACCGGGGTGTCCTCGAGTCGGTTCCGGAGATAGAAACCGATCAGTCCTAGCGGGCCGCCGAGGAGAAATGGCACGCGCCAACCCCAGTCGCTCATTGCTTCGGCCCCGATGACGTGTTCGGTACCGGCGACCACCAACACGGCCAGGGTGAATCCCGAGATCGTGCCTACCTCCAGGAAACTCCCGTAGAACCCCCGGCGCCGGTCGGGCGCGTACTCGGCCATGAACGTCGCCGCTCCGCCGTATTCGCCGCCGGTCGACAACCCCTGAATGACGCGCAATCCGATCAACAGGATCGGCGCCAGTATTCCGACGGAACCGTAGGTCGGGAGCAGGCCCATGCAGAACGTCGCTGCCGAAATGAGCAAGATGGTGACTGTCAACGAGAATCGCCGGCCACGGCGGTCTCCGATGACACCCCAGATGATGCCGCCCAGTGGTCGCAGCACAAAGGACACCGCGAACACCAGCATGGTGAACAGTGTCTGGTGATTACCTGGGAAGAAGTGCCGGCCTATCTCGGACGCGACGTAGGCGTACGCACCATAGTCGTACCATTCGGCCATGTTGCCGACCGCCGACGCGGCGATGGCCCGGCGCAGTACCGATTTCGATGGTTCTGAGAATGTGCTGGACTCTGCCGAACTGAAGGTCATGATGAACTCCTCTGTGCAGCACAGGTATTGGATGTTTCCGGCCGGCCGATAAATGTTTCTGCGTCGGTGGCGGAGTGGGTGGCGGAGTGGTTGGCGCAGGCATTGTCGACCCTTGTCGCCGTGGCGATGTGCAAGTGAGTTCTGTCCTTCGGCCAGCGCCTGAACGGAGGCGCGACGAGCGATGTTCTAGGAGCGGACTTCCCGATACACGTCGAAGTCCTCGAAACTGCCCTCACAGCCCGATCCGCGCCCGGTGGCACCGGCGAGCATGAGCCGACCGCAACGCGGGCGCGTCGAGGACAGTTCTTGCCGCCATGTGTGGGAGTCCTTCGCGGGAGCGTGCGTGTGGTCAGCGTCGATGCTGGAGCCTGATTGGGTCGCCGTGTGTGGCGACTCACATCACGCTAGGAGCAACACTGCTCCGAAAAAAGCGACATTTGATGACCGAAATTCGATGGATCTGCTTACATCTCGGCGCGGACCAGGGAAAGGGCTCTGAGGTTGCCATCTGGGTATAGATGACTATACTCAGATGGATGACGGGCAAGCCGAAACTCTCCGACCATCCGACGGTGCGCGCGGTGCGGGCGGTGCGGGCCCGACGGGCGGACGCGCCACCTGCGGTCATCGATGCGGATCAGCTGCGGCAACTCTGTCTGGACGCCGGTGCCGACGACGTCGCGTTCGCCGCCGTCGACAATCCCGCGCTGGCCTCCGAGCAGGAGCATGTCGAGACCGCCCTGCCCGGCGTGCGCAGCTATATCTCGCTGGTGGTGAAGATGAACCGCGAGAACGTCCGGTCCACCGAGCGCAGCGTCGCCAACCAGGAGTTTCACCGCAGCGGCGAGATCATCAACGAGGCCGCTCACCGGATCACCCGTGCGTTGGAGGATGCCGGTCACCGCGCGGTGAACCCGTCGGCGACCTTCCCGATGGAGATGGACAGGTATCCCGGTCGTATCTGGGTGGCGGCGCACAAGCCGATCGCGGTGGCCGCGGGCCTGGGCGTGATGGGCATCCACCGCAACGTCATTCATCCCAGATTCGGTAACTTCATCCTGTTGGCCACCATTCTCGTGGGCACGCCCATCAGCGATTACGGTGAACCGCTTGACTATTCACCATGCCTGGAATGCAAGCTGTGCGTGGCGGCCTGCCCGGTCGGTGCGATCGGCAAGGATGGCGAGTTCGACTTCGTCGCGTGCTCGGTGCACAACTACCGCGAATTCATGGGTGGCTTCACCGACTGGGTGCAGACCATTGCCGACAGTGACGACGCAGACGATTTCCGTTCTCGGGTGAGCGATTCGGAGAACGCCTCGATGTGGCAGAGCTTGTCCTTCAAGGCCAACTACAAGGCGGCCTACTGCCTGGCAGTGTGTCCGGCGGGGGAGGACGTGATCGAGCCCTACCTCGACGACCGCAAGGCATTCATGGACACGGTCCTACGGCCTCTTCAGGACAAGAAAGAGACGCTCTACGTGCTGCCGAACTCGGCGGCCAAAGCCCACGCGGAGAAGCGCTATCCGCACAAGACGGTGAAGGTGGTCGACAGCGGCATCCGCGGCCGTTGAGTTTTTCGGTTGCCTTTTCCCCGCGAGCAGACAGTTAGGTCCCCTGGAATGCGCATTCCAGGGGACCTAACTGTCTGCTCGCCGGAGAAAGGTGCCGCGCAGGGGGAAATTACCAGGCGTGCACGGTGTTCTGGGCCGGCTCCAGGCCTTGGGCGATCAACAGCTCGGTGGCGTCGGCGGCCTGCTCGCAGATCGTCGGCACCTCGGCACGCTCGGCGGAACTGAAGTTCTCCAACACGAACGGGGCGGCATCTTTGCGTCCGGGTGGGCGTCCGACGCCGATTCGCACCCGCGCAAAAGCGTTGCTGCCCAACGACGCACCCACCGACCTCAGGCCGTTGTGGCCGGCGACCCCGCCACCGAACTTCAGCCTGATGCGGCCGAAGTCGATGTCGAGCTCATCGTGGATGACCACCACCTCGGCAGGCGGCACCGAATAGAACTTGGCGAGCGGGCCGACCTGGCGGCCTGACTCGTTCATGTAGCACCGCGGTTTGGCCAGCACGACCGGTCGTCCGGCCAGCTGCCCCGTTACCACCTCGGCGCCGGATTTCTTGTGCACCTTGAAGGCCGAGCCGATACGCGCGGCCAACAGGTCGGCCACCATGAACCCGACGTTGTGCCGGGTCTTGGCGTAGGTGGGCCCGGGATTTCCCAGGCCCACCACAAGCAACGGCTCGGCCATCGAGAATTACTCGGAGGACTCTTCGGCGGCCTCGGCAGCAGGCTCGGCGGCGGGCGCCTCGGCCCCTTCGCCGGCCCCTTCGCCTTCCATCTCCGCGGCGGTCGGGGCTGCGACGATGTTGACCACCAGCACCTCGGGATCCGAGATCAGGGTGACACCCTTGGGCAGCTCGATCTGGCTCGCGGAGATCTGGGTACCTGCCTCGATGCCCTCGATCGACACGGTGAGCTGCTCGGGGATGGACAGGAGGTCGGCCTCGATCTCGAGGGAGTTGGCGTCCTGGGTGACCAGGGTGCCCGGCTGCGCGTCACCTTCGAGGACGACGTTGACCTCGACGGTCACCTTCTCGCCGCGCTTCACGACGATCAGGTCGGCGTGCTGGATGGTGCGCCGGATCGGGTGGATCTCCAGAGCCTTGGTCAGCGCCAGCTGCTCGGTGCCCTCGACGTCCAGCGTCAGCACCGCGTTGGTGCCGGACTTACGCAGCACGGCGGCGAACTCGCGGGCGGCGAGCTCCAGGTGCTGGGGGTCGGTGCCGTGGCCGTACAGCACGGCGGGCACCTTGCCGTCACGACGGGCCTGGCGCGATGCGCCCTTGCCGGTGCGGGTACGCACCGCGGCGGTCAGCTTGTTGGGGGCCGAATTCTTGGCCATTGTGTTGCTCCTCATCCTGGCGGTCAAAACATTCAGCACGGCCAGGGCTGCAACAACTAGTGAAAATTGTTCCCGTCGATAACGGTGGCCCGACAGTGGGCCACCCTCGCCGTGATGCCAGGTGAGGGTAGCAAAAGGTACTGCCCCCAGCAAAAATCTAGAGTGGGTAGACGGTATCGGTGAGCTGCTCGGACAGTTCCCACAGCGCTCGGGCAGTGTCCGCCCGGCGGGCCCGCGGGCTGCGACCGACGGGCTGGCTGGGACCGAACTGCCCAAAGCGTGGCCCGATGAAGCTGTCGCCCGGCACATCCTGGGACACCGCGTACAGGGTCTGGCGGGCGCCGAATGCGGCATCGGTGGCCAGCCGGTTGCCTGCGGTCGCCAGCTTGGACCCCAACCGGTTGCCGCTGTGGCCCTGCAGGTTGGTGGCCGAATAGCCGGGGTGGGCGGCCACTGCCAGCACCGGCGAGCCGGAGGCCGTCAGCCGTCGCTGCAGCTCGCTGGTGAACAGCAGGTTGGCCAGCTTGGACTGGCCGTAAGCGCGCCACGCGGAGTACGGCCGCGACTTCCAGTTCAGATCCTGCAGGCTGAGGTATCCGATCCAGTGCATCAGCGACGACACCGTGACCACCCGTTCGGAGACCTTGGGCAGCAGCAGATTGGTCAGCGTGAAATGGCCCAGGTGGTTGGTGCCGATCTGGCTTTCGAATCCCTCGGCGGTCCGCGACAGCGGTACCGCCATGATGCCGGCGTTGTTGACCAGCACATCGACGGTCTCCACGGTGTCGGCGAACTCGCGCACCGAGTCCAGGCTCTGCAGATCCAGCTTGCGGACCTCGACCGTCCCGCCGGTCATGGTGGCCGCCGCGGCAGTGCCCTTGTCCAGGTTGCGGACGGCGACGATGACCTTCGCGCCCACCCGCGCGAGCTCACGTGCGGTGATCAGTCCCAGGCCGCTGTTGGCGCCGGTGACGACGACGGTGCGGCCGGTGAAGGAGGGCAGGTCGGACGCGGTCCATTCGCTCATACCGCTCACCCTACTTAGCGACGACGTTGAACCCTGCGATGATCGATTCGATGTCTTTGGCCTGGGCTTCGGCTTCGTCGGCGAACGTCGTGACCGTGAGTTGCACCAGGTAGCGCTGCGGAGGCTTCAGGTTGTCACTGGGGATGACGATGCGGTTGTAGCTCTGCATCCGCCGACCGTTGAGGTCGTAGGAACCTTCGATCATGGCCGACGGGAAACCGTGCCAATCCGCGGTGGAGGCATTGAGCTGCTTGAAGTTCTCCGAGAGCTGCGCATCGGCATAGCCGTGGTCCTTGATGGCCGCCGCCACGTCGAAATCGCCGTGCAGGGTGAAGGCCAACAGCATCGCGGTCGGGTAGGTGTCGCCCTTGGCGATCATCCGGGTGCCCGGGGCCAGGTTCGGGTTGACGTAGTCATGCCAGCCGGCCGGGGTGGGCATGGTGATGGTCAGCTCGGGGATCTTCTCCGGTGCGACCGGCTCGCCCTCGACGCCGACGCTCTCCAGATAGCGCGAGATCGGCACCGGCGCCTCGCCACTGGTCGGCGGGGCGGTCGTGGTGGAGCTGGTGGTCCAGATCGACTTGTAGTCAGGGGTTTCGGCACCGCATCCGGACAGCAGCAGGGCCAGCGCGGTCGAGGTCACCGCAGCGGCCCGCAGTCGGTTCACAGAATCTCGCGCACCGCGTCGATCGGCCGGGCCAAGCGCGTGCCCTTGGCGGTGACGACGAACGGGCGCTCGATCAGGATCGGATTCTGCGCCATGGCGTCGAGCAGCTCGTCGTCCGAAGCGTCAGCCAATTGCAGTTCGGAGTAAAGGGATTCGCGCTTGCGGACCGCGGTGCGCACATCGATGCCCGCGTCGGCGATCATCTTCTTCAACTCCGCCCGCGTCGGCGGAGTCTTCAGGTACAGCACAACCTCTGGTTCGATACCGTTGTCGCGCAACAGGTCCAGCGTCTTGCGGGAGGTGCTGCACTTCGGATTGTGGTAGATACGCTCCGTCACGCTAAGCCGATCCGTCGAACAGGCCGGTGACCGAGCCGTTCTCGAACACCGCGCGGATGGTGCTGGCCAGCAGCGGTGCGATCGACAACACGGTCAGCTGCGGGAACTGCTTGTCCTCGGTGATCGGCAGGGTGTTGGTGACGATCACTTCCCTGGCACCGCACTCGGCGAGCCGCTGCGGGGCCGGGTCGCTCAGCACGCCGTGGGTAGCGGCGATGACGACATCCTTGGCGCCGTCCTCACGCAGCAGGTTGACCGCGCCTGCGATGGTGCCGCCGGTATCGATCATGTCGTCGGTGAGGATGCAGGTCTTGCCCTTCACGTCGCCGACGACGCGGTTGGACTTCACCTGGTTGGGCACCAGGGGGTCACGGGTCTTGTGGATGAAGGCCAGCGGAACGCCACCGAGCGCGTCGGCCCATTTCTCGGCCACTCGCACGCGGCCCGAGTCGGGGGAGACCACCACCATGTCGGCCCCGGCATAGTTCTCCCCGATGTAGCCGCACAGCAGCGACTGTCCGCGCATGTGATCGACCGGTCCGTCGAAGAAGCCCTGGATCTGATCGGTGTGCAGGTCGACCGACACGATGCGGTCCGCGCCTGCGGTCTTGAGCAGATCGGCGACCAGCCGGGCCGAGATCGGTTCACGGCCGCGGTGCTTCTTGTCCTGGCGCGCGTACGGGTAGAACGGCACGATCGCGGTGATGCGCTTGGCGCTGCCACGCTTGAGCGCGTCGATCATGATCAACTGCTCCATCAACCACTGGTTGAGGGGAGCAGGGTGCGATTGCAGGACGAATGCGTCGCACCCGCGCACCGATTCGTCGAAGCGCACGAAGATCTCGCCGTTGGCGAAGTCCCGCGCAGTTTGCGCGGTCACGTGAACATCAAGTTCCTTGGCGACCTGTTCTGCCAGCTCGGGGTGCGCGCGCCCCGAGAACAGCATCAGGTTCTTTCGGTTGTCGGTCCAGTCCGTGGCCACTATGGCTGCCTTCGCGGTCGGGGATCGATACGGGGCAATCGTACGTAGCCTTGCGGGCCGCCCGTTGCCGGGTTACCAGAATGCCAACGAAAAGAGTCGGCTATGGGTTTTCCCGGGCAGCTTTTGCTGCCCTGGCCGCCGCGGTGCCCGGCCTTTTCCGTTCCACCCAGCCCTCGATGTTGCGTTGCGCGTTGTCCGAGACGGCCAGCGCGCCGGGCGGCACGTCGTCGCGCAACACGGTACCGGCGCCGGTGTAGGCGCCGTCGCCGACGGTGACCGGCGCGACGAACATGGTGTCCGAGCCGGTGCGCACGTGGGAGCCCACCGTGGTGCGGCGCTTGTTCTCGCCGTCGAAGTTCACGAACACGCTGGAGGCGCCGATGTTGCTCTGTTCGCCGATGTCGGCGTCGCCGACATAGGTCAGGTGCGGCACCTTGGTGCCGTCACCGATGGTGGAGTTCTTGGCTTCGACGAACGCGCCGAGCTTGGCGTCGGCGCCCAGCACCGTGCCCGGGCGCAGGTAGGTGAACGGGCCGACCGTGGAACCCGTGCCGATCGTCGACTGGCCGCCGTGGGTGCGCACCACCGATGCGGCGTCCCCGACGGTGACGTCGGCCAGCGTGCTGTCCGGGCCGATCTGGCATTTCGCGCCGATGGCGGTGGTGCCGAGCAGCTGGGTGCCCTGGTAGACCACGGTGTCGTGGCCGATCGTGACGCCGACGTCGATCCAGGTGGTGGCCGGGTCGACGATCGTCACCCCGGACCGCTGGTGGGCCGCGATCAGGCGGCGGTTGAGTTCGGCGCCGAGCGCGGAGAGCTGCACCCGGTCGTTGATGCCTGCCACCAGCGCACTGTCGTCGACGTGCCTGGCGCGTACCGTGCGGCCGTCCTGGCGCAGGATCGCGACGACGTCGGTGAGGTACAGCTCGTGCTGGGCGTTGTTAGAGCGCAACCGGCTCAGCGCCGAGCGCAGGTCGGCGATGTCGAACGCGTACACCCCGGCGTTGACCTCGCGGATGGACCGTTGTGATTCGCTGGCGTCGGACTGCTCGACGATGCCGATGACCTCGTTGTCCTGCGTGCGCAGAATGCGGCCGTAGCCCGTCGGGTCGGCCAGCGTGGTGGTCAGCACCGTGGCGGCGGCCGTCTCGCTGCTGTGCCCGGCGATGAGTTCGGCCACGGTGGCCGCGTCGAGCAGCGGAACGTCACCGGAGGTCACCACCACGGTGCCTGCGAAGTCGTCGGGCAGCGCCGTCAAACCGCAGCCCACCGCGTGGCCGGTGCCCAGCTGCTGGTCCTGGACGGCGATGTCGATGGTGCGGCCGAGCTCGTCGGCGAGTTCCTCGACCGCGGGCACGATGCGGTCACGGTCATGGCCGAGCACGACCACCAGATGCTGGGCCGTCACCTCGGCCGCGGTGTGTACGGCGTGGGCGAGCATGCTGCGCCCGCCCAGGGTGTGCAGCACCTTGGGGGTGTCCGAGCGCATCCGGGTTCCGGCCCCGGCGGCCAACACCACGACCGCGGCCTCGGTAGACACAGTCATTCGGCCTCCTGACGTCCGAGCGGGCGGTTTCCTCTAGCGGCTCGCCGGTCATGCGGGCATTCGCACAATCGCGATAAGAGCTCCGTCGCCAGGACTCGAACCTGAACTATCTGAACCAAAATCAGAGGTGCTGCCGATTACACCACGACGGACTGATCAATCGGTGACTCTAGTCGAAGCCCGATAGGCTGATCAGCGTGGCAGCACCCGAAAAGGAAGTGCGTGCACCCCGCGCCAGGATGACCGGCAGTGAACGGCGACAACAGCTCATCGAGGTCGCCAAGTCGCTGTTCGCCCAGCGCGGGTACGACGGCACCTCGATCGAGGAGATCGCGCAGCGCGCCAACGTCTCCAAACCCGTCGTCTATGAGCATTTCGGCGGCAAGGAAGGGCTGTACGCCGTGGTCGTCGACCGCGAGATGTCGGCCCTGCTGGACGGCATCACCTCGTCACTGACCAACAACCGCTCCCGGGTGCGTGTGGAACGGGTGGCGCTGGCCCTGCTCACCTACGTCGAGGATCGCACCGACGGTTTCCGCATCCTGATCCGCGATTCGCCGGCGGCGATCACCTCGGGCACCTATTCGACGTTGCTCAACGACGCGGTCGGCCAGGTGGCCTCGATCCTGGCCGGTGATTTCTCCCGGCGTGGGCTGGACCCCGAACTGGCGCCGCTGTACGCCCAGGCTCTCGTCGGGTCGGTGTCGATGACCGCACAATGGTGGCTTGACGTGCGCGAGCCCAAGAAAGAGGTGGTGGCCGCGCACCTGGTCAACCTGATGTGGAACGGGCTGACGCACCTGGAGGCCGATCCGCACCTCGAAGGCGACTGAGCTTCACCCGCAATCGCGCGTCAACAGGTCAGCCGTCGTTTCGCGACGGACCAGCACCCGGGCGCGGCCGTCGCGCACCGCGACCACCGGCGGGCGGCCGACCATGTTGTATGTCGAGGCCATGCTGTGGTGATAGGCCCCGGTGCAGGCCACGGCCAGCAGGTCACCGGGACGCAGGTCGGCGGGCAGTTCGGCGTCGCGCACGATCTCGTCGCCGGCCTCGCAGTGTCGGCCCGCCACGGTGACCGTCTGGGTGGGCCCGATGGGATGGCGATTGGCCAGTGCCACCGAATATTTCGCACCGTAGAGGGCAACCCGGGGGTTGTCGCTCATCCCGCCGTCCACCGCGACGAAGCGCCGCCCGCCGGCCTGGGCTTTCACCCCGCACACCCGGTACAGCGTCACACCGGCCCGCCCGCTGATGGCACGGCCGGGTTCGACGACGACGCGCGGCCGCGGGAACCGCTCGGCGGCACAGGCCGATTCGACGGCATCCTCGACGGTGTCGGCCAACGCGTCGAGGCTCAGCGTCGGATCGCCGGAAACGTACGGGACGCCGTGCCCGCCACCGATGTTCAATTCACTGAGCACGACACCGTGGGTGCTGCGGATATCGGCCATGGCAGCGATCAGCCGGCCGATGGCCTCGCGGTAGCAGTCCGGATCGCTGATCTGCGAACCGATATGGCAGTGCAGGCCGACCAGCTCGAGCCGGGCGGTGGCCAGCACGCGGGCTGCGGCCTCGGCGGCGTGTCCACCCGCCAGCGTGAAACCGAACTTCTGATCGCACACGCCGGTGGTGACGGCCCGATGTCCCCGGATGTCGACGTCGGGCGTCACCCGGATCAGCACCTGCTGGGGCATGCGCGCCAAACCGGCCAGGTAGGTGATCTCCATCGGGGAGTCCAACACGATCCGCCCGACCCCGGCATCGACCGCTTCGTGCAGCTCATCGTGGGACTTTGCATTGCCGTGCAGCACGATCCGCCCCGGCGCCACCCCACCGGCCAGCGCGGTCGCCAGCTCAGCGGCCGAACAGACATCCACGCCGAGGCCTTCCTCGGCGGCCCAGTGCGCCACCGCCGTGGTCAACAGTGCCTTGCCCGCGTAGACCACCTCGGCCCCGCGCATCGCGGTGCGGTAGTGCTGGGCGCGGCGCCGGAAGTCGGCTTCGTCGACGACGTAGGCCGGGGTGCGGAACTGGTCGGCGATGTCGGTCATCGCCACCCCGCCGATCGTGATCCGGCCCTGATCGTCCACGTGCGTGGTGAGTGGCCAGATCGCCGGATCGAGTCGCGGGGTGGTGGCAGTGCGCAGGGACGGCAGGATCTCCAGCAAGGTCATGACTTCACCGTGGACCGTGCCAGGGGCGCAGGAAGTCGCCCTGACGGCTCCTTAACGGAACCGGCCCCAATCTTGACGCGGCGACACGCCTTAGAATGGGCACATCATGACCGCACCGGGGCACCTTTATGTCCAGACCCCGATTGCGGGTCTCGTTGAACTGGCCTTGGCCGATCCCTGTCTGCAGGACGTCACGCGTCGTGCCGCGGACCGGCCCACCGATCTTGCACTGGTCGGACCGGCCAGCGCCCGCTTTCTGGTGGCGACCGCAATCGCGCGGACCGGCCCACTGCTCGTCGTCACCGCGACAGGCCGGGAGGCCGACGATCTGACCGCAGAACTGCGCGGCGTGCTCGGTGATGCCGTCGCGCTGTTCCCGTCCTGGGAGACTCTGCCCCATGAGCGGCTGTCACCGGGGGTGGAGACCGTCGGTGCCCGGCTGCTGCTGTTGCGCAGGCTGGCCCACCCCGACGATGCGACGCTCGGCCCGCCACTGCAGGTGGTGGTCACCACCACCCGCTCGCTGCTGCAGCCCATGGCCCCCGACGTCGTCGACATCGAACCCGTCACGCTGACCGTCGGCGCCGAAGCCGACTTCGACGCCCTGATTGCGCGGTTGGTCGACCTCGCCTACACCCGCGTCGACATGGTCGGCAAGCGCGGTGAGTTCGCGGTCCGCGGCGGCATCATGGACCTGTTTCCGCCGACCGCCGAGCATCCGGTGCGCGTCGAGTTCTGGGGCGACGAAATCTCCGAGATGCGGATGTTCGCGATCGCCGACCAGCGGTCGATCCCGGAGATCGCCGTCGAGTCCGTGGTGGCCGTCCCGTGCCGCGAGCTGTTGATGACCGCCGAGGTGCGCAGCCGGGCGGCGGTGCTCGCCAAGGAGCACCCGACCCACGAGAACAGCGTCCCGGGCAGCGTGCCGGACATGCTGGCCAAGCTCTCCGAGGGCATACCCGTCGACGGTATGGAGGCGCTGCTGCCATTGCTGCACCCGGGTGTGCCGACGACGCTGGTGCGCCATCTGCCCGCCGATGCGCCGGTATTGGTGTGCGACCCGGAGAAGGTGCGCAGCCGGGCGGCCGACCTGATCAAGACCGGCCGCGAGTTCCTGGAAGCATCGTGGTCTACGGCGGCGGTCGGCGGGGACATGCCGATCGACATCGAGGCGATGGGTGCGTCCGGGTTCGTCCCGTTCGACGAGGCCCGCGAAGCCGCGCGCTCCGGGGGCCACCCGTGGTGGACGCTTTCGCAGCTTTCCGACGGCACCGCAACCGAACTCGACATCCGTGCGGCGCCTTCGGCACGCGGACAGCAGCACAACGTCGAAGAGATCTTTGCGATGCTGCGCGCTCACGTCGCGACCGGTGGCTACGCGGCCGTCGTCACCCCCGGCGCAGGCACCGCGCAACGTATCGTCGAACAGCTCGGCGAATCAGACACCGCGGCAACGATGTTGGAGCCCGGCGCGGCGCCTAGCGCTGGTGTCGTCGGGGTGCTCAAAGGCCCACTGCACGACGGCGCCGTACTGCCCGGCGCGAACCTGGTCATCATCACCGAGACCGACCTGACCGGTAACCGGGTGACGGCGTCGGAGGGCAAAAAGCTTGCGGCCAAACGCCGTAACGTCGTCGACCCGCTGGCGCTGACCGCGGGTGACCTGGTGGTGCACGACCAGCACGGCATCGGCCGGTTCGTGGAGATGACCGAGCGGGTGGTCGGTGGCGCCCGCCGCGAATACCTGGTGCTGGAGTATGCCTCGGCCAAACGCGGCGGCGGGTCCGACCGGCTCTACGTCCCGATGGATTCGTTGGATCAGCTGTCCCGCTACGTCGGCGGCGAGGCGCCGTCACTCAGCCGCCTTGGTGGCAGCGACTGGGCCAACACGAAAACCAAAGCCCGGCGCGCAGTTCGGGAGATCGCCAGTGAACTCGTGGCGCTGTACGCCAAGCGGCAGGCCGCGCCGGGGCACGCCTTCGGCCCGGACACGCCGTGGCAGGCCGAGATGGAAGACGCGTTCGGGTTCACCGAGACGATGGACCAGATGACCGCGATCACCGAGGTCAAATCCGATATGGAGAAGCCGGTTCCGATGGACCGGGTGATCTGCGGCGACGTCGGTTACGGCAAGACCGAGATCGCGGTCCGGGCCGCCTTCAAGGCCGTGCAGGACGGCAAGCAGGTCGCCGTGCTGGTGCCGACGACGCTGCTGGCCGATCAGCACCTGCAGACCTTCACCGCCCGGATGGCCGGGTTCCCGGTGACGGTGAAGGGGTTGTCGCGGTTCACCGATCCGACCGAATCCCGCGCGGTGCTCGAAGGTATGAAAGACGGTTCGGTCGACATCGTGATCGGCACGCACCGGCTGCTGCAGACCGGGGTGACCTGGAAAGACCTGGGCCTCATCGTGGTTGACGAAGAGCAGCGGTTCGGCGTCGAGCACAAGGAGCACATCAAGTCGATGCGCACCCACGTCGACGTGCTGACCATGAGCGCCACCCCGATCCCGCGGACGCTGGAGATGAGCCTGGCCGGCATCCGGGAGATGTCGACGATCCTCACCCCGCCCGAGGAGCGTTACCCCGTGCTGACCTACGTCGGTCCGCACGACGACAAACAGGTGGCGGCCGCGCTACGCCGCGAACTGCTGCGTGACGGACAGGTGTTCTACATCCACAATCGGGTCCGCACCATCGACCAGGCCGCGGCCAAGGTCCGTCAGATGGTTCCCGAGGCGCGGGTGGTGGTCGCGCACGGCCAGATGAACGAGGAGGCCCTGGAGCGCACCGTCGAGGGCTTCTGGAACCGGGAGTACGACATCCTGGTCTGCACCACGATCGTCGAGACCGGGCTGGACATCTCCAACGCCAACACGCTGATCGTGGAGCGGGCCGACACCTTCGGGCTCTCCCAGCTGCACCAGCTGCGCGGCCGTGTCGGCCGGAGCCGCGAACGCGGCTACGCCTACTTCCTGTATCCGCCCGAGGTGCCCTTGACGGAGACGGCCTATGACCGGCTGGCCACCATCGCCCAGAACAACGACCTCGGCGCGGGTATGGCGGTGGCCATGAAAGACCTCGAGATCCGCGGGGCGGGCAACGTGCTGGGCGCCGAGCAGTCCGGCCACGTCGCCGGCGTCGGATTCGACCTGTACGTCCGGCTGGTCGGTGAGGCGGTGGAGGCTTACCGGGCGGCCGCCGACGGCAAAACCATTGCCACACCGGAGGAACAGAAGGACGTCCGAATCGATCTACCGGTCGACGCCAACCTGCCGCCGGACTACATCCCCAGCGACCGGCTCCGATTGGAGGGTTACCGACGGCTGGCCTCGGCCACCGATGAAGCTGCCGTCGAAGCGGTCGTCGACGAACTCATCGACCGGTACGGTGCGCTGCCCGAGCCGGCGGAGCGCCTGGTGGCCGTTGCGCGGCTGCGGTTGTTGTGCCGCGAATACGGCATCACCGAGATCGGCGCGGTATCCGCGTCGACGCTGCGGTTGTCGCCGTTGGTCCTGCCCGATTCCGCGCAGCTACGGCTCAAGCGGCTCTACCCCGGCGCGCACTACCGGGCCACGACGTCGACGGTGCAGGTGCCGATCCCGCGCGCCGGTGACGGCGTGGGATCGCCGCGCATCCGCGATCTTGAACTGGTGGCGATGGTCACCGGTCTGGTGTCGGTGCTCAAAGGACAACCCGCGCCGGCAGCGACCTGACCGCGAAATTTATTTTTCGGCCTTATCGCCTGGTGGTGGCGGTTTTCGTGGCCCCGGCAGCGCTCGAATCCGGCTGCGCTGATAACGCGCCCCGGTTGGCATTCGACATACACGCGGGGGGGTCAAGGTATTGCAGTGTCGTCGTGAGATGAGGCGGCAAGATCGTCGGCCATAGGGCGGTCATGCAATTTCCCAACCGAACATCACGCGATTGCCACCGATTGGTGTGCCCTCGCGGTGACGCAAGGAGAAGGAGTGACCATGAACATGAAGAAGTTCGCAGTGACCACGACCACAGTGGGTGCACTGGGACTCGGCGCGCTTGGCCTCGGCACAGGTCTCGCACAAGCCGAGCCGAATGTGCCCCAGCCGCCTCCGGTTCCCGCTCCGGGTGTGAATGTTCCTGATGTGAACGTGCCGGGTGTGAACGTTCCTGATGTGAACGTGCCGAGTGTGAACGTTCCTGATGTGAACGTGCCGAGTGTGAACGTTCCGGACGTAAACGTGCCGGATGTGAACGCCCCGGACGTGGACCTGCCGACCGTGCAGTTTCCCGAGTTGAACAACTTCTTCCGGCTGCCAAATGAGCAGATCGCGCCCGGTCAGCTGAAGAATTCACCGGTCATCAACGGCGTGACCAATCCGTTCTTCGGCATTTCGCCCGGCCAGCTGCAGAAGATGCCGACGGTGAACGGGGTCGCCAACCCGTTCTTCGATGAGACGCCGGGTCACTGGGTGATCCCGGACGACCAGTTCCCGCCGGAGTCCTGAATCAGTCGAATGTGACATGATGGCCGCCTTGCCTTCGGGCAGGGCGGCCATCCCACGTGGGACGACGCGGTGACGACCAGGCGTGTCGAGGTCCGCCGACGTATTGGTATAACCGAGATCAGCGGTCTCGTCGAAATGCGTGAGGGAGTGGCCCGATGACGGTCGTACTGGTCGACCCACGTCGCCCGTCACTGATCCCGGTCGACGCGATCGATCTGCTCGCCGGCGACGTGCAGTACACCGAGGAAATGCCGGTCAAGGTGCCCTGGTCGCTGCCGGCGGCGCGGCCCGCCTATGACGGTGAAGATGCGCCCGTACTGCTGTCCTCGGATCCCGAGCATCCGGCCGTGAAGGCCCGGCTCGCCGCAGGCGCCCGGCTGATCGCCGCGCCGGCCGCACAGCCCGGCGAACGGGTGGTCGACGCGGTGGCGATGATGGACAAGTTGCGCACCGCCGGCCCTTGGGAGAGCGAGCAGACCCACGACTCGCTGCGGCGCTACCTGCTGGAGGAAACCTACGAGGTGTTCGACGCGGTCCGCGGCGGCAATGCCGACGAGCTGCGCGAAGAGCTCGGAGATGTGCTGCTGCAGGTGCTGTTTCACGCCCGTATCGCCGAAGACGCACCTCAGCACCCGTTCAGCATCGACGACGTCGCCGACGCTCTGGTCCGCAAGCTCGGCAATCGGGTGCCGGCAGTGCTTGCGGGTGAATCGGTTTCACTCGACGAGCAGCTCGCCCAGTGGGAAGAGCGCAAGGCGCAGGAGAAACTGCGGAAGGCCGGCAATTCGGTGGTGTCGTCGATGGACGATGTGCCGACGGGTCAGCCGGCGCTGGCGTTGGCGCAGAAGGTCATATCCCGTGTCGCACAGGCCGGCCTGCCCGCGGACCTGGTTCCCGAGGCACTCACGTCGATCACCGTGACGGCCGAATCCGATGCCGAGAACGACCTGCGCACAGCCGTACTGGAATTCATGGACACGGTGCGGCGGGTCGAGGTCGACGTCGCCGCGGGCCGTCGCGGTGAGGATGTTCCCGAGGAACTCGACATCGCGCCACTCGGCACGATCACCGAGGAAGAGTGGCGGGACTACTGGCCTTCGTCGGCGGTGCCGACCGATGGTGACGGCGACGACGCGCCCGAGCCGAACGCGGACGAGCCTGTCGAGGTCGAGGTCGAGGTCGAGGTCGAGGCCGATGAACCCGAGCCTGTCGAGGTCGAAGATGATACGGACCAGGCTGACTGAGGCGACTCAAGCCCAAGCTGCCGTCGCCGGGTGTGAATTCACCGCATAGCATTGCTGGCATGGGGACCCTCGATGACGTCGCACGCGCCGCAGGCGTCTCCAAATCCGTGGCTTCGCGCGCCCTGACCGGCGATGCGCAGGCGCGGATGAGCGAGGCGACGCGGGCGCGGGTGCTCGCGGCCGCTGAACAGCTCGATTACGTGCCCAATGCGCGGGCCCGTGCGCTTCGTCAGTCTCGCTCCGGTGCAATCGGTCTCATCGTGCCGGACGTCAACAATGCCGTGTTCGCCGACATGCTCGCCGGCGTGCAGAGCGCGACCGCAGCCCATGGCACCGACGTACTGCTCGGCCAGGTCGACGTGCCGCCCGCGGGGGCGCAGCAGCTGTCGCGCCTGGTGCGCGAAGGACGCGTGGATGGTCTGTTGATCCAGCGTCGTGAAGATTTCGACGACGCCATGCTGGCCGCTGTGCTGAAGCCGGGCGTGCCGGCGATCACGATCAACTCCCGCCTTCCGGATCGGAGGGGATCGGTGATCCTGGACGACGAACGCGGCTCGGCGATGGCCACCGAACACGTTATCGGACTGGGGCATCGGCACATTGCGTTCATCTCGGGCACCCAGGCACACGACACCGCGAGACGACGTAAGAAGGGCTACCTCGACGCGATGGCAGCCGCCGGGCTGACCCCTGACCCGCGATGGGTGGTCGATGCCGGGTGGGAAGCCGACGCGGGCGCACATGCCTTCGGGTGCCTGCATCGCGATTCCGGGCTGGGCGTCGCCGGCGGGCCGACGGCCGTTGTCGTGGCGAGTGTCAACGCGGCTGTCGGGGCCCTGGCAGCCGCACTCCGGCTGGGTATTCCGGTACCCGAGGACCTCTCGATCATCGGTATCAACACCACGTGGGTCTCGGACACGGTGTACCCGGCGCTGACGACGGTGCGGCTACCGCTACGGCGTCTCGGGGAGTTGGCCACGACGATGCTGCTGAACCATCTCGGCGGTGCCCCCCTGGAGGACATCGTTGTCGACGACCCCGCGCCGGAGCTGGTGATCAATGAGACGACGGCGCCTCGTGCAGGCGCCTGACGTCTCGATCGACCGGGACTGCGGGTCAGCGAGCGAAGTTCGCGGGCCGCTTCTCGACGAACGCGTTGACGCCTTCGACCCCGTCTGCCGAGGTGAATAGCCGCATCAGCGTCGTCCGCTCGTCGCCGTAGGCCAATGCCCGCTCGGCCCCCGAGACCATTTCTTTCGTTGCGGCCAGCGCGGTCGCCGACGATTGCGCCAGTTGACGGGCCACCTCGAGCGCGCGATCCAGGCTCTGGCCCGCCGGCACAACCTCGTTCACCAGGCCAAGTGCCTCGGCGTCTGACGCGATCAAGCGCTGCTGAAGCATGATGAGCTGCTTGGCCTTTCGGCTGCCCACCTGTGCCGCCAACCGCTGCGTGCCGCCCCATCCGGGAATCAGACCCAGCGATACCTCGGGCAGTCCGAGTTTGGCCGTCTCGCCGGCGATGACGAGGTCAGCGGCCAGCGCCACCTCGAAACCTCCGCCGAGCGCCATGCCCTCCACGGCGGCAATGACCGGGATGGGCACCGTGCTGATCGTCTCGACAAGTACCCCCGCGGCGCGCGTGAGTTCACCGATCTCGGCCTGAGTGCCGGATTCGTACACCGCGATATCGGCTCCGGCGCAGAAGAAGTCGCCCCCACTGAGCACGATGACCCGGGTGTCCTCCGCGCGTCCGTCGATCAAGCGCGTCAGCGATCGAACCATGTTCAGATCGAAGGCGTTGCGCTTTCTCGGACGGTTCAGCACCACCTGCAGGACCCCTGCCTCAGCAGAGCCCTCAAGCACGGACTGTTCGGCCTCCAGAGTTTCCGTCATCACTTGCTCACTTTCGCTTGTAGCCGGTTGATATCGGTTGCGCTGTAACCCAGCTCGGTGAGCACCGCGCGATTCGCGCTGCCCAGGTCGGGCGGCACGGTACGTACACCCGGTCGTTCGCCGTCGTAGAGCACCGGATGTCCGAGGAGTTTGACGGTTCCTGCCTTGGGATGGTCGATTTCGATCACCGATCTGTTGTGAGTGACCTGGGGGTCGTCGACTATCTCGGCATAGGTGTTGACCGGCGCGAACCAGATCTTGGCTGCGGCGAACACCGCGCTCCACTCCTGGGTGGTGCGTTCCACCATGTGCTTGGCGACCCGTTCGTTGACATCCTCGCGTCGCGCATACGACGAGTCTTCTCCGACGCCGAGGAACCAGTCATCCTCGAACACCGCCGCGAGCGCCTCCAGGGCATTCAACGACAGGGTGAGGTGCCCGTCGGAGGTCGTGAAAACCCCATACGGCGCTTTGTAATACGGCGACGAGACACCGCTGGTGCTGCGCTTACCGGTGAATCCGTTCAGGAAGTACGACAGTGGTTCGATCTGCAGATCGAGAGCGGCGCTGAGCAGGTTGCTCTCAACCCGCGTGCCACGGCCCGTACGTTCCCGGCCGTGCAATCCGGCGAGGATCCCGAACGCGCCGAGCACCGCACCATGCTGGTCGACCAGCGATGCACCCACCGGCGTCGGCGGACCGTCGGCCGCGCCCGTGGCCGCCGCGATGCCCGACATCGACTGCAGCAAGACATCCTGACCGGGGCGGTCCTTGTACGGGCCGTCGCTGCCGTAGCCCGACAATGAGCAGTAGACCAGCCGCGGGTTGCGGTCCCGCAGCCGCTCCCAGCCGAGACCCAGACGGTCCATCACACCCGGCCGGAAACTCTCGATCAGCACGTCGGCCTCGTCGGTCAGTCGCAGCACGACGTCGAGCCACTCCGGGTCCTTGAGGTCGACAACCACACTCTGGACGTTGCGGTTGCCGAGCAGGAAGAAGACGCTCTCGCCGTTGAGGTATGCGTCGGGCCCCGACCAGGAACGCTCGAACGCACCGGTCGGTGGTTCGACCTTGACGACTTGAGCGCCGAGATCGGCAAGCAGTTGGGTGGCGGACGGCCCCTGCAGAAAGTGCGTGAAGCTGACGACCCGGATCCCGTCGAGCATGGGCATCAGTGCCTCCTAAAAGACCTCGATTGGCGGTTGTACGGACGCTTCCGTCGACTGCATTAGAGCAAAGTGGACAATCGGTTGTCCAGCTTTTGGTGAATATTGCGCAATCGGTTGTTTACAGGGATTTCTCGTGTTTCACTGACTTGGCCGTGACCTGGGACGCAGGGCAGGGCCCACGTACTATCACCCACTGCGCGCCGATAGGAGCCGCCATGGTCAACGTCACCGATCAGAAGCCACCCACCACGAGCAAGCTGCGAAGGGTCGTCGCTGCGTCGATGGCCGGCACCGTGATCGAGTGGTATGAGTTCCTGCTCTACTCCGCGTCCTCGGCGCTGGTCTTCGGCACCCTGTTCTTCCCGGAGAGCGACAACGCCCTCGACGGCGTGATCAACGCACTGCTGATCTACGCCGTCGGCTTCATCGCCCGCCCGCTCGGCGGGTTGGTCTTCGGCTACTTCGGTGACCGGGTGGGCCGCAAGAAGTTGCTCCAGGTCAGTCTGCTGCTCGTCGGTGCGTCCACGTTCGCGATCGGCTGCATTCCGGGCTACGCGAGCATCGGCATGCTGGCTCCACTGATCCTGGTGGCCCTGCGTTTCCTCCAGGGTGTGGGTGTCGGTGGCGAATGGGGCGGCGCCGTGCTCCTGGTCGCCGAACACAGTCCGAACGAGAGTCGTTCATTTTGGACCAGCTGGCCACAAGCTGCCCTGCCACTGGGGAATTTCGTTGCGACACTGGTGCTCATGGGCCTGTCCTTCGTGATGCCCGAAGCGGCGTTCCTGTCCTACGGCTGGCGCATCGCGTTCTGGCTCTCGGCGCTGATCGTCATCGTCGGCTACTACATCCGCACCAAAGTCGATGAGGCACCGCTGTTTGTCGAGGCCCGCGAGGCCGCTGAAAAGTCGGCGGAGCCCACGCCCAGTGCCCTCCAGGTCATCAAGAAGTATCCGCGTCAGGTACTGATCGCGATGGGCGCCCGGGTGGCCGAGAACATCATGTATCAGATGGTAGTCACGTTCTCAATCACCTATCTGGCGTTCACCATTGGCAGCACGACGACTGAGATCCTCGGTCTCATCCTCGGTGCGCACGCCATCCACTTCATCGTCGTGCCGCTCTTCGGGCGCCTTGCCGACAGCTGGGGCCGCAAGCCGGTGTTCCTGTTGGGCTCGGTACTGGCGATCGGATGGGGGTTCGTCGGCTTCCCGCTGTTGTCGACCGGGAACGACTTCTTCATCTTCCTGGGAATCACCCTGGGGCTCTTGGTGCACGGCCTGATGTATGCGCCGCAACCGGCGATGATGGCGGAGATGTTCCCTACCCGCATGCGCTACACCGGTGTCTCGCTCGGCTATCAGGTGACATCGATCTTCGCAGGCTCATTGGCTCCGTTCATCAGTACTTCGCTGTTGCGGTCATATGAGTCCTGGGTGCCCGTCGCGTGCTATCTGGCTGTGGCCGCGGTGATCTCGACGGTGGCGGTGAGCTTCCTGACGGAGACCAAGGGCATCGATCTGGCCGATCTCGATGCCCGGCCCGCCGAGCCGCGAGAGTGAAGCCAGTGCGAAGAATCGGCGAAATCCTCGCAGAGGCTTCACGTTCGGCGCCCGGCCCGCCGGCCGGGCCCATCTAAGCGAACAGTGTCGAACCCCAGTAGGCCGATGAGTCGTCTTCGCGCAGCCCGGGCGGGCAGGCGAACACCGCTGTGCCGGTGTGGGTGATGTACTCGTTCATCGCGTCTTTGCGGGACATCTCGCCGAGCATGGGGATGAACTGCTTTTCGGGGCTGCGCACGAATGCGATGAAGAACAGGCCGGCGTCGAGATGGCCGAATCCGTCGGTGCCGTCGGTGAAGTTGTAACCGCGGCGCAGGATTTCGATACCGCCGAGATTCTCGGGTGACACCAGACGCACGTGGGCGTCCTTGTCGATCAGCGGATTACCCTTGTCGTCGGCCAGGTCGAGGTCGAGTTCCTCGAACTCTTCTTTCAGACCGTTGGGCGCGCCGCTGCCCTTTTGCCGACCGATGACCCGCTCCTGTTCGAGCAGGGTGGTGCGGTCCCAGTTCTCGATGCGCATCCGGATGCGTCGGGTCAGCAGATATGTGCCACCGGTCAGCCAGTCCGGGCCGTCACCGTCGGCCACCCACACGTTCTTGTCCAGCAGATCGGTCTCGTCGGCCTTCAGGTTGGCCGTTCCGTCCTTGAACCCGAACAGGTTTCGCGGTGTGGCCTGATCCCGTGTGGTGGACGAGGTGCGGCCGAATCCCAGCTGGGAGTAGCGCACCGCCACGGTTCCGAACCCGACCCGGGCCAGGTTGCGGATCGCGTGCACCGCGACCTGGGGATCGTTGGCGCAGGCCTGCACGCAGATGTCCCCGCCCGAACGGGCCGGGTCCATCGTCTCGTTGGGGAACTTGGGCAGGTCCTGTAGCTCGGCAGGCCGTTTGTCGGCGATACCGAACCGGTCTTTGCCGTCCTTGAGGAAAAACGACGGTCCGAACCCGATGGTCAGGGTCAGCTGCGAGGCAGGCAGACCGAGGGCCTCCCCGGTGTCCGACGGCGGGGCATACGGGTTGCCGTCCACGGCTCCGCCTGCCTCGGTTTCCTCGCCTTGGGTCATCCGCTCGGCCATCGCCGTCCACTGCTGGAGCAGGGCGACGACGTCCTCACGCTTGTCGGTGGTGACGTCGAACGAACAGAAGTGCATCCGGTCCTGGGCTTCGGTGATGATCCCGGCCTGACGGTCACCTCGAAATGGCACCGGCCCGCTCAGCGCACCGTGCGGGGAGGTCGATGCCGCCGAGGCCCGGCCGGCCAGCGCACCTGCGCTGGCCGCACCGACCACTGCCGCGGTTACCCCCGCCGCGCCGAACAGCTTGCGTCGCGAGATACCCGACGACGGCTGGGGGGTTTCCGGATCAGCGGGCTCACTGATGGGCGATGACACCCTGCACCTGGCTCACCTCTTTGCTCAGCGCGTCGATCGCGCGCGACAGCTCCTGACGTTGCGGCTCGGTCACCTTGTCGTAGGAGACGAAACCATCGCCTTGACGGTACTTCTCCAGCAGCGCCTCGACCTCGGCGAACCGCTGGTCGACACGCTTGCCCAGTTCGGCGTCGCGCTCGTCGAGGATCGGGCGCACCGAGGCCACCGCGGTCTGGCTGCCCTCGACGTTGGCCTTGAAGTCCCACAGGTCGGTGTGGCTGAAGATGTCCTCTTCACCGCTGATCTTGCTGATCGAGATCTCATCGAGCAGGCCCTGCGCGCCACCGGCGATCTGGGTGGAGTCGATCGTCCAGTCCGGGGCCTTCACACCGGCATCGAGCTCTTTGACATCAGCGACCAGCTGGTCGGCGATCGCGTTGCTGTCGGGCTGCAGCCCGGTCACCCACAGATCCTTCTCCAGGCGGTGGAAGCCGGTCCACTTCTGGCCGGGCTCCAGGTCGGCCTCGCGCAGGTCGATGCGGGGGTCGAGGTCGTTGGGGAACGACTCGGCGACCGGCTCGATGCGCTCGTAGTAGGTACGGGCCGTCGGGAACAGGGACTTGGCCTTGGCGATGTCCTTGGCCTTGACCGCCGCGACGAATGCCTCGGTCGCAGGCACCAGTGCGTCGGTCTGGCTGTTCACGTACCGCTTGTAATTGTCGGCGGCTTCCTTGAACTTGCCCTCGGTGTCGACCTGCACGGCTTCACCGGTGACCACGAAGTCGCCGCGGATGCCTTCGCCGACCATTCCTGGCCGGCACGAGGTCTGGTACGTGCCCGGCTGGGTCAGCTGCACGATCAGCTGGCGCTTGAGACCGGGGGAGATGTTCTCCACCTCGCCCATGACGCGCTCGCCCTCGCTGTAGACGTAGAACTCGGTGACCTTGCTGCCGCTGTTGTTGACGACGAACGTGCTGGGTCCGGTCACTGCCTCGGTTCCCGACAGCTTGCACTCGGTGTCGGAGGCATCGACGGTGATCTGCGCGGGCTTGCCTGCGCCGTCCTCGGTCGTCGCGCTCTCCTTTGCCTGGCAGCCGACCAGCGAGAAACCGGCAAGCAGCGCGGCAGACGCCGCGACTCCTGTCTTCACGGCAGGGGTGATCTTCACGTGGTCGACCTTTCGGATGAGGTGGAGGTCTCCGGGTCGACACTCGGCTCGGAGGGTTCGGGCGCGGTGGGGGATGCGCCGGAAATTCTGGTGGGCTTCAGGAACAGGGCGAGCACCACGACGATGTAGGCCAGCCAGGCGATCAGCTGCAGCACCGTGGGTGTCGGGTCGATGTTGAACACGCCCTGGACGATCTCGCCGTACCAGGCCGACCAGTCGAACCAACCCTGGCTCATGTCGAACGCGACGTTGCCCAAACCCGGCAACCAACCGACGGTCTGCAGAGCCTTGACGCCGTAGGCGAGGATGCCTGCCGCCACCACGATCAGGAAGACGCCGGTGTATTTGAAGAACTTCGCCAAGTTGATGCGGACCGCGCCGACGTACATGCCGTAGGCGATCGCGGCGGCGATCAGCACACCGATGATCAGCCCGGTGAGCGGCCAGAGGGTTTCAGCCTCGGCATAGCCGACCATGAACAACGCGGTTTCGACGCCCTCGCGACCGACCGCCAGGAACGCCAGCAGGGCGATCGCCGGGCCGCCCGTCTGCAGGGCCCGCGACATCTCTCCGCGCAGCTCACCGGACATGGATGCGGCGGCTTTCTTCATCCACAGCACCATGGTGGTGACGATGACGACGGCCAGCAGCGACGCGATGCCTGCGATGGCCTCGGCGCCAAGGCCGCTGATCGTGTTCTCGCCGAACTGGATCACCAGGAAAACAGCAACGGTCATGGCGATCGCCGAGCCGACGCCCAACCACACCCATTTCAGGGCGTCTCTGCGCTCGGCTTTGACCAGGAAAGCCACCAGGATGGAGACGACGATCGCGGCCTCAAGCCCTTCACGCAGACCGATGAGACCGCTGCCGAACAGCTGTGATGTGACGTTGGATGCGGCCAGTACGCTGGTCGGAACGTCCGCGACAGGAGTCATCTGAGCATCCTCGCTAGACCCGGATGGAACACGTAGCCTTGGCTTGCCATAGCAAGGCGTGGCTCACCTTATCAGGGGGCAATCGCTGTTCGGTCGGCTTGTGGTGGGGGCTGTCGGTCTACGCGCCAGTCATGGCGCATGGGACGATGGGCGACGAGTCAGAAGCGGGGTTGAGGGAGTCCGGTGTCGCCAGTTCGTTGGCTGCGGGCTGTCGCGGTAATTGGGGCGACAGCACTGCTGATGGCTTCCAGCTGTTCGTGGCAGCTCGGTATCCCCATCCCGGACGGCGTGCCGCCGCCGGCGGGGGACCCGGTGCCGGCGATCGACACCTATGCCAAGGGGCGGCCGGCTGATCAGCTGCACGAGTGGGCGCTCGAACGGGCACCCCGCCTCGAGCTGCCGGTCAACGCCCTGGAGGCTTACGCCTATGCCGCGCGCGTCGCACAGGTGGAGAACCCCAACTGCAACGTGGCCTGGACGACGCTGGCCGGGATCGGCATGGTGGAGAGCCACCACGGCACGTATCGCGGCGCGATGATCGCCCCCAACGGGGATGTCACCCCGCCGATCCGCGGAGTGCAGCTGGACGGAACCGCGGGCAACATGCTGATCGCCGACACCGACGGCGGGCGCCTCGACGGCGATCCCCACCTGGACCGCGCCATGGGTCCCATGCAGTTCATCCCGGAGACGTGGGGCCATTTCGGGGTGGACGCCAACAACGACGGCAAGGTCAACCCGGACAATTTCGACGATGCCGCACTGTCCGCGGCCGGAGTGCTGTGTTGGTACGGCAAGGACCTGTCGACGCCGCGGGGCTGGATGAACGCCCTGAAGGCGTACAACTACTCCGAGCAGTACGCCCGCGTCGTGCGGGACTGGGCGACTGCTTATGCAGAAGGTCACCCCCTCTAACACGCTGCACGCCGGGTCACGCTCTAGGCTCATGCGGTAGCGCCAGCACAATAAGGAGAAACCAGTGCCCATCATCGAGCAGGTCGGAGCCCGCGAGATCCTCGACTCGCGCGGCAACCCCACGGTCGAGGTCGAGGTGGCCCTCACCGACGGCACATTCGCCAGGGCCGCGGTGCCCTCAGGCGCATCGACCGGAGAGCACGAAGCGGTCGAGTTGCGCGACGGCGCCGCCCGCTACGGCGGCAAGGGTGTGGAGAAGGCCGTGGAGGCCGTGCTCGACGAGATCGCTCCCGCGGTCATCGGTCTCGGTGCCGACGACCAGCGGCTGGTCGATCAGGCCCTGCTGGACCTGGACGGCACCCCGGACAAGTCCCGGCTGGGCGCCAACTCGATTCTCGGTGTCTCCCTGGCGGTCTCGAAGGCCGCCGCGGAGTCGGCCGGGCTGCCCCTGTTCCGGTACCTGGGCGGGCCCAACGCGCACATCCTTCCGGTGCCGATGATGAACATCGTCAACGGTGGTGCGCACGCCGACACCGGGGTGGACGTGCAGGAATTCATGGTGGCCCCGATCGGCGCGCCGTCCTTCAAGGAGGCGTTGCGCTGGGGCGCCGAGGTATACCACTCGCTGAAGGCGGTTCTCAAGAAGCAGGGCCTGTCCACCGGTCTCGGCGATGAGGGCGGGTTCGCGCCCGATGTGCCGGGCACCAAGGCCGCACTGGACCTGATCTCCTCGGCGATCGAGGCGGCCGGTTTCTCGCTGGGATCCGATGTTGCGCTGGCCCTCGACGTGGCGGCCACCGAGTTCTTCACCGCGGGGACGGGTTACAGCTTCGAGAAGGAAACCCGCAGCGCCGAGCAGATGGCGGAGTTCTACGCCGGGCTGCTCGACTCCTACCCGCTGGTGTCGATCGAGGACCCGCTGTCCGAGGACGACTGGGACGGGTGGGTGGCCCTGACCTCGGCGATCGGTGACCGGGTGCAGCTGGTCGGCGACGACCTGTTCGTCACCAATCCCGAACGCCTCGAAGAGGGCATCGAGAAGGGCGCGGCGAACGCGCTGCTGGTCAAGGTCAACCAGATCGGCACGCTCACCGAGACTCTGGACGCCGTGGCGCTGGCACACAACAGCGGCTACCGCACCATGATGAGCCACCGCAGCGGCGAGACCGAGGACACCACCATCGCCGACCTGGCGGTGGCGGTGGGCAGCGGCCAGATCAAGACCGGTGCCCCGGCCCGCAGTGAGCGGGTGGCCAAGTACAACCAGCTGCTGCGCATCGAGGAGATCCTCGGCGACGCCGCCCGGTACGCCGGTGACCTGGCGTTCCCGCGGTTCGTGTTGGACGCCAAATAAGACGCGATGCCCGACCCGAAGCGGCCCGATCCGAAGCGACGGTCCCCGGCCTCCAGACCTGGTAGGCCGGGCAAGTCCGGCGAGTCGAATCGGCCGCGGGCCGGGCAGACGCGGCGTCGCGCGACGGAGGCGCGTTCGACGGAGGCGCGGGCGACGCCATCCGAACCGGTGGCCGATGAGACCGTCTCCAAAGCGATTGCCGTACAGGCTCAACAGCAGGCCGAGCTGCAATCCGAACAGCGGTTCGGTTCGGCTGCGCGACGAGCCGCCATCCTCGCCGCGGTGGTGTGTGTGCTGACGCTGACGATCGCCGGTCCGGTGCGCACCTATTTCGCACAGCGGACCGAGATGAAGCAGCTCAAGGCTTCCGAACAGCAGTTGCGGGAACAGATCGCCGAACTTGAGGAGCAGAAGGTCAAACTCGCCGATCCGGTCTTCATCGCCGCCCAGGCCAGGGAACGGCTGGGCTTCGTGATGCCCGGCGACACGCCCTATCAGGTGCAGCTGCCGCCCGGTGCCGCGGTGCCCGCCGAACCGGGGGCTCCCGGGCTGCCGGGGACGACCGTGCCCGCAGGCCAGCCCTGGTACACCTCGCTGTGGCACACGATCGCCGATCAGCCGCACGGGGTTTCACCGACCGTTGCGCCCGCGCCGCCCGCACCGGGTGGCCCACCGCCCGCACCGGGCGGACCGGCGCCCGCCCCGGTACCAGGCCCCGGTGGTTGAGCCCGCCGACCTCGAGGCGGTCGCGCGGCAATTGGGCCGTGAACCTCGAGGTGTCCTCGAAATCGCCTACCGCTGCCCAAACGGGGAGCCCGGTGTGGTCAAGACTGCGCCCAAATTGCCTGACGGCACACCGTTTCCGACGCTGTACTACCTCACGCACCCGGCGCTGACGGCCGCGGCCAGCCGGCTGGAATCCTCTGGGCTCATGCGGGAGATGACCGAGCGGTTGCAGCAGGACCCGCAACTGGCGGCAGCGTATCTGGCCGCCCACGAGTCCTATCTGGCCGAACGTGACGCGATCGAGCCACTGGGCACCACGTTCACCGGCGGCGGCATGCCCGACCGGGTGAAGTGCCTGCACGTGCTGATGGCCCATTCACTGGCCAAAGGCCCCGGGGTCAATCCGCTGGGCGATGAGGCGTTGGCGGTACTGGCCACCGAGCCGGCGATGGCCGGGATACTGGAGCGCAACACATGGGCATGAACCGGGTCGGCGCAATCGACTGCGGTACCAACTCGATCCGGTTGCTCATCGCCGATGCGGTCGATGGCCGCCTCGTCGACGTGCATCGCGAGATGCGGATCGTGCGGCTGGGCCAGGGCATCGATGCCACCGGTGAATTCGCGCCGGAGGCGTTGGCGCGCACCGAATCAGCGCTGATCGACTATGCCGCGTTGATGACCGGGCACTCGGTGACGGCCGTGCGGATGGTGGCGACCTCGGCCGCCCGCGATGCCGGCAATCGTGACGAATTCTTCGCGATGACCTCGCGGGTGCTTGGCACCGTGGTGGCGGGCAGCAGTGCGGAGGTGATCACCGGAACCGAGGAGGCGGAGCTGTCGTTCCGCGGCGCTGTGGGCGAACTGGATTCCGCGGGAGCACCTTTCGTGGTCGTCGACCTGGGTGGCGGCTCCACCGAGTTGGTGCTCGGCGCGCAGCAGGTGCAGGCCAGCTTTTCCGCCGACATCGGATGCGTCCGGCTAACGGAGCGGTGTCTGCATTCGGATCCGCCCACCGCCGCCGAGATCGCACAGGCGCGGGCGGTGGCCCGCGACGGACTGGCCGAGGCGCTGCGGGCGGTCCCGGTGGACGGGGCCCGCACCTGGGTCGGGGTGGCAGGCACCATGACCACGTTGTCGGCACTGGCGCAACGGATGACCGAATATGATGCCGACGCGATTCATCTGTCCCGCATCGGTTTCGGTGACCTGCTCGGGGTGTGTGACGAGCTGATCGCGATGACACGCGCACAGCGGCTGGCGCTGGGTCCGATGCATCAGGGCCGCGCCGATGTCATCGGCGGCGGCGCGATCATCGTCGAGGAGTTGGCGGCGGTGCTCGCCGAGCGTGCCGGGATCGACGAACTGATCGTCAGCGAACACGACATCCTTGACGGCATCGCCTTGTCGATCGCCTGAATCCCCAAGCACTGCAGACGAAAACGGCCGAACGCGGTGATCCGCGTTCGGCCGTTGCCGTCGTGTCGTGATTAGGCGGCAGGCCCGTGGTTGCTCACCGGAGCGGCGGGTGCCGTCGTGGTGGGCTCGACGATCGGAGCCGGTGCACCCGGGGCGGGCACCTCGTTGGCGGCCGGAACCGGCTCGGTTCCGGCGGGAACCACGGCCGGGGCCGGCTCGGCGCCCGCAGGAACCATGGCCGGCTCCGCCGGCGGGACCGCGGTCGCGGCGTTGCCTGCTCCGGCGGGCGCCGGGGCACCCTCGGCGACCGGGGTGCCGTGGGCAACCGGAGCCGGGGCGGCGGCGGGTGCCGCGGTGGTCTCGGTACCGGCGGGAACGGGTGTTCCCTCGGCCCCGGCCACGACCGGGGTGCCTTCCGAACCTGCGGCCAGCGGGGCGCCCTCGGTGGCGGCGGGCAGGTCGGTGGCGCGGCTACCTGCGCCGGCCGGGGTGGCTGTGGTGCCGGCCGGAGCGGGCGTGGCCACGGCCGGTGCCGCGGTGGTGCCTTCGGGAGCCTCGGCTGCCGCGGCGGGTGCCGGGGTCGTGATGACCTGTGCCGGGCTGCTGGTGCTGCCGCTCTGAGCGGGTGCCGCTGCCGGCTTGTCCCACACCAGCAGGTCGTTGCCGCCGGAGTTGTACGCCACGGTGGTGGGGTCACCCTCGGTGACGTCGAAATAGATCTTTCCGGTGGTCTTCTGGCCCTGGGCGAGCGTGGCCGGGTTGACGCCATCGGGGCTGGCGACCTGGAAGAGGGCGCGGTAGTTCTTACCGTCGGCGGCCCGTGCGTTGAAGTTGGAGACGATCGGGGTGGCCGAGCCCTGCAGTGCCTCGTCCGTCGCGGTGACCTCCCACAACGTGCCGTTCACGTGGTAGGGGAGCACATCGGTGCTGGGCTTGAGGTTGCTGATGGTCCAGCTCTGCACCACGTTTCCGGTGTCCAGCTTGGCCTGACTGCCGAGGGCGGCGTTGGTGACGGCACTGTCGTCGGCCAGCGCGCTCGGCGCCGTGGCAAGGATGGCGGCGGCGGCGAGTGCCGCGGCAGCCAGCGCCGTATTGATATTGGTGATCTTCAAGGCATTCACTCCTGAGTGGGTCTGACAGGGCGGCACGCCCCGACAGTGGGGATGCTCACTTGGATCGAAGTTATCAGTTTAAGAGGACGGTTAGGAACAGCAGTTGCAGATTGTGCCACTGGAACATGGCAGCAAGGCGTCTAGCGGGTCTCGACAAGGGGTAGCGCCCGACCGGCGCTCACCGAGAGTCGTTGGCGCCCGAGTGCAGGCCAGGCCTGGACGGCGCAGAACGGCGCGCACTGATTGACCTCGGGCGAGCGGGTTCCGACGTGGACGCAGCATTGCACCAGGCGTTCTTCGATCATCGTGGACATATCCATGAATGGTTTGACGGTCAAGCGCACCACGCGCTCCCCGAGCAGCCTGCGGATCTTGCGGCGGCGCCCGGGTAGCGCCGAAGACGCCAACGTCAGCAGCGTCGACATGCCGAGGTCACAGCTGTCGCAGATGGCGCGCCAGACATCGCCCATCTGCGGATGCGACAGCGACGACTGTTCCGAGAGCAACCCGAGCAGCGATTCCTGCACCGCCAGGCGCAATTGTTGGGGGATCTCGGTGTCGGCGATGCGGTTGGCTACCAGCCCGAGCTTGTCCTTGAGATTGTCGGTGCCGATCAGCGATACGAGCGACCGCCACCGACCGCTGTCGTCGCGGATCAGGTAGCCCACCGAACAGCAGTGCGGATGCGAGCAGGGCAGTGCGGTGAGGTCGCGCCATGTCACCGCGTCGGCCGTCTGTGGCCCGAGCCGTTTGAGTACCCCGGTGTGCGTGAGCCGGTCCAGCGCATCGATGTGGCCCGAGCGGCCCGAGCCGAACTGGGGCTGGATGGTGAGCCCGCCGACGTAAGGGGTGTCCAGTGCCAGCTGGACCATCGACCCGATCTCGTCGTCGTTGACGCCGAGTGCAGCGGTCATCACGAGCGTGGTGAAGATCTCGGCCTGCGACAGACGCTGCAGGGCTTGGCTTTTCACGCGTCTCAGGTCGCCGCCGCGGTGGTGGCGGTGGGCGGTTTCGGACAGTCCGTCGTACTGCAGGTACACCTCGACCCGTTCGCGATGCACGGTGAGCAATTCGAGCAGGCCGTCATCGGTGGCAATGCGAACGCCGTTGCTGTTGATCAGGATCCGGGTGATCGGCCGCGACACGAGCTCGGTGAGCAGGTGGGCCAGGTCCGGATGCAGTGTCGGTTCCCCGCCGCTGAGCATCAGGACGTCGAGCCTGCCGTTCTCACGGGCCAATCGCTGGTCCACATTGGCGAGTACCTCGGCAACCGGCACCACATCACGCAGGTCGGGGGAGCTGGCGGTGAAACAGGTCGGGCAGCGCAGGTTGCAGGTCTCGGCGATGTCCTCCAACAGAATGCAGGTGTGCTGGGTCTGCATCTCGGGCAGTCCGCGGAGGTACGCCGACGGGATCGGGTCGAAATTACCTGCGACATCGGGGGTGTGCGTCTTGGTGGGTGCGGTCCACTCCTCGAGGTAGGACAGGATCTCGGGGTCCTCGTCGTAGAGGGTGCGTACCCGTCCGTGCGTCGGGCAGCCGCGTTCCAGCCAGATCCGGCCGTCGTGCTCGATCAGCATGCCGCTCAGTCGGGCGACGTCGGTCAGCGGCCGTTCGGGTGCTTCGTCGTGGCAACGCGGGCAGAACGCCGTCACATAGCGGTGCAACCGGTCACCGCGCAGTCCCATCCCGGCTGTCATGTGCTGTACATCGTCGGGTTGATGCCGGTGCAGAATCCGGCGGTGAACAGCGAGACCAGCGCCCAGCCGATCATCAGACCGATGCCCAGGCCTTTGGCATGCGGACTGCGCGAGCGCAACAGGAGCGCCCCTCCGCCGAATGCGATCACCGCCAAAAGCACTGCGGCGAACGCGAACACCACGTTCGTACTGCCGCCGTCGCTGTCGACCGCGCCGGCGCCGATGAACGCCATGAAACCGAGGATCAGGTTGATGCCCGCGTACAGCAGCGGGCCGAGGAACACCATACCGATCGAGATGCGCGGCGGTGGCGGCGGTTGGGGTGCGTACGGATAGCCCGTCGGTGGTGGCGGGTAGCCCGGCGGCGGCGGAGCGTTGTACAGGTAGGCGGGCGGAATGTCCTGTGGCGGAAGACCTTGAGGGGGAACACCGTCGGGGGACTCCTCCGGCGGGGGCCCCGATGGTGGTGACGTCATACGGGCACTTCCTGTTCGTGGACGCAACGGCGATAGTACCCACGTCGGTGGCCGTACCACAGCCGAATTCCGATGATCAGCAAAGACGGCAGCAGGAACCATTGCGGGCGGGTGAGATCCAGCCAGACGGTGTCGTTGGCGCGGGTGAACTCGACGGTGAACCGGAATACCGCATACGCCGCGACGTAGAGGACGAAGAGTTCGCCGGGATGGCTGATCCTGGTGCGCAGCCACAGCAGAACGATGAACGCGACGAGTTGGAAGGCGATCTCGTAGAGGAAAGACGGGTGCATTGCCTGTCCGGCAAGGCATCCGGGACATTCGGGAACGGTGGCCGGTGCGTGTATGCCCCATGGCAGGGTGGTGGGCCTGCCGGGCGCCTCGGTAAGGTGGCAGCCGATGCGCCCGATCGCCATGCCGAGGGCGACGGCGGGTGCGAACAGGTCGCCGGTTTTGCCGCGGTACCCGCCGAGCCGCTTGGCGATGAGCACGCCCAGGTATGCGCCGAGCAATCCGCCGAGGATGCTGCGCGAACCGTACTGCCAGGCCTGGGCGAGGCTCGGATTGGCGCTGAAATCCAGGTGCCTGGCCCACCCGGACAGTCGCATGCCGATCGCCCCGCCGATGAGGGCCCCGGCCACCGCGACGACCGACTGCTCGTTGACCGCGCCGCGCCTGCGGGCCTCGGCGACGAACACCAGCATCGCGGCAAGGACTCCGAGCGCGACGAACAGTGCGTGCACCGGAATGGTCACCGGCCCGAGATGCCACTGCGGGATCACTCGCCGAACCTACCGCTCAGCTCGCCAGCGACAGGCCCGCCGCGACGGCGAATCCCAGCACCGCAGCGAGTCCGGCGTTTTCGCGCGCCTTCTCGGTGGCTTCGGGAATCATCGACCCGACCAGCATGACCAGCAGTGCGCCCGCAGCGAAGCCGTTGATCCCGCCGCGGAGTGCGTTGCCCGCGACCTCTTGCAGTTGGTAGCCGCCGACCGTGGCACATGCGCACAGCGCCGCCACCACGGTCCAGCCGCCCAGGATTCGGCGCACCGAATGCCCGGCGGACCGCAGATCGCTGGCCGATCCGATTGATTCGGGAAGGTTTGACACGAAGATGGCCACCACCAGCGCCAGGCTGACGCTGCCGCCACCGGCGATCCCGATGCCGAGAACCGCCTGTTCGGGGATGCCGTCGAGCAGGGCACCCAGCAGAAGAGGCAGCCCCGCGGTCTGTGCTCCACCCGCACCGAGCCGGTCCACCGCGGTGTCGGCCAGGTAGAAGACGATGGCGCCGACGGCCAGCCCGAGCGACACCGCCAATGCGCCGCCGACACGAAATCCTTCTTCCGCCAATTCAAATGAGATGCTGGAGATCAGCGCGCCGGCACCGAAGCCGAGTACCAGACCGATGAGGCGAGGATTCCAGTCGCGGACGACGCCGGCGACCGCGCCGAGGATCAAGGAAGAAGCGGCGACCAGGCCCCAGATCAGTGCGGTGAGCACAGCAGCAGCATACGGAGGATCAGGGCGGGGCTAGGGGTAACTCCAGGGCTCCAGGGAAGGTTGATGACGGCCTGCCGCCGGTTGCCCGGCAGGCAGGCCGTCCGACGGCGTCAGCGCCGTGCGTTGCAATTCGGGGGGTTGCCGCAGTGGTGGCCGCCGTCGCAGGCGTTGCAATGGCAGTTACATGAACCCTTGGTTGCTGCGATGTGCATCGTTGTTCAACTCCTTTTGTTGTCCGGGCCGTACCGGTGTTGGCCGGTAGCAAACGTCCGAACTCGCGTGGATATCAACATATGACTACTTCACAATAGTTCGGGTCAGTTCGAAAATAAAGGAATTCGGGCCGGGGTGGCGTTTGCCCGCGGGTGTGCGGTGTCGCCGTGAACGTTGCGTGAAAACTCTTGACCGAAAAGCTTTCTGACGTCAGGCAGTGGTATCGCGGGCACCGAGGCGCAGGTGCTCGATGTGATAAATGGCCTCGTCGAGAAGCTGGGCGACGTGAGTGTCGTAAAGCCGGTAGACGATATTGCGCCCGGATCGGTCACCGGTGACCAGGCCCAGCGCCCGCAACAGCCGCAATTGGTTCGATACCGCGGGCTGCTCCATGCTCACGGCCGCGGACAGTTCGGTGACCGAGCACGGCGACTCGCGCAGCCGGGTGAGGATCAGCAACCTGTTGGGTGAGGCCAGGGCCTGCAGGGTTTCGGCGACTTTCGCCGCCGAGGCGGCATCGAGGGATGCCGCCGGCGTGGTGCGCCCGTCGACTCCGTGACCCATCTGTCCATTCAAACATGTACGGCAAGTGAGGGTTGATACATTTCAATCTCTACATGTATAAAGGTGTGCGTTGTTGCATCTTTGCTGCCTCTTTTCGGCATCTGACGGGAGCCACTCGATGACCACCCTGGCCACCACGCCGATACCCGGGCGTCCCTCGCCGGCGCGGGGAGGTTCGGCGGGCTGGCTGTGGTCGGTGCCCTCGGTCCGGTGGGCCGCCGGGGCGCTCGTGCTGTTTCTCGCCGGACTGGCCGCACAGCTCGCGGACGCGCCGGAAGCGGTGTGGTGGGCGCTGTACCTGGCCTGCTACGTCACCGGCGGATGGGAACCGGCCTGGGCCGGCGTGCAGGCGCTACGGCAACGGACCCTCGACGTCGATCTGCTGATGATCGTGGCCGCCATCGGCGCCGCGTCGATCGGGCAGGTGTTCGACGGCGCGCTGCTGATCGTCATCTTCGCGACGTCGGGCGCACTCGAAGACGTCGCCACGAGACGTACCGAGCAGTCGGTGCTGAGCCTGCTCGACCTGACCCCCGACAGTGCCACGGTGGTCGAGGCCGACGGCGCCGAACGGGCGGTCGCGGCAGACTCCCTGCGGCCCGGGGACCACATCGTCGTCCGGCCGGGGGAGCGGATCTCGGCCGATGGCGCCGTCGTCGCCGGCGTCTCCGACGTCGATCAATCCTCGATCACCGGTGAGTCGCTGCCCGCGGCCAAACGGGCCGGCGATGAAGTCTTCGCCGGCACCCTCAACGGGGCCGGTGCCGCCCTACGGGTTGCGGTGACCCGTGACCCGTCTCAGACCGTGGTGGCCCGCATCGTGGCGATGGTGGCCGAGGCGTCGGCCACCAAGGCCCGCACGCAATTGTTCATCGAGAAGGTGGAACGGCGCTATTCGGTTCTGGTCGTGGCTGCCACGCTGGCGTTGTTCGCGGTCCCGATGCTGTTGGGTGCCGACCTGCGGTCGACGCTGCTGCGCGCGATGACGTTCATGATCGTGGCCTCACCGTGCGCGGTGGTGTTGGCCACCATGCCGCCGCTGCTTTCGGCGATCGCCAACGCCAGCAGGCACGGCGTGCTGGTCAAGTCCGCGGTCGCGATGGAGCGGTTGGCCGACACCACCATGGTGGCGCTCGACAAGACCGGCACGCTGACCGAGGGCCGACCGCAGGTGGCAGACGTGGTGGCTCTGGTCGGCATTGATGCCGATGTCCTCGGGACCGCGGCCGCCGCAGAACAATTCAGTGAGCATCCGCTGGGACGGGCGATCGTCGCGCGGGCGCGCGCCCGCGGGATCACGGTGCCGCATGCCTCGGGATTCGCGGCGTTGCCCGGCCGCGGTGTGCGGGCCACCGTGGCGGGGTCGGTCGTCGAGGTGCTCAGCCCGTCGGCGTACGCCGGTGCGGCGATCCCGGCGGTGCACCGGATCGAGGATGGCGGGGCGACCGTGGTCGTGGTCACCGTCGACGGCGCCGCCATCGGGGTGCTCGGCCTGCTCGACATGGCCCGGCCCGACGCCGACGGTGCGGTGCGACGGCTGAGCATGCTGACCGCGCAGCCGCCGGTGTTGCTGACCGGAGACAACGAGCGTGCGGCCGCACGGCTGGGCCACCAGCTCGGCATCGACGATGTCCGCGCCGGCCTGCTTCCGGACCAGAAAGTTGCTGCGGTGCAGCAGTTTCAGGCCGACGGACGACGGGTGCTGGTGGTCGGCGACGGCGTCAACGATGCGCCGGCGATGGCGGCCGCCCACACGTCGATGGCGATGGGCGCCTCGGGTGCCGATCTCACACTGCAGACCGCGGACGTGGTCACCATCCGCGACGAACTCGACACCATCCCGACAGTGATCGCGCTGGCCAGGCGGGCGCGCCGGATGGTCATCGCGAACCTCGCCATCGCCGCCACGTTCATCACCGTGCTGGTGGCCTGGGACCTGTTCGGGCACTTGCCGTTACCACTTGGCGTGGCCGGTCACGAAGGGTCGACCATTCTGGTGGCGCTCAACGGTCTCCGGCTGCTGAGCAGCCGGGCCTGGCGCCGCGCCTCCGGGGAGCCTTTCTAGCGCGAGACCTCTCAGCGCGAGATCTCAGCGCGAGACCTCTCAGCGCGAGCAGACAGTTCGGTACCCGGGAACGCGCATTCCCCGGTACCGAACTGTCTGCTCGCCGGGGGTCAGCGCTGCAAAACATCCTTGAGCGCTTCGAGCACCGACGGATCTTCGATCGTGGAGGGCACCGGCTCGTCACGGCCGTCGGCGATACCGCGCATGGTCTTGCGCAGGATCTTGCCCGAACGGGTTTTCGGCAGCGCGGCCACCACGTCGACGAGCTTGAAAAAGGCCACCGCGCCGATGTTTTCGCGCACCGCCTCGATCAGCTCGTCGGCCAACGCGTCGGCCGACGCCCCCGACTTGAGCACCACGAAGCCACGCGGAACCTGGCCTTTGATCTCGTCGGCAACACCGATCACCGCACATTCGGCCACCGCCGGGTGTTCGGCCAGCACGGCTTCGATCGATCCGGTGGACAGCCGGTGCCCGGCGACATTGATGACGTCGTCGGTGCGGCCCATCACGAACAGGTAGTCGTCGGAGTCGAGGTAGCCGCCGTCACCGGTGAGGTAATGGCCCGGGAACGCAGACAGGTACGACGAGACGTAGCGGTTGTCGTCACCCCACAGCGTCGGCAGGGTGCCGGGCGGCAGCGGCAGCTTGACGCAGATCGCGCCTTCTTCGTTCGCGTCGCACACCGTGCCGTCGGGCCGCAGGATCCGCACGTCGTAGCCGGGCATCGGCACGGTCGCCGAACCGGGTTTGATGTCCATCGGTTCCACGCCCATCGGATCGGCGGCGATCGCCCAGCCGGTTTCGGTCTGCCACCAGTGGTCGACGATCGGGATGCCGAGCTTGTCGGCGGCCCAATGGTAGGTGTCGGGGTCGAGCCGCTCGCCGGCCTGGAACAGATACTTCAGCGCCGACAGATCGTATTTGCCGATGAAACTGCCGTCGGGATCTACCTTCTTGATGGCTCGGATCGCCGTCGGCGCGGTGAACAGCACCTTCACCTTGTGCTCGGCGGCCACCCGCCAGAACGCCCCGGCGTCCGGGGTGCCGATCGGTTTGCCTTCGTAGAGAACGGTTGTCGCGCCGAGCAGCAGTGGCGCGTACACGATGTAGGAGTGGCCGACCACCCAACCGACATCGGAGGCGGCCCAGTACACGTCGCCGGGCTGGGTGTCGTAGACGTTGCGCATGCTCCACAGCAGCGCGACGGCGTGCCCGCCGTTGTCGCGGACGATGCCTTTGGGTTTGCCGGTGGTGCCCGAGGTGTACAGCACATACAGCGGGTCGGTGGCGGCCACCGGTACTGGGTCGGCAGGCGCCGCGGCGGCCACCAGCTCCTGCCAGTCGCGGTCCCGGCCGTCGACCAGGTCGCACGGGCTCTGTTCGCGCTGCAGGATGACGCAGGCGCTCGGGTGATGCTCGGCCATTTCCAGCGCGGCGTCGAGCATCGGCTTGTACTCGACGATGCGGGTCGGCTCGATCCCGCACGACGCGCTGACCACCACCACCGGACGCGCGTCGTCGATGCGGGCCGCCAATTCGTGGGCGGCGAACCCGCCGAACACCACCGAGTGCACGGCGCCCAACCGGGCGCAGGCCAGCATCGCGATGACCGCCTCCGGGACCATCGGCATGTAGATCACGACCAGGTCGCCCTTGCTCACCCCGAGGTCGCGCAGCGCCCCGGCGAACTTCGCGGTCGCGTCGCAAAGCTCCTGGTAGGTGTAGGTACGCTGGGTCCCGGTGACCGGCGAGTCGTAGATCAGCGCAGCCTGGTCGCCACGTTCGGACAGGTGCCGGTCTAGGGCGTTGGCGCAGGTGTTCAGCTCCGCGTCGGGAAACCAGCGGTAGAACGGCGGGTTGCTGTCATCGAGGATGCGTTGCGGCGCGCGCGTCCAGGTGACCGCCTTGGCGGCCTCGGCCCAGAACGTGGCCGGATCGGTGATGCTGGCGTCGAAGAGGTCGCGATAACCGGGCATACCGCAAACCGTAATCTGCGTCACGTGCAACGTCCGTGCAACCCTGCAAATCACATCCGAAGGAGACCTTTCGGTGCGGGGTTTGAGCCGGGCGGGTCCGGGTAGCCCATCGCCACAGTTCAAAGGGGGCATCCACGATGGAGTCATCTCCGGCGGCAGTCGACAGCTCGCTGACCGTCAAGCGCGATACGACAGCAACACGGCAGCAGCTGTGGAACGTCATCGCCGACGGCTGGACCTACTCACAGTGGGTGGTCGGCAACACCCGCATGCGCGCCGTCGACCCCAATTGGCCGGCCCCGGGCAGCGTCATCCACCACACCATCGGCATCTGGCCCGTCGTGCTCAACGACGAAACCGAGGTCGAGTCATGCACACCGCGTGAGGAACTGGTGCTGCGCGCCAAGGGAAGGCCATTCGGTGGCGCCCGCATCACGCTGCGGCTGCACGACACCGAGAGCGGTTCCCGCATCGAAATGGCGGAAGTGCCGATCGGCGGGCCGCTCAACTGGGTGCCCCGCCGGCTGGGCCTGCTGCTCGCTTATCCCCGCAACCGCGAATGCACGCAGCGGTTGGTGTCCCTCGCCGAACACCGATCTGAGCCGGAATGAGACATTGTCGCGCGCACCTTTCCCCGCGAGCAGACAGTTCGGTACCCATTTCGCCCGCGTATTAGGTACCGAACTGTCTGCTCGCCGGAGGAAGGTGACGGAAGAAGGTGACGGAAGAAGGCGACGGGGGAAGCTACTCGGTGAACCGGTAACCCATCCCCGCTTCGGTCAACAGGTGCACCGGGTGTGACGGGTCGTCTTCAAGCTTGCGGCGGAGCTGGGCCAGGTACACCCGCAGATAGTGGGTTTCGGTCGCGTAGGCCGGCCCCCACACCTCTTTGAGCAGCTCTTCGCGGCCCACCAGTTTGCCGCGGTTGCGCACCAGCATCTCCAGCATGCCCCATTCGGTGGGCGTCAGATGCACCTCGACGTTGTTCTTGGTGACCTTCTTGGCGGCGAGATCGACTGTGAAGGAGGCTGTTTCGATCACCGGCTCGTCTGTCTCGGCGGCAGCGGCACGTCGCACCGCGGCGCGCAGCCGGGCCAGAAACTCATCCATACCAAAGGGTTTGGTGACGTAGTCGTCGGCACCGGCGTCGAGCGCCTCCACCTTGTCGGAGGAATCCGTGCGCGCCGACAACACGATCACCGGGGCGGAGAGCCAGCCCCGCAGGCCCGCCAACACGTCGATACCGGACATGTCGGGCAGTCCCAGGTCGAGCACGATCACATCCGGGCGATGATCGGCGGCACTGCGCAGCGCGTCGGCTCCGGTGGCCGCCGTGCTCACCTCATAGCCGCGCACCGACAGGTTGATCCGCAGCGCACGAAGGATCTGCGGTTCATCGTCGATGACCAGCACCCTGGTCTTGTTCGTCGTCATACCGATCCGTCCTTCGGCGGTGCGGTAAGGTCGATTTCGACCGTGAGACCGCCGCCGGGGGTGTCCGTGGCCGCGATGGTGCCGCCCATCGCCTCGGTGAATCCGCGCGCCACCGACAGGCCGAGGCCGACGCCGCTGCTGGTGTCGTGATCGCCGAGTCGCTGAAACGGTGCGAACAACCGTTCTTCGGCGCCCCGCGGCATACCGGGGCCTTCGTCGATGACGGCGATCAGCACGCGGTCGGCGACCGGCCCCGCAGTGACCCGCACCGGGCCTGCCGGTGCGTACCGCAGCGCGTTGTCGATCAGATTGGCCAGCACGCGTTCCAGTAGACCACTGTCGGCCATCACCACCGCGTCGCCGACCTCGACCTTCACCCGGTCCAGCCCCTCCCTGGCGAAGCCGGTGGCGCCCTTGCTGATCCCCAGCAGGGCGCGCTGTACCGTCTCCTCCAGATACACCCGGCGCAGCTCCGGCCGGACCACGCCGGCGGCCAGCCGTGAGGAGTCGAGCAGGTTGCCGACCAGCGCGGTGAGCGCATCGATCGACTCCTCGATGGTGGCCAGCAGCTCGGCGGTGTCCTCGTCGGAGAAATCGACGTCGTCGCTGCGCAGGCTCGACACCGCGGCCTTGGCGCCGGCCAGCGGGGTGCGCAGATCGTGGCTGACCGCCGAGAGCAGCGAGCGGCGCAGCGCGTCGGCCTGCGCGATGGCCTCGGCTTTGCCTGCCTCCTCGGTCAACTCGCGCTGCTTGACCAGACCGGCGGCCTGCTTGGCCACCGCGCTCAGCACCCGCAGATCGCGGGCGGTGAGTTTGCGCCCGGCCATCAACAACCAGAACTCGTCGTCGCCGACCTCGACCGCGGTGTCCGCGGTGTCGACCTGCACACAGGGATCCTCGCCCACACAGGCCATGATCTGCGCGTCGCCGTCACTTTCCCGCAGCAGACTCACGGCGCGTTGCGAATACGTCTCCCGCACCCGTTCCAGCAGCGTGCCCAGATCCGCACCGCGCAGCACCGACCCGGCGAACAGCGTCAACAGCTCAGCTTCCTGCGACGCGCGCCTGGCCTCACGTGCCCGGCCGGCGGCCATGTCGACCAGCGCCGACACTGCCACGGCGACCATCAACAACACCACGACCGTGACGGCGCTGTCGGGTTCGGCGATGGTGAAGGTGTGCCGCGGGTCGGCCAGGAAATAGTTGAGCAGCAGCCCCGACAGCACCGCCGACAGCGCGGCGGGGGCGACACCGCCGAGGAGGGCGACCACCAGCACACCGATGAAGAACACCGCGCTTTCGCCGCTGACGCCGAGGTACGGGTCCAGCAGCGACACGATGAGCGCGCAGATGACAGACGGAACCGCCAGTGCGGCAAGCCAGGACGCCAGATGCCGCTGACGCTCGCTGGCCCACGACCATGCGAACGGGCTGCGGGCCTGCTCGTGGGTGACCATGTGGACGTCGATCTTCTCCGACCGCTGCACCACGGTGGAGCCGATGCCCTCATCGAAGACCCGGGCCCACCGGGACCGTCGCGAGGTGCCGATCACCAGTTGGGTGGCGTTGACCTCGCGGGCGAAATCCAGCAGCGCGGTGGGCACGTCGTCGCCGACCACCGTGTGCAACGTGGCGCCCAGGCTGGCGATGAGATCGCGGACCCGGCCCATCTGTGGCGCCGAGACACCGGAGAGCCCGTCACCGCGGACCACATGGACCACCATGAGTTCCGCAGAAGACTTCGACGCGATCCGGGATGCCCGACGCACCAGGGTCTCTGACTCCGGACCGCCGGTGACGGCGACGACGACGCGCTCGCGCGCCTCCCAGGTGTCGGTGATCTTGTTGTCGGCGCGGTACTTGGCCAGCGCGGCGTCGACCTGGTCGGCCAGCCACAGCAGCGCCAGTTCCCGTAGCGCGGTGAGGTTTCCGCGCCGGAAGTAGTTGGACAGGGCGGCGTCGATGCGTTCGGGCGCGTACACGTTGCCGTGGGACAGCCTGCGCCGCAGCGCCTCCGGGGTGATGTCGACGAGTTCGATCTGATCGGCGGCCCGCACGACCTCGTCGGGCACCTTCTCCTGTTGTTCGATGCCGGTGATCCCGGTGACGACGTCGTTGAGGCTCTCCAGGTGTTGCACGTTGACCGTCGTGATCACCGTGATGCCTGCGGCGAGCAGCTCCTCGATGTCCTGCCAGCGTTTGGCATTGCGGCTGCCCGGGGTGTTGGTGTGGGCGAGCTCGTCGACCAGCACCACCTGCGGGTTACGCGCCAGCACCGCGGCCACGTCGAGTTCGGGGAAACGCCCGCCCCGGTAGTCGATGTAGCGCGGCGCGATCACCTCGATGCCGTCGAGCAGTGCGGCGGTCTTCTTGCGGCCATGGGTCTCGACGACCGCGGCCACCAGGTCGGTGCCGCGTTCGATCCGGCGGTGCGCCTCGCCGAGCATCGCGTAGGTTTTGCCGACGCCGGGAGCTGCGCCCAGGTAGATGCGCAGCTCCCCGCGTTTGGTGGCGTTGGACGCCGGCGTGCTCACAAGCCCATCATCCACCAGCGGCAAGCGTGTCCAGCGCGATGTTCAGCTCGAGCACGTTGACCCGCGGTTCGCCGATGAATCCGAGCGTGCGGCCCTCGGTGTGTTCGGCGACCAACTGGCGGACCCGGTCGGGGCTGACGCCGCGGGCCTCGGCGACCCGGTTCACCTGCAGTTCGGCGTAGGCGGGGGAGATGTGGGGGTCCAGGCCGCTGCCGCTGGCGGTCACCGCATCGGCAGGCACCTGGGTGCGCGCCGCGCCGATGACCGGGACGAGCACCCCGGCGCTGTAGTCCTCCCCGCTCTTGGCGCACTGCACGCGTACACCGCGGTAGGTGCTCAGGAACGGTGTGGCCGGGCAGGGTTCGTTGATGCTGACCACCGTGGTGGGGTGCGCCACGGTGCCTTGGGCATCGCGCGGGCCGATCACCGACAGCACCGCACCCACCCCGCCCCCGGTGCAGAACGGCCGGGCGCCGCTCACCCCGTCCCGCTCGCCCACGGCCTGGCTGCGGGTGCACACCTCGGTGAGCAGGCTGCGCACGCGAGGAGCGTCAACGATGCTTTCCGGGCCCAGGTTGCTCGCACCGGAAGCCATCGGATCATAGTCACCCGCTGAGGGGCGGCTCTGGAAGTACTGCGGCAGCGGGTTGCCGTCGGCGTCGGTGAACTGCTGGCCGATCAGGCTGCTGCCCACCGGCTTTCCGCTCACCTCGATGATCGACCCGTCGGCGTTGTGGTTCAGGCCGGGGAGTTGGGCGACCAGCCAGATGAACAGCGGGTAGCCGATGCCGAGGACGACGGTGAGCACCAGCAGTGCCCGCAGCGCCGCGGCGTGTTGGCGGACCAGGTTCGTGAATTGCATGTCAGGACATCCCGGGGAGAAGTTGGATTATTAGGTCGATGAGTTTGATCCCGATGAACGGGGCCACGATGCCGCCGAGGCCGTACAGGCACAGGTTGCGGCTCAACAGCTTCGAGGCGCTGCTCGGGGTGTAGCGGACACCCTTGAGGGCCAACGGGATCAGCGCGATGATCACCAGCGCGTTGAAGATCACCGCCGACAGGATCGCCGACTGCGGGCTGTGCAGCCGCATGATGTTCAGCAGGTCCAGGCCGGGGAACAGGGTGACGAACAGCGCCGGGATGATCGCGAAGTACTTCGCGATGTCGTTGGCGATGGAGAACGTCGTCAGGGCGCCGCGGGTGATCAGCAGTTGCTTGCCGATCTCCACGATCTCGATCAGCTTGGTCGGGTCGGAGTCGAGATCGACCATGTTGCCGGCCTCTTTGGCCGCCGAGGTGCCGGTGTTCATCGCGACGCCGACGTCGGCCTGCGCCAACGCGGGAGCGTCGTTGGTGCCGTCACCGGTCATCGCGACGAGCCGGCCACCGGCCTGCTCGCTCTTGATCAGCGCCAGCTTGTCCTCCGGGGTGGCCTCGGCGAGGAAGTCGTCGACACCGGCCTCGTCGGCGATCGCCTTGGCGGTCAACGGGTTGTCGCCGGTGATCATCACCGTGCGGATACCCATGCGGCGCATCTCGTCGAAACGTTCCCGCATGCCTTGCTTGACGACGTCTTTGAGGTGGATGACGCCAAGGACTTCGGCCTTGTCGGTCACCTGCCCCACCACAAGCGGAGTGCCGCCTGCCGCGGAGATACCGTCGACGATGTCGCCGAGTTCCGCCGGCACCGTGCCGCCTTCGGCACGCACCCAATCCGCGAGGGCACCGGCTGCGCCCTTGCGCAGCTTCTGGCCTTCGAGGTCGACGCCGGACATTCTGGTGGTGGCGCTGAACTCGACCCATTCGGCGTGCGTGAGCTCACCGGGGGTGCGCGCCCGCAGACCGAAATGTTCCTTGGCGAACACCACGATCGACCGGCCCTCGGGTGTTTCGTCGGCCAGGCTGGACAGCTGCGCGGCGTCGGCGAGCTGGTCAGGCGTCACCCCGGCCAGCGGGAGGAACGCGGAGGCCTGCCGGTTGCCGAGGGTGATGGTGCCGGTCTTGTCCAGCAGCAGGGTATTCACGTCGCCTGCGGCCTCCACCGCACGGCCAGACATCGCGAGCACGTTGCGCTGCACGAGGCGATCCATGCCGGCGATGCCGATGGCGCTCAACAGGGCACCGATCGTCGTCGGGATCAGACACACCAACAGCGCGACCATCACGATGCCGCTGACACCGTTTGCGGTGAGCGACAAGGTGTCCGGTACCCCCGGGTTGTTGGCCTTGGAGTAGATGGCCAGTGGCTGCAGGGTCGCGACGGCGAACACGAAGATGATCGTCAACGCGGACAGCAGGATGTTCAGCGCGATCTCGTTGGGCGTCTTCTGCCGGTTGGCGCCCTCGACCAGGGCGATCATCCGGTCGATGAAACTCTCGCCGGGCTTCTGGGTGATCTTGACGACGATGCGGTCGCTGAGCACCGTGGTGCCACCGGTCACTGCGGACCGGTCGCCGCCGGATTCGCGGATCACCGGGGCGGATTCACCGGTGATGGCCGATTCATCCACCGAGGCAATGCCTTCCACCACGTCGCCGTCGCCGGGGATGGTCTGGCCGGCTTCGACCACGACGATGTCGCCGAGGGTGAGCTGGGGTGCGGGGACCTGTTCCTCGGCGCCGGAGGCGCTGAGTCGGCGGGCCATGGTGTCCGCCTTGGTTTTCCGCAATGATTCGGCCTGGGCCTTGCCGCGACCCTCGGCGACGGCTTCGGCGAGGTTGGCGAACACCACGGTGAGCCACAGCCATCCCACGATCAGCCAGCTGAACCAACTGGGCGCCACGATCGCCAGCACCGTGCTCCAGACGGCGCCGAGCTCCACGATGAACATCACCGGGTTGCGCCACAGCGTGCGCGGGTTGAGCTTGCGGACCGCGTCGGGCAATGCCCGCCACAGCATGGCCGGGTCGAGCAGTCCGCCCTGAATAGTGTTCGCGGGCTTGGGTTTGGTGTGGTCGGGGACAGCTCGTTGAGCCGTGTGAACAGACATCAGTGAATTCCTTCGGCGAGGGGCCCGAGCGCCAGCATGGGCAGGAAGGTGAGGGCCACCAGGATCAGGGTGACTCCGGCGACCATTCCGACGAACTGTGGCCGATGGGTGGGCAGTGTGCCGACCGACTCGGGCGTGGAGCCCTGGCAGGCCAGCGAGCCCGCCAGCGCCAGCACCAGGATGATCGGCAGGAAGCGGCCGAACAGCATCGCCAAACCCAGGGCGGTGTTGTACCACTCGGTGTTGACGCTGATGCCCGCGAAGGCCGAGCCGTTGTTGTTGGCGGCCGAGGTGAACGCATAGAGCACCTCCGAGAGCCCGTGCGGCCCGGTGTTGAGCATGCCGTCGCGTTGGCCGGGCAGCGCCATCGCCACTGCGGTCCCGGTCAGCACGATCAACGGCGTCACCAGGAAATAGCTTGCGGCAAGCTTGATTTCGCGGGGAGTGATCTTCTTGCCGAGATACTCCGGGGTGCGTCCGACCATCAGGCCGGCGACGAACACGGTGATGATCGCCAGGATCAGCATGCCGTACAGGCCGGACCCGACACCACCCGGCGCGACCTCGCCGAGCTGCATGTTGAACATCGTCATCATGCCGCCGAGGCTGGTGTAGGAATCGTGGAACGAGTCGACCGCACCGGTGGACGTCAGCGTCGTCGACGCCGCGAACACGGCCGAATCGGCCACCCCGAAGCGCTGCTCGACGCCCTCCATCGCGGCACCGACCGCGGTGGGCACGGTGCCGTGGTGCTGCAGCTGGAACAGCATCGTCAGGCTGACGCTCAGGGTGGCGATGACGCCCATCACGGCCACGATCGCGTACCCCTGCTTGGAGCTGCCCACCATGCGACCGAAGGTGCGCGGCAACGCAAACGGGATCAGCAGGATCAGGAAGATCTCCACCCAGTTGGTCCAGGTGGTCGGGTTCTCGAAGGGGTGCGCCGAGTTGGCGTTGAAGAAGCCGCCGCCGTTGGTGCCGAGTTCCTTGATCACTTCCTGACTGGCGACGGGCCCGCCCGGGATGGTCTGTTGGGCGCCGCTGAGCGTGGTGACGACGGTGTCGTGCAGCGCGAAGTTCTGGATGACGCCCCCCGCAATCAGCACGATAGCGCCGACGATCGAGATCGGCAGCAGGATGCGGAGGCTGCCCCGGACCAGGTCGGCCCAGAAGTTGCCGAGCTCCCCGGTGCGCAGCCGCGCGAAGCCACGCACCAGCGCGATCGCGACGGCCATGCCGACCGCGGCGGAGACGAAGTTCTGCACCGCCAGGCCGGCCATCTGCACCAGGTGGCCCTGGGTCGTCTCGCCGGAATAGGCCTGCCAGTTCGTGTTGGTGACGAAGCTGACGGCGGTGTTCCAGGCCAGCGCCGGGGTCATCGGGGTGGCCGGGTCATTCAGGTGCAGCGGCAGCCTGCCCTGCAGCAGTTGCAGGCCGAACAGAAACAGGAGGCTGACCGCCGAGAACGCCAGCACACTGCGGGCATAGGAGCCCCAGGACTGTTCTGCCCGTGGGTCCGCGCCGATCAGCCGGTAGATGAACCGTTCTGGGCGCGAGTCCTTTTCCGTCGTGTACACGCGGTACATGTAGTCGCCCAGTGGCCGGTGTACCAGTGCGATGGCCACGATGAGCAAGGCGAGGAATCCGATCCCCGCGGTAGTGGTAGTCACTAGAACCTTTCGGGGAAGAGCAGTGCGGCGAAGACGAATACGGCGATGAGGATCACCAGAATCAGGCCGACGATGTTCTCGTAGCTCACAGCCGTTCGACCAACCTCTGCACCAGGCCGAGGAGGGCGAAGATCGCCACCGTCAGCAGGACGTACACCAACACGGACATGCAGTCTCCCGTTAAGACACGTTTACAGGCCACCGTGTTTCGGCGGCCTGACCCAGGATCTGCCCAGCTCAGCCCCCTGGACACGGTCTTGACGGATTCTTTACGCGGCCGCAGCTGTCCTTAACGGTCTTCTTTCGCGACGACGCTGCGGACCCGGCGGCAGCCGGGGAAAACGGGATGCGTCCGGGGCGTCCCGGTTCCTACGATCAGACGGTGGCTACCGAGTTGAGTCGTGGCTTGAGCACCTGGGTGGGCGCCATCGCCGACCGCCCGGTGCCGGCCACGGCTCTGGGTGCGCTCGGCGTGTCCACCTCGGGCTTGTTCGTCGCCATCTCGAGCACCTCGCCGGGCACGGCGTCGTTTTTTCGCTGTGTCTTCGCCCTGCCGTTGCTGGCTCCGCTGGCGGTCGCGGAGTGGCGGCGCCGCGGAGCGCCGACGATGCGGGCACAGTTCTGGGCAGCCACGGCGGGCGTGCTGTTCGCGGCCGACGCGTTGTTCTGGACCCAGGCGATCTACGAGGTCGGCGTCGGGCTTTCGGCGGTGCTCGTCAACACCCAGGTTGTCATGGTGCCGCTGCTCGCCTGGCTGATCGACCGTGAGGGCTTGAGCAGGCGGTTTCTGGCGCTGCTGCCCGTCGTCATCGTGGGTGCGGTGCTCACCGGAGGGGTCCTCGAAGACGGGGTAACGGGGTCGGCGCCGGTCGCCGGAACGGTGCACTCCGCGCTGGCCGCGTTGTGTTACTCGGTGTTCTTGTTCCTGCTTCGGCGCGGTGGTGCGGATCAGCCGCCGGTGCAGTCGTACGTGACCATCATGGTGTCGGCGGCGGTGGCTGCCCTCATCGGCGGAACCTGTTGGGGCGGTGTGACTCTCACCCTTGGTTGGGGTCAGGCGAAATGGCTTGTGCTGACCGCTGTTTGCGGTCAGGTGCTCGGATGGTTGTTGGTGGCGCTTGGTAGCCCGTCGTTGCGTGCCGAGGTGAGCTCGGCATTGCTGCTGCTCACCCCGGTCGGTGCACTGTTGCTGGCCGGGGTGGTGCTCGCGCAGGTGCCCTCGGTGCTGCAGATGGTCGGCTGCAGCCTGATCCTGGGCTGTGCGTATGTCATCACCGCAAGGTGGTGACCGCTGTCAACGGGGCATCAAGGTTTGCGCTCAGCCTGTCAAGACCCTGCAAGGATGCTGGAATTTGTGGCCTTCCGCGGCGGAATCTCGGGGTGAACACCCACGGCATCCGGCCGGGGGGATTCAGAGGAGGTTCTCAGTGACGCTGTCGATGGGCCTGCGACCGGTTTCGCCCGTACTGCCCCCGGTGTCCCGACGGTTGCTCGACATGGTCGAGATATCGCTACGAGCAACGGCTTTGAGCGACGGCGCAGTGGCCAAATGGGTACGTGAGCACAGCGTCGCCGTCGAAGTGCGCACCGGTTCGGAGCTCAGCACCGCGATCGGGGCCAGTATCCACCCGATGCGCCTGCTGGTGCATGCCGACGGGATGACCGCCGACGAGTTGGTGTTCTGCACAGCCAATCTCGGGGCGGGTCGGCTGGTGGTGACGACGGTCGAGCACGTCGAGCTGCTGGCGTCGGCCGCTGTCCCGCACCGCAGGCAACGGGTGTTGATCGGGATGCCGAGCGTCGCCGCAGCCGATGTCGTCAGCGCGGTGCTGGCCGGTCCGCGGCTCGATCTGGTGGGACTGTCCGGTGAAATCGGTTCGGGGGCGCACCATTTCGTGAGATGTTCGGCGGCGGTGGGTGACCTGCTGGTGGAGATGGCCGGCATCCGTCGCGAGCGTGGCGTGGTGCTGACCCGGATCGCGCTCGGCGGAGAATTCGCCTGCTTCGGCGGTGACCTGTACGGATGCGCCGAGGAAATCGAGGCCACCCTCGACGATGCGTGCGCGACGCTGCGTTTCCCGCGCCCGATGGTGGTCATTTCGGCCCAGCGGTGGTCCTGAACCCCGCCCAACGTGTGCGAACCCTGTACAGCCGCCTGGTCAGGGTCATACATTGAGCCGTGGGCCCAAAACGGCCCGGGAGCCGGTCTCGCACTCAGTCGGCGCCGAACGGGCCGCTTCGGGTCCTGGTCATCGGTGCCGGGGTAGGTGGCGTCTCCATCGCCCGGGGATTGCTGCGGGACGGACATGACGTCACCGTGTTCGAGCAGCGCCCGGATGTACAGGCCGGTGGCGGTGCCGTGACCATCTGGCCCAACGGCGCGACGGTGCTGGGACAGCTGGGCGTGGACATGGACGGGGCCGGCCAGGAGCTGTCCACCGTGCGGGTCGTGACATCCACGGGTCGCCCCCTTGCCACGTTGAACACGTCCACGATCATGCACCGCCTCGGTGAGCCCGTTCGGATGGTTCCGCGTCAGGTCTTGCTCGAACGGCTGCTGAAAGGCTTTCCAGCCGAACGGATTCGGTGCAACGCCCACGCCGTCGGCGTGGTCAACACGGGCACCGTCGCACGGGTCGATTTCGCAGACGGCCACGCGGCCGAAGCTGATCTGGTGATCGGCGCCGATGGCCTGCATTCGACGGTTCGCGGTGTCGTCGGGGCCCGAAGGCCGGAGCCGACCGGCTGGTGCAGCTGGCAGGGGCTGGCCGCGCTTCCCGACGGCGCGGACAGGCACGTCGCGTTCGTCGTCATCGGTGAGCACGGAAACCTCGGCCTGTGGCCGGCCGGCGGCTCCGATGTCCAGTGGTGGTTCGACCTGCCGTGGTCGCCGGACTTTGTCAGGCCGGCACGCCCGATCGACGTGATCCGGTCCACGTTCACCGGATGGTCCGAGCTGGTCGACCGTGTACTCGCCACGCTCACCGACGATGACCTCGCACATTCGCCCTATCCCCATTTCCGGCACCCGATTCCCGGACCGGGCCACGGCGCACTGACCTTGCTCGGCGATGCGGCCCACACCATGCCACCGACGCTGGCGCAGGGGACCAATCAGGCACTGCTCGACACGATGGTCCTGTGCAGAGCGCTGTCGGATTTCCAGCGCAATGCCCATCGCGACCTGTCCGGCGCGCTGCGCTGGTATGAGAAGACGCGCCGACACCGCGTTGCGGTCGTGTCCCGGGTGGCGTCGCTGCAGGTCTCGCACGGTGAGGCGGTGCTGGGGCCCGCGGCGATGATCCCGGACCGGTTCATGACCTGGGCGCTGGCCACGTTCTTGCAGTCGACGAGTCACCGCCGGATGGCCGCGGACATCAACCACCATATGGCGGTCGCGACGAGCTGCCGCCCGCGATGAACGCGGTTCGGGTCCGGGGCGCGATCGACGATCCCTCTCGCTGGCTCTGGCTCGTCAAATGGTGTGTGCTGGCCGTTCCGCACTACCCCATATTGATCGCCCTGTACCTGGTGTATCCATTGCTGACCATCGTTGCGGGCGTGGCGATCCTGGCCACCGGGCGCTATCCGCGGCCCATCTTCGACTTCAATGTCGGGGTGCTGCGCTGGTCCTGGCGAGTGATGAACTACCGGTTCCCGATGAACAGCACCGATGTGTACCCGCCCTTCACCCTCACCGCGCGGCCCGACTATCCGGGCGAACTCGACGTCGACTATCCGGAACGACTCATCAAGTGGATGGTGCTGGTGAAGCCTTTGCTTGCGCTGCCGCAGATCATCATCTGCTGGGCGATGGAGCCGTTGCTGCAGGTGCTGTGCGTGATATCCGCGGTGCGGTTGTCGGCCAGGGGCACGATTTCGCCGGGCATGTTCGACCTCCTGATGGGGATCGTCCGGTGGCGTTACCGCGTGGCCGTGTACGTGTCGTTGATGCGCGACGAATATCCACCGTTTCGTCTGGATCTGGGTTGAACCATTGGCCGCCGGCCGACGTGCCCAAGAGTGTGGGTGGTCCTATCCACCCAGGAAGGGTGGGATTCCCATGAAAACAGCAGCCAAATTCGTCAGCGTGTGTGCCGCCGCGCCGATCGCGGCCCTCTGTTTCGGGGTAGGAACCGCATGGGCTGACACGTCGACGGGCGACGAGTCGCCTACCGCGGCGGCGACGCAGCAACCCCGCACGGGCGGGCTGGCGGTGTCGACCAACGGTCGCAACCTGGTGCAGCTGGGCGGCAGCACGGCGACCACAGCGGGCCGCAGCACCGCCATCGCGTTCGACCTGCCCGGCGCGAACGCCAGCACCGCCACGGCCAACGGGGACAGAAACTTCGTCCTGGCGATCAACGGCAGCAACGCACGGGCTGACGGCGACGGAAACTTCGTCTTCGCGGGCGACGACAGCACCTCCACCGCGACCGGCGACAACAACGACGTCCGGGCCGCCTTCGGCAGCACGAACCGGGTAACCGGGAACGACAACACTTCCTACGCCATCCCGAACAGCCACGCGGTGGTGAATGGGGACAACAACCTCGCGGTGTCACTGTGCGGAGGCAACGTGAACTTCTCTGGCCAAGGCCAACGCGTCACAAGTGCACCCTGCCTGGGAGGATGAATCTGAAGCACCGTAATCCGTTGTTCCCGTACGTGTACCGGTTCGGTATGCCGGTATTCGACCGCCTGTTCTACCGCCGGTACCGGCGGGAGGCGATGAGCCATGCCACCGGCAGGCTGCTGATCGTGGGGCTCGGCCCGGGCACCGATCTGATGTTTCTTCCCGCGGCGGTGACCTCGGTTGCCGCGGTCGAGCCGGAGGCCGCGATGCGGCGGATGGCTGCCGCGTTGGCGCGTCGCATCGGCGTTGACGCCGACATCGTCGACGGGGTCGGGGAGTCGATGCCGTTCCCGGACAACAGTTTCGACTCGGTGCATGTGGGGCTGGTGTTGTGTTCGGTCGACGATGTGGCGGCGACTCTCGGCGAGATCCGGCGGGTGCTTGCGCCGGGAGGCAGATTGGTGGTCCTCGAGCATGTCCGCGGGGACGGTGTGATGGGCCGGTTCCAGGATCTCATCGCCACGCCGTGGTCATGGTTGGCGTCCGGGTGCGAGCCCAACCGCCGCACCGTCGAGGCCATCGCCGCGGCCGGATTCGACACCCGGGGACTGCGGAGCAACCGGCGGACGTTGGTGCCACCGCCGTGTACGCCGCATCTGCAGGGCGTCGCTATTCGACGCTGACGGCCTCAATGATGTTGAGCCGCGCCGCACGCCGTGCGGGCGGGACGGAGCCGAGCAGGCTGATCGCCAGCGCCCCGAGGGTGAAGACCAGCGCCATCGGACTCGGCCGGAAGGTGACGTCGAAGTTCATGATGTCGCCGCTGACGAGGCTGAACAGCCACTGATCGATGAGGCCGACGCCCAGCCCCAGGACACCGCCCACGACGCCGATGGCCGCAGCCTCGGCCAGCACCATGCCCAGGGTGTACCGGCGGCTGGACCCCATCGCCCGCAGCACACCGATTTCGCGGCGTCGTTCGAGGACCGACAGCGTCAACGTGTTCAGCAGTGCGACCCCGGCGACGAACACCACGATGATCCATACGGCGTTGGCGATGAGCATGCTCTGATGCAGCGGCGCTTCGAGACCGGCCAGCGCGGTGCGGCCGTCGTAGGTGTGGTTCGGGGCGGGCACCACACCGCGGATGTCAGCCAGCAGTTGGCCGGGATCGGTGCCGTCGGCGGCGGTGATCTGCAGTGTGGTCACGCCCGGGCGGTTGAACCACTCCCGCATCTGGTTGAGGCTCATCCCCACAGTTCCGATGACGGTCGAGAAGTAAGGCACCAGGGCGAGCACGGTGGTCGGTTGCGGACCGTGGGGCGTTTGCAACTGCAGCTCGTCGCCCACGTCGACGCCGAGGGTCTTGCCCAGATTCTGGGAGAGCACCACCCCGCGGCCGGCGAGGACGTCGCGGCGCACGGGTTCGTCGAGAGCGCGGAACAGCGGATCATGGGTGCCCGACGCGAACCCGTCGAGCATCACGCGGGTGCCGCCGACGACCGCGAACCCGGAGGAGCCTTCGGTGACGTCGGCGACACCCGGCACCGCTGCCACCTTCTCGGTAAGTCCCTGTGGCAGAACGTCGGTGGGATACCGGTCGGGCGAGTTGGCGCTGACCATGACGTCGACGTCGGCGACCGGTGCGAAGATGTCACGGGCGGATCGGATCATGTCGTTGTTGGTGCCGGTGATCACCACGGTCGTGACCACGGCGATGAGCACCGTCATCACCGTCGCCCACACGCGCCGCGGTGCGCGCTCGATCGTCGCCGCCGCAAGGGCCCCGGCCGATCCGAAGATGCGGGCCACTGCGGCAGTGGATTTCACGATCGGCCCGGTGAGCGCGAAACCCAGCGCGATCTGGGCCGTGAACAGCGCCGCAATGGCCACGAACGCCAGCGAGCCCGGTTGGTAGAACACGATCAGGATCGAGGCCGCCAGCACCACCACGGCAGCGACCCCGCTGACAATGCGCAACCAGCGCGCCACGGTGTCGGCCGCCGAAACGCCAACCGGCGCCAACGCTTCGATCGGTGACACCTTGTACACCTGCCGGGCGGCCATCGCCGACGCGGCCACACTGGTGAGGACTGTCGCGACGATGGCCGCCGGGATCGCGTAGCCGGGCAGCCAGTATTCGATGCGGGCTTCGAGTCCCTGGGTGACTGTCGGCGGTAGGCGGCCGATCGCCAAGCGGCCCAAAGCTATTCCGAGGGCCGATCCGATGGCGCCGCCGATCAGGCCGAGGATCGCGGCCTCGGCGAGCATGTCGCGAACGATGGTGACGCGTCGGCCGCCGATCGCGCGCAGCATCGAGATGACCGGGCGCCGTTGGGCGATCGCCATGGTCATCGTCGTGTAGATCAGGAATGCCCCGACCACCAACGCGACCGCCGCGCCCATCAAGGCCATGTAGTTCATCAGCTTGACCCCATCGCCGGCCCGCGCCGCCCGCAGGCTCGGGTCAGCCACGATGGCCCGGTCTGCAACCGCGGCGGTGACCTGGCCGCGAACCGTGGCGAGATCCGCACCCGGTGCCGTGGTGATGAGGATCGAATCGAGCTGGCCTTGCCGTCCAGTGACCTGCTGCGCCAACGGCAATGGGGCGAGCACGTAGTGTCCGCCGTTGAGGTCGGCGAGTTGCTTGCCTTCGAGTACTTCGGCGACGGTGACCGAGCCCGAGCTGAGCTGGAAGGTCTCACCTTTGGCGTGGCCGACGGCGGGGCCTACCCGGACACCCTCGGCGGCTGTGGGCGCCTGGAGTTGGACTCCGACCGCGTCTTTCAGGGCGCCTTCCAATGCGCGACTGCGATCGTCGGCGCCGAACAGCAGGACCGGCTCCGACGCTGTGGGCGCGGACATCCGGATCATCGGTGCCGCGGTCGCGACACCGGGAACCTTGGCCACGTCGGCCAACACCGCTTCGGGGAAACCCGCATCGGTGATACCCGACACCTCGAGCGCGGCGACGCCGGCGACACCGTCCGCCAACCGGTTGACCGATCCGGTGATGGACCCGAAGATGCCGAAGATTGCGACGAGATACATTGCGGATACCGCCATTACGGCGATCGAGGCGATCGTGCGGCGACGGTGCACAATAAGCTCACGCAGGCTGAACACCCGTAGCCTGCTCGTTGCCGCGGCGATCGCCTGTCTCACCCTGGTGCCACTGACATCTCGTCGGAGCCCAGCCGGCCGTCCTGCAAGGTGATCACCCGATCGGTCGCCGCGGCGGCCTCGGCGTTGTGGGTCACCATCACGACCAGCCGGCCGCCGGCTTCCTCGTGTGCGACCTCGGCAAGGAGCGTCAGGATCGCGGTGCCCGTGGTGGAATCCAGGTTGCCGGTGGGTTCATCGGCGAGGATCAGCGGTGGGTCCATCATCATGGCCCGGGCCACCGCGACCCGCTGCATCTCGCCACCGGACAGCTCCGCCGGCCGGTGCTGGGTCCGATTCCCGAGGCCGACCCGGTCCAGCAGGTTCACCGCGTCCGGTTTGACCTTGCCCAGGCGGATGCCGTCGAGCAGCTTCGGGACCGCCACGTTCTCCCACGCCGACAGCGTCGGCAGCAGGTTGAAGAACTGGAAGACAAACCCGACCCGATGGTGGCGGAACTCGGACTGCTGCTCGTCGCGCAGGCTGCCGATCTCCTCGTCGTCGAACGTGATCGACCCCGAGTCGGGGGAGTCCAACGCACCCAGCAGATGCAGCAGCGTGCTCTTACCCGCTCCCGACGGTCCGACCACCGACACAAACTGCCCGCCGGTGAGTTCCAGGCTGATTTCGTCGAGTGCGCGCACGGTCTGCCGACCAACCCTGTACTCGCGCACTACATTGCGGAGTTCGATGGTCAGTTGGTGCTTCGACGTATCGGCGCTGTCCAGTCTTCTGATGATGGCCTCCCGCGAGACCGGCTATCCGGAGCTTACTCCGCACGCCCTCGCCCAACGTGAGGTTGTTTGCGAGATTCTGGCCTCGACTCGCACACAACCTCACGTTCGCGGCGGTGTCAGATGGCAACGGTCGGCGGGGACCACGCGTGACCGGGTTCCATCGGACTTGCCCGTTGTCGACTGTCACCGTTGGTTTGACAGAATCCGCGCCTTGTCTGCCCCTGGACTGCCACCATCACGCAATTCAGGGGAGTGGCCGCGCACGCTGCCGCGTCTCGTCCAGGTACGGTGCTATCGATCGCAGGCGATGCAGGCGAAGCCCCCATAGCCCAATTGGCAGAGGCAGCGGACTTAAAATCCGCACAATCAATGGTGTGCAACATCTGGCAGTAGTTTGCTGCGGTACGTATATGCCCGTTGAACTGCGGATACTGCGACTGCTACTGACTGAGGCCGTTGGTTGATTGCGGTATCGCTGCGGTCGATACTGCGGTATTTTGACCGCAGAGCAGACGTATCACGTTTGCCGGAAATCGCTAAGGAGAAACCAATGACCACTTTCCGGGCAGGCGACAAGATCCGCAGGCGCCCTGACGCGCCACGTACCGGTGTCGACACCCCCGGGGCCTGGACTGTTACCCATGTGTTCGGTCCTGTCCTGCGTATCCGGCAAGGCCGGCGGGTCAACGTCGTCCTCGGCGCGAACTACATCACCGAGCGGCACGCCCGGGTCATCGCCGCGCATGCCGAATCGGTTCGCCGTGTCGGTGCTGAGCGGGTGGCCCGGCTAGCGCGCCTGTGGGCGGCCGAACGATGAGCACGACGACGCCCTACCTCAAAGATTGCGAAACTGCACTGCTGAAAGCTCGTGGGTCGGCGCATTCGGCGCGGGCAGAACTGTCGGGCGCGCGGGCGACTCGAACCGCACAGTTGGCCGACCAGATCGAAGCCTCGCTGGCATGGGTGCAGCGAATCCAGTTCTACGCCAAAGCTGACGAGGTAGCGGCGCGATGAGGGCGGCGGCGATGGCGTTGATTGTTGCCGCCGGGTTCGTGATCTTCGGGCTGTACTTCGGCGATGAGGTTAGAGCCGACCCGCTGCCAGCCTGCCAGTACGAAGACGGCAACCCCGATGGTCAGCCGTGCATGTGGACCAGTCCCCGCACGGGGAAGACGTATTACAACGACGGGTCGGAGTACCGGAACTAGCGCACCCTGAGACACGAAACCGCCCCCTACCCAACTATTCTGGGTAGGGGGCGTTCGTCGCTCTGTGGGCTGCTCAGGGGGCGGTTTCTAGCCCTCCACGGCCTCAAGGTCGGGATCGGTCGTGATATAGACGTAGGTGCCATCGGCCCGCAACGTCTTCACATCGACCAAGCGTGACGGAATCCGCGCCGGCTCGTATGCATCGAGATCCTTGGCGTGAATGGTCGCGCCAGCCGCCAGCAGCGCCGCCCACGCATTGTTGTCGGAATCCCATGCATTCCACGGCGCCCGGTAGTCCTCACATCCTGACGCGTCGACCGTCAACCCGAACGCCAGAGATTTCGACTTCGGACTCCGTGACCCGGCCACGGAATCGCTGGCCGCGGGATGCGCGACGCCAGCGTTCATGGCTGCGCCGACCAACGGCACCAGCAGGGCGTCCAACTCTGCCGAATGGGTTGCGGCTGCCTGCCAAGCCTTTTGGACTTTCAAGTCGTTCAGGGCGAGGATGTCATGCGCCGAGGTCGTCGGATCGACCAGACCTGCCGCGACCGTCAGCGCGGCTGCTGCGGTATTGAACCTCTCCTGCACAGCCTCATAAGTGGCGGCAGCATCCGCCCGGACGATGCTAGCCAGCCGGTGCGCAACCGCCTTCTCGACGAACCCGTTCAGACGTTCGACGCTTCCATGCTCCGCGATCGCCTGGGCACGCAGGGACGCCAGGGCATCATCGTCATCCCCGGCGATCAGGGCGTCGACCAGGCGGGCCGACACGGGCTTGTCAAGATTCTTGAACGCCGCCAACCGGCTAGCCAGCTCCGCGTGCTCATCGGGCGCCGCGAACCCCGCTTTCGCGAGGATCTGGGTGCGGACGGGCTGACGCTGAAAGCCGGGCGAGTCAACGGATTTGAGCTGAATGGTCATAAGTTGGTTCTCCTAGATAAGTTGGGTCGATGGGTTAGCGCTGGGGTCCGTACCAGAGGTACGACGTGTTCTGATTGTCGAGCAGCTCCGCCAGCAGCTCATTGTTTGACTTGTTCGAGCGGAGCAACGATTTCTTCTGATCCGCGGTGAGCTCGCCGGGTGAATTACCGGCGCTTGGGACGACATTGCCCTTGCCGAGCGGTTCCGGTTCGGCTTCCTCGGAGGGTTCCTCAACCTCGGGCGGCGGGAAAGCGGCAGCCCAGATACGTGCGATGCGATCCACGGCAAGCTCGGGGGGTTGATAGTCGGTCATGTTGGTTCTCCTTGCGTTGGAAGTGATTTACAGCCCGAATAGGGGCTTGCCATCTTCTGGGCTGTAGGCCAGGGCCAGAATCAGTGCACGCTTCTGGTCGTCGGTGAACTTCCAGGATTCGCCGGTCACCGGATTGATCAGACCGTGTGCAGATTCCTCATCGGAAAGATTGCCCTCAGCCCACCTGATCAACAACGGGCCGAGTGAATTGGCGATCAGGTGGTGCTTCTCATTGGGATCGGCTGGCCACGGCAGCGACGACCACGCGCCGGTCCGGGGATCGTCGATATGAAGTTCGGTCATGTTGGTGGTTCTCCTCAGCAGTTGTTGAATGATGGGCACAGTTCGCCCGGCCCGCTGACGGGTCGGTGGCAGCGGTGGCAATGAGCGGGAGCGACCCAGCACTGACATTCGGGGTCGCCTTCACACGGGATGAACGTTCCGGTACTCCAGTGCTTGCGCCGGAAGTCACTCTCGTTGTCGAGCATCCCCTGGGACTCCAGCCACAGCAGGCCGTCGAATTCCGGCGCACCAGGCACATAGCGCGGGTCACGCTTCGGCCGGTGCGCCGACCCTGACTTCTCGAAAGTCATTTCCCACTCCTCATGCGGTACTGGCCCGCCTTCACGTGCCGCTCGGACTTCGGGATCGTGGCCCACACAGTCAGGGCGCCGATATGGTCGGCGATGGACTTCAACTGGATACGGCGCTCAGCCGCCAACTTGATCAACAGCGACGTACTGACATCGGGGTCGACTAGACGTTCGGTCAGCCGCTCAGCCAGATCGGCAGCAGCCTCCGCGGCGGCAAGATGCTGTAGCTCCCGCTCGTCCCAATCGAGGCGGTCCGGGTCGCCGTGACGTTCCTCGGACACCCGCACCAACGCGGCATCGAGTTGTTCGCGCAGCTTCTGTGCTGCGGTACGTTTACGTGGCATAGTTACACTCCAAGCAATAGTTGTAAGGTACGAATAGGTACCTGATCGGTAAGGTTCAAGACGAACCTCACCCCTTCCGACCAGCGGCGGAGCACTGTCTGGGGGTTCAGGTTGAGATTCCTGTGCTAGCAGGCTGTGGCTGTCCGACTATGTGGCCCGCGGGCCGCTGGACGGTAGCCAGGGGCGGGTGCCCGGGCCTCTGACCTGCATGTATGCCGATTTTCGTGTTTGCTGTGCCTGTTTTGTCGCACAACCGTTCGACCGACCCGACTCAGGTGCGGTCCACGCGGCCCTGTGCGCCACGCTGAGCGACGTTTACAGCTCGCTGGTGTGATCGTTGCTCTGGCCTTCGAGCAGCTCGCAGCAATCTGCGAGAGCGTCGCTAACCAAACGGCTAGTGGCACCGTCAAGGCGCCACGTCCATTGCCGACCATCGGGGCCGGCCATTGCTCTGCGAATGATCACGCACTCGTCGATGGGTTCGATGGTGATGGTGTCGCCGGCCGAGCTAATGGTGATCACGAGTCGACCTCGTGGAATATGTGGCCCAACTCGATCAGGTCCGAGACCCTGTCGACCATCGCCAAGGCCTCGGTCTCCGTCATGCGATGGCCAAGCACGAGCAGGTCTCCCGATGAGTGACGCTCTACTTGCGGGCCAGTGGCACAGATCGCGCATACCCGACTCGGCCTGTGAGTTGATCTTGTTTTGCAGATGAGGCACCTGCTGGCATTGCGGGCGCGGCGGCTCACTCGTCTGCCTCGGTGATATCGACCAGGGCATTCGAGACGGCGATCGCGAGGGCTTCATTGAGGATTAGGCGCAGCACTTTCCCGTTGCCGAGAACCCTGCGGATCTCGATCAGGCGGGCACCGCCCTGCTGTCGACCCACGTGGACATCGCCGCGTTCATCGTGGATGACGATCATGCGACCTCGGCCAGCAGCGCCAGGGCCACATCAACGGCGACCGCATCAGTCAGCGACATCCATGCGCGCCCGCCCGACAGTTCACGGGACAGTTGCAGCGTGCCGTCGCGCATACGCCTGATGAGCAGCGGCGGGCCGCTCACCAGCGGCACCGAGGTGGCCGCACATGCCGTCGAGGTAGCGCCAGCCTCAACCAGGCCAAGTACCGCCTTGGCGACGGGTTCGACGTCTGGCCCGTCGAATACCAACAGGCTGGTCCCGTTGCCGCCGACGCTGCGAGATACCCGGAAGCCGCCGCGGCGAGTTCGTTCTATGGAGATCGGGCGGTCCCCAGCTGTAATGATTGTCATCGTGAATCCTGTCCTCTGGTGAATAGGGAGGACCCCGGCGGAGCGCAGGTGCGAAGGGGATCGACACGCGCGCTCAACGCCGGGGTCCGTTTTGGTGGCAGCCCCGATCAACTAACTGCGCACCGTCACCGCGTCGATGCGGTGTTTTTTCGCCGGCGGAGCGGATCATCCGTATAACCCGTTGATCGCGACGAAGTCTTTTACGTGCGGCCCTCCAGACGTTCAATCGCGTCCATGATCGAGTCGCAAATGCGCTTCCCGGACTCGGTGTCGAAGAACACGCCGCCGCGAACCTCGCCACCATCGGCACGCTGACGTGCAATCCGCAGAAGCGTCCCATTGTCGTTTACCGAGAGTTCGTAGGGTGGGCCTACGTTCGCGGGAATTTCGACTATGTCAAGGTTCACTTGGCCTCCCATCGGCAGTGCGACGGTGTGACCGCGGTCGGGCCACTACGGGTGATCGATACGTGAACAAGATGGCCATCATGATTGGCCGTCCAGCCATTCGCGTCAGCGGTAAGCGGCACAGTCTCCAAGCCGTCGCGGGTGGACACAAGTATTCCTAGCGGTGTCATTGATTCCTCTATGTTGAATATTCGCGCTGATATAAGCGCCCTATTAAAGTTTCGGCCTAAGAAGTGCTGTCCAGCCATTGCCGTCCAGCAAGATGCCGACCACGATGCCGCTACTGGTCGGGGACGAATTCAAACTGGCCGCCTCCCCAAGCGTCGCGGGCATTACACTCCGCGTGCCAGCAATCCCACACATCGCGGCGTAGCCGCGTGTAAAAGTGGTGCTCATACAAATCAATGGTCTCACCGCACTGCTTGCAAGGTGCCGCTCCGAACATGGCATCGCAATGCGTAGGTTCTATATGCTCGGCGGAATTGTTCGGGTTGCCTTCCATCTGCCCACCAGGAAGTACATCAACCTCATCGCCACTACCAATAGGCGAACCTGTCCAGCAGTCATCAGTATCGAAGTGATGTATCTCGATACTTCTCTTTTCTGGAAAGCCATCTTTTAACCCGACCACCTCCCGGGGCGCGCCAGCGCCCCCGGACTTATCAGTAGGCTGTCCATTGGTACCACCCACATCACTGTCACTCGATTGGCTTGTTAAGCCATCAGAACTGGTATTGATATGGTGGGGGTGCACAGTTGTGCACTGTTGAGAACCTGGTAAAACGGTGTCATCTGCACCCTTGAGAACTTCTTTCATGGGTGCAGCCATGCCACCTTGAGCAGACTCTGGAAAGCGCCATACAGACGCGCCGGCATTGCGCCTGCCACGCTTGACCAGGACGATGATGTGGCGCGCCCTAGCCCATGACAACACCCGCTTAACGGTGTCCACGCTGCAGCAGCAATCCTTGGCGAGCAGCCCATTGCCGGGATATGCCGACGTGCCGTCGGGGTTCGCGTAGTCGAGCAGCGTTACCAATACCCGGTAATAGGTGTCCGACGGGAACTTGAGGCCGTGCAGGCTCTTTAGGTATGTGAATTTGTAGCCTCTACTTGTGGTCACTCTTTATCGTCTTCCCTGCCGCTACGCGGCTGCCTTGACTAGTCATTTCATGGATAGCGTCTAGCACCCCTGCTAGTTCGTCTGCAGCAAGATGGACGCGACTGGCACCCTGGTGCAAGGTCACGCCGTTGTCGCGCCGGAGTGCAATATAGGTGGGTGCACCACGGCCGAGATCGACTTTCATATTCCCATTCCCCTACTCATCGACGGCATCGGTACCGATGGCATCGAGTAATGCGCGGCCTTCGCGGGAGCGCTGACGCCAGCGGGCCTGCCGTTCCCTACGGCACTCAGGGCAATATTTTGCACTTGGAATTTCCGGGTGCAGATCCGGCTTTGAGCAGCGCATGGTTAAACCTCCAATGTGTCGGCGACGTACTATCGATAAAAAAACACGAGGAATAGATCCTCTACTAATACCGGGATTCGGGACTACTAACCGACCTGCGGTTTCCTGCCATTCTGTGGTTTTCTTGACACAGCGTTACGGCACTGTTTGCACCACGGATGTAAACCGTCCTTGGCGTCAGCCTTGGGTGAGAAGTACTGCAGTCCCTTTGACCGCTCGCACTTGCTGCAAATCTTGCGCGGACCCTTATTGTCACCGAGTGGGGGAATGTACTCGAACGTGTCGCCGTAGTCATCCTCATCGTCAATATGACGCATCAATGACCGGTGCCGCCCGATTGTTCCTTCCTGATCGTGGATAAGCATCTCCGCGATGGGGTCGGCCAGTTCATCCACTACCCGGGTCACTCCGCCTGCGGCCCGACGATTGGCGCGGTCCCGTGCTCGGCGAATACGTTGCTTGCACTTATTGGAGCAGTAGACCTTGACCTTGGTGGCCGGCTCTGCATTGAGCAGGCAGCCATTGCATTCACACTCCGCGAACGGCGCTGTGAATTCGCACGGGACACCACGGGAAGGGTGGATGATCGGGGACCCGCAAAAACACGTCAGTGCGAACCCGACGGGACGGCGCATTTGCGTGGTGACGAAGACACCGTGGGCGGCCGTCATGAACATGCCGACGACTTCCCCCGGGGTGGCCTCTTCGCGGTGGTCGTCCCATACCCGGGGCGCAGTAGGGCCTCGGTGGCCGGGGAAGGCTGTGGCCCTCCTGCGCCCGAATTCCCTCTCAAGCTCGCCACGGGCAAGTCGGGCGGGCAGCTGGTCGACCCGCCTGCCCAGTTCGATCCAGGGGTCGACCCGCTCCGGTTCCTCGGCCCGGATCACCGGGCTTGCCGCCCGTACTCCTCCAGCCGGCCGACCACGTCTCCGATCACCTCAAGGCAGGTGCGCATCTCGGTGGCCGCCGCTGCTGCAAGCTCCGGGGTGCATGTCTTGTCGAACTCCCCGGCGAACGCGGCCGACAGGCCTGCGGCCATGCCGACCAACGACGTCCGCGAAGCGTCGAGTGCGCGCACTTGCGTCTTGGACCGTGGGTGTCGCTTGGTCGGCGGATGACCCTCGGGGAGCGGTTCGTTCTCCGCTTTGCCCCGCTCCAGCTCAGCTGCTCGCCGCGCCTTGTCGGCGGCGGTGTTGCGGGGCTGGGGTGTCAGTTCACCGGAGGCGATGCGCTCCGCGAGGGATGCCTTACTGCGTGTCCGACCATCTCCACCTACCCGCTTATCCAACTGCGGAATTTCCGCAGTTGATTCCAGTTCACGTCGAACCGCGCCAGCGGTCTTGTCGGATGCCTTGGCGCGCTTGGCATGCTGACGGTCCGACAGCTCAGGCTCGGCCTTGATGGATGCCGCGAGGATGGTTCGTTTCTGCTCGCTGGTCAGGTGACGGCGATGCACGTTCAACGACAAGATCAGCGGAACAAGATCGTCCTTGAACGCCGGTGAGAACAACTCCGTCACCGGCGAAACACCCGCCAACTGGCACGCCTTGAGACGATTTCGGCCGTCGATCACCACCGTTGATGTACAGGACTCGTCGGTGTAGGCCACCACGATCGGCACCTGTAACCCGTTCGCCTTGATGTCCTGAGCCAGCTCGTCAATCTCGGCGTCGGACATCATCGGGAATATCTCGGCTGCCGGGTGCACGGGCAAGTTGGCCCAATCGATGGCGCTCATCGTGGCCCCGTTTGATCGCCCTCGAAGAAGCCATTGACGTAGGTCTCAAGATCTTGACGTCTGTAAAATCTGCGCCGGCCGATACGCGCAGATTTCGGCCCAGTGCCCTGGTGATGCCAGTAGCGCAACGTGGCTTCACTCCATGGGTATTCGGCCGCAACCTCGGCCATGGTTAGCAGTCGCTTTTGGGCGGTCTCGGTCATTTGGTCGCTCCCCGTGTGTTTTGGTGTCCTGCGGTACCGGTCGGCATCGCTGTAGAGACCAACCGTAGCAGTGAGCAAACGTTGAACGCGGTGTGTGGAGGTGTGTGTTCATTCATCTAAACGGCCAGGTGGGACCACGTTAGCGTGTCAACACGCTAACGTTGCGGAGTCCTATCGACAGGCTTACTGGCAAATATCTTCTCAAGGTCTACTTATGCTCGCTCTTATCGGCGGTGCGGACTACTGCGGTAGTCTCCGGCTATGACTATCCGCAACCCACGCGAGGGCTTAGACGATCGCTGGAGGAAGAGAGTCAAGGGTCCAGACGGGAAGATGATCACTACCGACTCACCACTCAAGGGCAGGGTGTCCCGCTGGCGGGTCAGGTGGGTGGACGAATCGGGCTCTGAACACTCAAAATCGTTCCAGCGCAAGCCGGATGCTCAAACGTTCCTCAACGGGATAAAAGCTGACGTGCACCGCGGTGAGTACATCAACCCGAATAAGGCGTCGGAGTTGTTCAGGGATATCGCAGAGGCTTGGTTTATCACTAAGGCGCACCGAAAGCCTAAGACTCTGGCGGGATATCGATCTATCTTGGACAACCTTGTGCTGCCCAAGTGGGGGGATATCCCCATAAGAAAGATTGACTACGCCAGTTACTCGCAGTGGCTCGGCACCTTATCAGTTGACGGCTCACAGTCGGGGACCCCCCTAGGTGTGAGCAGAATCACACAGACTCATCAGTTGGTCGGCGCAGTCCTGCGCTACGCGCAACGTACCGGAAAGATTGCGAAAAACGTTGCGCTAGAGGTGAATCGATCCGAAGACCTGCCCGAACCGGTCGAGGCGGAGCGCCGATACCTCGGCCACTCCGAGCTGCTGCGGCTCGCCAACGCATCGGGGCGATTCGAGACGCTGACGCTGGTGCTGGGCTACTGCGGCCTCCGGTTTGGAGAGGCGGCAGCGTTGCGACGTAGGCACGTGGGGGACCGGGAGCTGACCATCAGGGCATCGGCCACCGCCGTGACAGGCCAGGGGGTCGTGGAAACCACCACCAAGACGAAACGAGTGCGGCAGGTGCCGGTACCCGCCCCCGTGTGGAAGCGGCTCAAGGACGAGCTGCCCGACGATCCTGACGAGCTGGTGTTCCCGTCGCACAAGGGTGGACACCTACCCCTCGGGGAGTACAGGTGGGCGTTCGACAACGCCTGCAAGTCGGCCGACATCACCGGCCTGACCCCGCACGGACTGAGACACACCACAGCATCGCTGGCGATCAGCGCGGGCGCCAACGTCAAGGTGCTGCAGCGGCTCCTGGGACACGCCACAGCGTCCATGACGTTGGACCGATATGGTCACCTGATGGATGAGGACCTGGGCAAGGTTGCTGACCAGTTGGGTAAGGCGATCGATGCCACTGCGGTCACATTGCGGTATTCAGAGCCCGATTCCGGCACCGGATCGGACAAAAACATCCTCTGAGCTGCAACGCCCCCATAGCCCAATTGGCAGAGGCAGCGGACTTAAAATCCGCACAGTGTCGGTTCGAGTCCGACTGGGGGCACGGCATGACGCCTGCTAGAGGCGTTATTGGGGCGTCGTGGGTTCGCGGGGAGGCCGAAAAAGGACATGAAATGGACGCGGTGGCGCGAAAGCACTGCGGGGGTGTGTTAACTGGCTACCTTGCCCTTAGCCCAAGCCCAGGCCGTTAAGTTCCACTCTCCGCTGATCTTGCGAAGCGCGAGCGTAAAGACCGAGCCGGTCTGCGTGACCTGCGTGCCCCGAAGGTCGAACGTCATCGTGGCGGGAACGACGACATAGGCGTAGTCGCCAGTGACATCGACATGGCGCGGCTCGCCAAGCGTGATGCTGTAGTCAGATGCGCCAAGGTGCTCGCCTTCGGCCAGCACGTCGCTATACCAGTCGTCGCTGGCTGTCGGTCCCTGCCAAACGTGCGGCGACATTCCATCAAGTATCTGCATTGGATCAGCACATGCCGCGGTCATCGCCTTCCGGTCACCATTGTTGAAGGCATCGACGTATCGAAGCACCGCCGCCATCGGGTCGTTCGTCGTCATGTGAGGAAAGCATGCCAGCTTCGGGGCGGCGATCGCCCGAATCAGTTAATGGTATCGGGGGTCTGAGATGCGTGATATCCGCACAGTGTCGGTTCGAGTCCGACTGGGGGCACCGGTATCGGTGTTGGTAGCGAAGATATTTGGCACCAAACCAAAGGCTCGCTGGCGGCGCCGGCCTTCACGCGACGGCAGGACGGCTAGTGCACGGTCCCTGGCTACTTCGGCGTCTTCGGCGGTTTGTACGGGCGAGGCTTGGGCGCCAGGCCCTTCTTTGTCGCCCCTTTGGTGTTCGAGTAGTAGGGGTCTTCCTTTTTGGTGACCACGGCCGTCCCTCGCTATTGGTCGATGCTGCTACCGCCGGGCACTGTCCTTGGCACTGGATTGCAGCCGTCAAGATTCGCACCCGACTCCATCACCGTTTCTATCCAGACCGTAGACATCGTCTCCCACCACAGTTACTGGACCCGAAACGTATTCCGGACCGTTACCGCTACCGCCTTCACAGTCGACATCACTGGCGACCGGAACGCAGGCTCCCGAGTAATTAGAGTCGCAGAATGAGGTTTGCTCTATCGCTATATCTGGACCCAGGGATTGCCCAGTCTCTACATCGCCACGAGCAGCGCCTGCTGCTGGAATGAGGACAATGCCCACTACAAACATAATTATCAGCATTGTCAATTTATTCATGCGGCAAATCGTATCTCGGTCAGTGTCGCCGGATAGTGCGTTTGCTAATATTCCGTTCGAGCCGCCGCTATCCCACTCGCACACGCGACACGGCTGCCCTCTCGGTTTTGCGACCAACAACCCCACCCACGGCGGAATCTTCTACCGGCACGGTGGGACGCCGACCGCAGTGCACGCCAGAGACGGCCTGCACGGGCTAGTGTCCTGAGTCATTAATTCTGATGCAGTAGTTGCCGATGCTGGTGAAGATTTGGTCGGCAGTCTTGGTCCAGA
>NZ_JAMQTH010000016.1:0-210049 GCF_032883035.1 Mycobacterium appelbergii
CCTGCAGCATCAACTGAATCTGGATCAAACAAACCCGACTCCAAAACCGGGTGGACTCAGCAACGGGGTCTCGCCAATGACACCTGGATCAGCTTCGGCGACATGGTCGGCCGCTTTTCCTCGATCCCAGAGGCATTGCCGAATGAAGAACTGCGCGCGCAAGTTTCCAACTACTTCGCACTAGCCCTCGGCGATAGACCAAACCGCGAGCAGGTCGTGGCTGCGGTCGGCGCGACCGTCCGCCAGTACCCTGAGTTGCTCGACTACTACATTCGACTCCGAGAAGACGATGGCAACGCGGCTCAGCAGCAGAGTCTGGAGAAGGTCCGTGACACCTTCGAGATCTTTGTCGAACAACTGACCCGGCTTGTGCGCGACCTTGCCGCGCGTACCGAATTCTACAAGATCGGATGGTCAAGCTACGACGAAGCACTCACCCGCGCAAAGCTTTTCAAACACTACGTCGAAGACCAAGACGGCTGGAAGCTCGTCAACCGTGGCGACGGCGTGTTCGCGAAGGAGACCGAGGTCCAGCTGTACTTTGGCCTCGCGTGGTTCGGCAGCGCTTTCGATGTCAACCGCGAGCCGAACAACGGCCGTGGACCCGTGGACTTCAAGGTCAGCATCGGGGCCGCCGACAAATCCCTTATCGAGTTCAAACTAGCCAGCAATCGCCAGCTTAAACGAAACCTGCAGAACCAGGTGGAGATCTACAAGAAGGCCAACGACACTGCGACGGCGGTCACCGTTATCGTCGCCTATACCGCCGCCGAGCACGACAGGGTCACTGCGCAGTTGAAGGAGCTCGACCTGCTAGCTCGCGAGGACGTCATCGTGATCGACGCGCGCAGCGATAACAAGCCCACTGGGTCAAAAGCATGACCTCGTCCCTACTGCCGCCCACGCCCGGCAACTTTCACGCCCTGTATCAGTCCCCCGGCGGGTGAGCGGCGCTATTGACAAGTGCCCGCTCCGACACGCTTAGCCGCATCCCTCCTGGCCGCACCGAGCCGATTCATCTGACGCTTCACCACCGGCAGGTTCGACACTTCAAGCGGCGGATGAAAACCGCAGGGACAGTGCATATTGCGGCCCCGCAAGATTATCGGCGCGTCGCTGTATCACGCAATGTGTTGTAGGACAACGGCATAACGGGTATTGCAGTGGTTTACTGGTAACGCTGCGTATTCGGTTGCTGCATATTCTCTTGGGCTCCACAGCAGAAGCAGGCTCAGAACAATCGCGCGTCATGTCCAGGTGGATATTCATTGGACTTGTGGTGGCGTGGCGACCTCGGATCGCCCTCTGACCGAAGCCCATCCGTCCATTCGTCGGCTACCAGTCTTCGGAAGGTTCGCCCAACTCTGATGGACTACCGTCGTCGTCTGCCAGGCCTGGGGCCCGAATGACACCGTCGAACGTTGCACCTCGGCGGAATCTTGTGGCTCGCTGAACCAGTCGTTTGCCGTTCTGACGGCGTTGGAGGTAACCGGTCAACTTGTCGGTGTCCTCTTGGGAAAGACCGGCTTCCAGACAGGCTTGCCGGAATGCGGTGGCCGGCACCCGATCGCGCGCCCATCGGGACGTTCTGAGCATCAGTTCGGATTTGAATGCATCTGACTCGGTGAACTTCAACCTGCCAGGGTGGTCTTGACCGGCGTTAAGCGGCCTGTACCCACGCGCGTTTTGTCCGAGATGATTGATGACCGCCAGGATATCTGGAGGAAGTGGCGGCGCCATGCGTCGTGCGACCCGATCACACCGGAGCAGACGATACGGTCAGAACGGGAGTGGTGAGCGCTGAAAACCGCTTCACGATTTCTTCTACGTAGAAGATAAGACCGTCGATTGCATCAATCGTCACCTCGGAGCCATCAGAAGCGCGGAATCCGAATTGTACTTGCGGTGGTCCTGGCTGCTTGAGTTCGATTCCTGAGGACCACGGAACAAGCGTTTGTTCGGCAACGATATTGCTGTTTCCTTCGTGCACGTAGACCTGAGCAACGATCCCCGGCTCGTTGACTGCCACAGTCGGACCGGGCACAGCCATCATTGCGATCAGACTCAACCCCTCGGATAGGTCAGGTGCTATCGCCTCGACCATTGATACAGGTGCCGCGTAGAGCACCAAATTGTGGTGCTTGTCTGTCGCGCTGACGCCGCGTAGAGCGGGCAAAGCCGTTGACTGTGGTCCGATCTGGACGAAAGGCTGGCACCACTGCAGTTTCAGCACTGCTTCGTCCCACGCATTAGGCACGTTGGCCTTGACTACTTTGTCCCAGCGATCCTCTTCGGTGACTATGGGGAAGGCGACGGACTTGGCCTGCTTCGCAGTCCTGTCGCCGCCACCAGCGACGAAGATCTGAAAAGCAATGTAATCCAACGCGCTACGGAGGTTGTTGAAGATCTCGCCGGCGATGAGGGCGAGGTTCTTGTCCGGTTCTGAGTGCATAACCAGGCCCCATACGTACCGGGCGTACTCGGGATCACGCTCGCAGATGAGCTGGATACCGCCGCTTTCGTTCCACTGGCGCCAGGCCTCGGCTAGTTCGCGGTGCTGTTCCCTCGCACGTTCGACGCGGGCGAAGGCGTCCTTCACGTTGAGCATGGTCACCTCGAATTACAGTCGTGTAGTTCGAGGTAGATGGTACTCGAGCCGGCCATCGCAAGCCACTGGCTTTGGACGCACCTGACTGGTCGCGACGACGTTCGGTTTCATACCGCCTTCGGTCGTGTAGATCTGGAGGTAGCTTGGACTCCTATGCGAATTCCAATCCGAATAACTCGAAGGAGTTGAATGGTGAGTCTCGTGAAAGCTCTTGTCTTGACGCCATACGATCAGCAATTGCCTGATCTGCCCATCGTCACGATCGACACGGAGAATGGCGGCTTACGAGCCATTGTGGGGGGATGGCTCGAACACATCTATGGAGATCTAGGCGGTCACGAGGTTGCGGTAATTGTAAACGAAGAAGGGATGAAGTGGGGTCTGCCACGGAACCGGCTTGCGAGCAGCCTCATCCGGGAGCTAACACCATCGGAACAATCGAATCTCATTGGGACCGCAGTGGTTTTAGGGCTTGAAAATAGTGAATATACTGACGTTACAGATCAAGTGATCGAATGGTATCGAAGCGTAAGTCAGAAATAGACTTCTGGAGCGCGATACCCCTTCGAGCCATTCTAACATGGGCATGACTCGGGGTGCTATTCGTAAGTTGCCACAACACTTCGCGGGACGTTGCCCAGTTCCTGGAGCATCTCTAGCCCCTCCGAATGATCACCCGTCGTGTCATACTCAATCGGAATTATGCCAAATGCGTCAGTGAGCATTTGGCGCTGAAACTGATCTACCCGCGGGGTGAGCATATAATGGGAAGGAATTTGCCCGCGCCCTCCGACTGTATTCTGAAGCAGTAGCCGTATGTCGGGGTCCACTATTGAGTATCCTACAAACAGCACAACTCGCGTCAGAAATAATGCCTGTACCACATCAAGTGCATGTCGGCCCCGTATATGCATCCGGGAATAATCGCTCTGAGTCAAGACTATATTCTCTAAGTCGTCGACACTGCCATGAATCTTAACGAGAATCGGCTCCCCTCGGCGAACCTCCTGACCTACGGTTTCAGATAGATAGCTGTGTACTTGGTAACCGGATTGGGAGGCGCGCTCGATTAGCCTGTCGTAATTAGTTGTGATAACTACAGTGGGCTCTAACATGAGAATAGCATCGTGCCAGGCGTTTGGCTTAAAGTTTCCACCTCCACCGCCAGTAGCACCGTCAGTGAGTTCCTTGATCCTGAGCTGCACATCCCTGATTCGTCCCGATTGATGCGCCTTCGCCATAACCCTTTCCGCTGCCTCTAGTAGAGAACCAGCGTCAATCAGTTTATGCAAGACCGGGTCGGCTTCGGCATTGCCGCGGGCGACAGTTTCAAGCTGGAGTATTAAGTCTTTCCATCCAAGGGGGCTTTGATCACCGGAGTTCAAGCTATTGATCGAAACTCCCGCGCCGATTACGACAACAAGGTCGTTCCTCCGAAGGGCGTTGATCACATCGGCTGGCCAGTTCGAACTCAAATTTCCACACCCATGTTGGTCGCGATCTTCGCGAAAATGCCGTTCAAGTCCTCGGCGTATCTAGCTTGCTGGTAGCCCTGTGCGCCTCTGACGCCATCGCGCGGTTCGAGAGCAGCAATCGGAGCGTGCGAATTTTGCGCAAGAGCAACCATTGAGAACATATTTGGTACTACTCCCAACTCGAACGAAGTTGCATCCGCAGCGGATAACTCCTTCAGTTGAGATGCACGATCAGGAATCTGAGCCTTATATCTGTCATACGCAGCAGTAGGCCTTATTTCCCCACCGGACTTTCGTGCTACGTACTGCTGGATCGAATAGCCAATATATCCGGTTTGCAGATCCGCGGTGGCAGGTAGGCCAAGCAGAGTCTTCGCTGTGGGGTTTTTCTCTCTTGTGCGACTCATCGAATCTTCGTACTCTTTAACCCATTCTTTTATCCATTCACCTATATTTTCGAGCGCGTACAGGCTGAAAAGATCAGCCGCAACAGGTGTCATGAAGTGCGAGCAGCCGACGAGTGCACTCCGATTGAGCGCACCTAGGCTAGGGCCCAGGTCGATCACCACAAGATCGTGCGGAAGCGCCGAGCGCAGCGTCGACAACCAGTTTGTGCGCCGAGCACCGCCAACTTGCTGCCCTCTCAGATCTATCCACGCCCGGCTGAGATGATCCTCCGCTCTCGAAAGAGACGGATGGCCGGCTAGGACATCCACATGGAAGCGCTTGCTAGATATCAGATTGGCATCAGTGCTAACCGCCGAGTCGCCCTCCAAAATATGTTCGAAGACTTTGAGAATCGTCTCAGAAGGACTTGTGGATACGTCCTCGTAGAGTCGCTCCCATTCCGCTTCGGGAAGAAGTAGCTGCGTCGCATTTGCCTGTGGATCCAGATCCAGCACAAGAGTGCGTTGTCCGAGCACTGTTGCAGCGAAATGGGCGAAGTTGCACGCGAGCGTCGTCTTTCCGACGCCACCCTTGTTGTTGAAAAATGCCAGGGTGCGTTTCATCGATCTCTCTTCTGTTGAACCGCGGCTGTAGCCGCTGGGACATATCTATGCCACGCCTGGGCAGTGAATGCAGCGTGACGATGAACAACCTGGTCGCTGTAGCCGAGCATTTCGGCAACGGCCGGGGGCGGCACCTGAGTGACGAGTTCGCGTAGCGCAGTGTTCCGAGCGCCGAGGATGCCGATGCCGAGCCACCGAAGACGATCCATCAGCGTGTTGGGATGCAGATGCTCACCGGGTCGGTATCCCGGAAACAGCCACAGGTTGTCGGCTCCGGCTGTGCGGAGATTCGGTCTGCTGCCGATGTGACGCTTGAGCAGTTCGGCGAATGGCTCAGGGACGGGCGAAGCAGTAACACCGAGTTCGATGGACAGCCCATCGGGAGCGACGAGCACCTTGCTCATCGGGATGGCTGAGACCTTGACGAGCGGCTGGGCATAGAGCAGTAGCAGGGTTCCTGCTACCCGATAGGGGAGCGTTTCATTGTCGCCGGACAAAAGCTCGCGAATCCACTCAAGCCGCTGATCTTGAGTGAGAACCCGAACCGTCTTGGCCTGCCGATGTCCGAGCGTAATTGATCGGTTAACCCGCATCTTCTTGCACCAGATGATGAACGTCCGGATGAGGTGCCGCGTGGTCGGACCCGCTGCGACCCAGAGGTCCACGTCTTGTTGTGTGCAGCCGGCGATCGTTCGACCATGGTCAGTTCGAAGCCACACGAGGAACTTCAGTGCCTCAGTGATGTCCTGCTTCGAGGCGTGAACGGGTCCGCGTGTCGGCTTCCCTGCGAGGGCTAACTCGTTGATGCGTTTGAGGTGATGCCAGGTGGCGAATTGCTTTATTGGCGTGGCGATCTCGGGGTCAGATACGGGGCACAGCTTTTCTTCGATCCATCGCTCGAAGTAGGCAAGGTACTTGTCACGAGGCGGCAAGACCTCGTGGTGCTGCAGGATTGCGCGGAGATGGTCGACGTGCCGGCCGCTGGGCTCGTATTGGTCCAGGCCGTCGTGGGTGAGGGGAGTGGTGCCATCTCCGAGGGAGCGTAGGAGTCCTTGAACTTTGTCCGATCGTTTCCACGTGATGATGCTCTCGGCGCGATCTGCTGCGCACAGGGCGTCGATGAGTTGAGAGAAGCCCGCGGGGGAGTTGGAGTGCACGAACGTTCTCTCGAGATCCTCACGGAGGGTGCACCGCGCGCATACGTTGCCGCGGTAGGGCCGGCGCTCCTCGTTGCATGACGTGCAGTAGAAGTTCTGGCGGATACGGGCGCAGTCTCGACACACTGCTTGATCGCCGATGTCCAGTCGGCCGGGCAGGAGGCGGTGAAATCCGCAGCTGGGGCAGTCGCCGTAGAAGCTGGTTGCTTCGTAGTAGCAGGAATTGCAGATGCGGCCGTCTGGCCATGTTGCTGCCGTGCGCCGCATCTCGCGGTGGCAGCGAGCGCACTCCATTGATCCGTCGGTGACTTTTGGTCGTCCGCGGACGGTGTTACGGCGTTGCGGTTCAATCGTCATCGCTGAGGATCCGAGCACGCTTGGGGCGGATGGCCTTATTGAGTTCTACGACGTTTTCTCGGCCAGCGCTGGCGGCCTTCTTGCGAGCGTCCGCAGCAGTGACAGTGACGAGATCGTCTGGGCCGCAGTCGAAGATGTCGCAGAGCGCGGCGATGAGCTTCAGAGAAACTCGTTCGGGTCGTTGGTGGACGAGCCGGTAGACCTGTGGGCGTGACAGCGTGATGCCGCGTTCGTTCAGCCGCGGTATGAGATCGGTGCTGTTGTGCATCTGGTTGCTTGCCATGAGCTCGGCGAGGCGCCATTGGTAATCGACATCGCGTTTCATCCGGCGCCGCCGTTCTGCGTCGGAGACAGCGCGGCAGCGATGGTTGCGTCGAGCGCGTTTCGCAGTGTCCGGGTTCGGTAGTCACTGCTGACACAGCTATAGATCGCTGTGGTGGAAGCGTGCTCATGACCCATTTGGTGTTGAACGAACATTGCATCCCAGCCTGCCTCGAGCAGGTGCGTTGCGTAGGACCGGCGGAACGAATGGAGGTCGAGACAGGGCGAGAGGTCGAGGTCGTCGCAGTAGCGGCGGAACCGCCTGATGAGTGTGGTTTCCGAAACGAGGTTGCCGCGTTCGCTGGGGAACAAGTCGATCCCGTCGTCCATATGGGGCTGACCATTCTCCAGCCAGTCGACCAGCACTTCGGGCGTCCAGTCGAAGACTGTCAGGACGCTGCGCCGCTTCGGCGGGGAGCCCTTCTTCGCTTTGCCGTATCGCACATGAACCAGGCCGAACTTTCCGAACTCCTTAGCGTGGGGGTTCCTTGCGAAGTCGACCGTCTGCAAGTGGGCCAGTTCGTTAAACCGCAACCCATACGAGTAGGCGATCTTGAACATCACGGCGTCGCGGTATGCGGGCAACCAACCCTTTCTGCCCGAAGCTACGACGGCAGATACCTGCTCGTCGGCATGATCGAAGAAGTCTTGAAGTTCGCGCTTGGTGAATGCGCGTTTCTCGGGTTGGGCTTCGTTCTCCTGGACGTGTCGAGCAGTGTTCCAGTCGAAGAAGACTTGGGATGGGTGAGTCCCGAACAGTGCTTCGCAGACGCGGTCCCAGCCGTAGTCCGGATTGCTGACATAGGAGCAGAACTGTCGCAGGCCGACCTGATACGAACGGATCGACGACTGGGCGAGTTTGTGGATACTGCGGAGATCGCCGAAGAACTCGTCGACCATGGCGACGGTCCAGGTCCACGGGAACTCGTTCGAGTGCTCGATGAAGCGCTGCACCTGCTTGATGCGGGCGTCGATAGTCTCGAACTGCAGATTTCGGCTGAGCTGCTGGTTGCGCCAGCCTTGGAGCATTTCGGCGACTGTCTGTTCTTCGGGGTGCAGGGGCCTGACCGCGTCAACGAGATATGCACGTCCGACGTCGTCGACTGCCACCCGAAACTCCCGCCATCTGGTATCAACAGATGAATCAATGATTCATCTGTTGCATCATCAAGTCAAGACTCCTGGTCAGCGTGTCGTCGGAACGGCTACGGTCGTCGCGAGGATGGCTGCCGATACGAGTCCGCAGAGCGGGGACGGTGGGCGGAAAGTGTTGCAACGCTGCCGAAAACGACGGGAGTAGTAGTGGCTGGCAAAGCGGCCAGGCGTTGATTCATCTGGTGCAATATGCAGTGGTTTACTTGACATAATGTAGCTTATCGGCGAAATGCTGACCGGCGGGAATGCCGGAGTCGTTGGCGCCGTAGGCACTTCCTTCATCTACGGCGCAGACAGCCTTCCATCCTTGGCCTCTCGCGCCCCCGTCGACCCCTCGCGTTTCCGGTGGGTACATGCGGATTGCGCTCAGCCGCATGAATGCCGACGCCCGCGAACTGTCAAGGACCCAGTCGCCGCCCGGCGAAGCCTCGGGACGCGGTAGGCCTGCATTAGGCGGATGCGGCCCGTACTCGGCTGTCGATCAATACGTCACAGTGACGATTTACCCACGGGTGGCTGAGCTATCGATACGATTGTTACGCAGTCGATTTGAGGGTTTTTCGGGTGCCTCCGAGATTGATGTGGGCCGATCGCGTGTTGCCGCGCGATAGATTGCGTCGTCCAGCTGCTGGCGAGCTCCCGTGGCTGCAGCGTCCGGTCGACGTTGCCGGACGTCGAGTTGCCCGTCGAGATCCCCGCATCGAACTACCTTCCGCAATCCCCCGGGCCCCATTCCGTGAAGCGCTGCCCCGCCCGTGCGTTCATAATTCGTCACTGTGACGAATTACTCTGTGCGAGCGCAGCTTTGGAGATTGCTACCCCGTCGGAATATCTGAGATCAAGGTCAGCGGGCCAGTCGGGCGAGAATTAGATCTGGTAACCGCAAGCCCCGAGGACCGCGTCCAGCCTCGCCAGGAAGGGGCGAGTCTTGCGGAGAATGCGGGTCGGGGCCGCTAGACCGACCACTGGTTGACCATACCGACCAGTGGTCGGTATGGTTGTGCGCGACATTGAAGGAGGTATCGATGGGCCGCTCCGATCAGTCGCACGTGCGCCCCACATCACGCCCGCCGCTGAGGCCGCGCGCATGCCGCGGGTGATCAAACATCCGGACATTCGTCGAGCCGAACTACTTGACCGGGCGTTGGCGCTGTTTTTGCGACATGGCTTCGAGAATGTCAGCCTCAATGATCTGATAGCTGATGCCGGAGTATCCAAAGGTGCCTTCTACCACTGGTTTCAGTCAAAGGAAGCGCTCATCGTCGCGTTGACCGACCGGATCGTCCGGGATCAGTATGTCCTCACCGAAGCCGCGATCGCTCACTGCTCCGGCAATGCGTTGGACAAATTGAACACCCTGCTGCAGTGCGGTTTCGACGCCAAGGTTGCCACAGGTACACCAGAACAACTGGCGGCGACGGTTTCGCTGCTGAGGCCTGAAAACGCCCACCTGTACGCGCGAATCGTCGCGCTCGGAGACGATCTGACCCGACCCCTGCTCACGCGCCTGATAACCGATGGCGTGACAGAGGGCACCTTCGACACGTTCGACCCCGAAGGGGTCGCCGACATGCTGCAAGCCTTTGCCGCGCGCACGAACACAAACCTGTTGCGGGTAGCAGATGCGCCCAGTGAGGCCGACAGAAGCCACGAAATTGACGTACTCACAACGCGATTCAGACTTCATAGCCTGGCCATCGACCGCATCCTCGGGTTGCCCGACGGCAGCGTCACCATACTCACCCGGAAACAGGTCGAAACCATGGCGGCCGCCCTGCCGCGCGACTACTGATTCCACGTCGAGAAGGGAAGGAAAGCCGTGTTGAGAGCGATGAAACCAAGCTATTCAATGGGAACGGTGACATCGAAGGACGGCACTACGATCGGGTTTCGCCAACTCGGCCACGGCCCCGGCGTGATCATCCTGCACGGTGGCTCACTCGCCTCTCAGCACTACCTGAAGCTGGCAGCCGCCTTGGCAGACCAGTTCACCGTTTACCTCCCCGACAGGCGGGGCCGCGGAATGAGCGGACCTTATGGGCCGGACTACAGCATCGAACGCGAGGATGAAGACCTCGACGCCATCGTCAACGCGACTGGGGCGCAACGAGTTTTCGGAGTGGCCGACGGCGGCTTGTTCGCGCTGCACGGCGCAATCACGATCCCGGCCATCCGGAAGGTCGCCGTCTTCGAGCCGGTCGTGTTCGTCGGCCAACCGGGTCTGGACGAGTTCAAGAGGATCATCGAGCGCGGAAAGCGAATGGTTGCCAGTGGCGACGTCGGTGCCGCAATGTCCAGTCTGGCCCAAGATGCGGCAGACTCCGACCCTCGGGCACAAGCGCTTTCAGCGCCGTATCGCCTGCTGCAGCGCATCATGGTCAAGCCGGGAATCTGCCGGGCATGGCTGTGGGCCGATGCCAGGACGGCCAGAGGCGACGACGCCCCGCTCCGTGACCTGATCGTGGCGTGGAAAGACGAGATGGACGTCGTCATCGCCAGCGAAGGAACCATCGGTGACTACGCAGGTGTCACCGCCGAAGTCTTGCTGCTGTGCGGCATCGGTGCACCGACTCTGTTCACCGGCACCCTCGACGCCCTGCAGGAGGTGCTCCCGCGTGCGACTCGCGTCGAAGTCCCCGGCCTCAACCACGGTGGGCCCCAAGACCAAGGCGGCAACCCGGCGGCCATCGCAGCGCAGCTACGCCAGTTCTTCGCCGGCGACGCCTAGCTTGGGCAGTCCAAAAGGTGTATACCGCGCGGTGATAGCGTCGTAATTGTCATCGGCAAGGAGTCGACCAGATGGTCATCGGGATGAAACAGATGAGCCGACATGTCGCGCTACTGTTGCCTGCCATCGCGACGTTGGGGATGACCGTCGGATGTGGCGCTGACTCGGACCGGTTGGCAGGATCCGATGACGCACTGACCACGTTGCCCGTTCCGGCCAACGTTCCACCTTTTCCATTGCCGAGCGATATTCCGCCTGTGCCGTTACCGAGCGCCGTGCCCACCGTGCAGATGCCGAGCGAGGTCCCGCGGCTGCAGCTTCCGGCCGACGTGCCGCAGGTCGAGTTGCCCGCCGCGATTCCCCGCATCGAACTTCCTTCTGCAATTCCCCCGATCCCCTTCCCCTGAACCGTTGCCCGGCGTGCCAAATGTGCCGGGCCACCGAAGACGCACGAACACCTGATCATCGTCGGGTAGCCCGTTAGGACCCGGACTCTAGGCTGGGTCGGTGCCTCTCATACTCGGACCCGTCCTGCGCCACGTCGGTGATACCACCGCAACTGTCTGGGTGCAGACGGAGGAGGCGGCTGAGGTCGAGGTGCTTGGTTGCTCGGCCCGCACTTTTGAAGTGCAGGGTTGCCACTATGCGCTGGTGTCGGTGCAAAGGCTGACGGCAGACTCGACCACCGAGTACCAGGTCCACGTCGACGGTGTGAAGGTCTGGCCGGAACCGGACTCGGAGTTTCCACCGAGTGTGATCAGAACGCGTGGGCCGGACGCCGCCGATCGACTCCGGGTGATCTTCGGGTCCTGCCGGTATCCGAAGACCGGCGACGCCGCGCTCGACGACAAGCTCGGACTGGACGCCCTGGACTGCTACGCCGCCAGGCTGACCGCACTGCCGGTCGAGGAGTGGCCGGACGCCCTGATCCTGCTCGGCGACCAGGTCTATGCCGACGAACTGACGCCGGAGTCGCGCCGTCGGCTGGCCGGCCGGCGGGCGGTTGGTCAACGCCCGCCCGACGAGGTCGTCACCTTCAAGGAGTACGAAGGGCTGTATCGGCACACGTGGGGCGATCCGGATATCCGATGGATCCTGTCGACCCTTCCCACCGCGATGATCTTCGACGACCATGACATCCGCGACGACTGGAACACATCCGCCGCGTGGCGGGCCGAGATCAACGAGAAACGGTGGTGGCGCGACCGGATCCGGGCGGGGCTCGGGTCGTACTGGGTCTACCAGCATCTCGGAAATCTGAGTCCGGCCGAGTTGGCCGTCGACGAGGATTATCAGCGGGTGCTCGCGGCCGGCGGCGACTGCTGGCCACATCTGGTTGATCTCGCCGACCGCGCGGACAGCGAGGTCGATGGTGACAAGGGCCTGCGGTTCAGTTACCGCTGGGATCTCGGGCGCAGTCGACTCATCATGATCGACTCGCGCAATGCCCGGATCCTCGACAGTGGCGATCGAAAGATGCTGGGCGACCGCGAATTCAGTTGGTTGGAGGCCCAGGTCAACGATGGCCTCGATGAACTCGACCACCTGATACTCGGCTCGTCGTTACCATGGCTGCTTCCCCCTGCGATCGGGGATATGCAGACCGTCAACGAGATCGGCGCCAACCGTCCGGGCCGGCGGGGGCGGCTGGCCGAGAAGGTTCGCCAGACGGCGGACCTCGAGCACTGGGCGGCCTTTCTGAAATCGTTTCTCCGCCTGAGCGAACTGATCATCGGCGTCGCCACCCGCCCATCACCCGGGCCCGCCACCGTCACCGTTCTGTCCGGCGACGTACACCACAGCTATGCGGCGCGGGCCGAATTTCCCGGACCGTCGACCAGCCGAGTGCACCAGCTGGTGTGTTCTCCGGTCCACAACTACGTGCCAACCTACGTCAAACCGGTGTTCAAGCTCGGATGGTCACCACGGGTGGCCCGCGTCACCCGACGCTGGGCGCGCCGCCACGGCGCTCCCCCGCTGCCGATGTCCTGGAAGAGCCTCGGTCGCCCGCTGTTCGGCAACACCATCGCCGTACTGGACACGACGGGCCGCAGCGCGGAAGTGGTCTTCGAGCAACCGCGCGACAGTGCCGAGCTGTCCGCTGTGGCGAGGTTCTCCCTGACCGACTGATCGAGAGTGCCAACACTAGACGACGCGTGGGCGGCACTGTCGGCCGAAGACGTGCTGGCGGGCGAACACGTGTTCGGGCTCGATTTGCTCTCGTTTGTAGGCTTCGGGATATGTCACTTCATGCCGGTGAGGTCTTCGCTGGATACACCATCCAGCGGCGCCTCGGCGCCGGTGGCATGGGCGAGGTGTATCTCGCCGAACATCCCCGCCTTCCTCGTCTGGATGCGCTCAAGATTCTCTCGATCGACTCCACACGCGGCGACGAGTTCCGCGCCCGTTTCAACCGAGAAGCCGAGTTGGCGGCGACGTTGTGGCATCCGCACATCGTTGGCGTGCACGACCGCGGAGAGTTCGACGGTCGGCTGTGGATCTCCATGGATTACGTCGACGGCACCGACGCCAGACACCTACTCGAGCAGCAGTATCCGTCGGGTATGCCCTACCAGGATGTGCTGGAGATCGTGACGGCAGTTGCCGAAGCGCTCGATTTCGCGCACGAACGGCGCCTGTTGCACCGCGACGTCAAACCGGCGAACATCCTGGTGACGACACCGTCGGGTAGCGCCCGCCGACGGGTACTGCTCACTGATTTCGGCATCGCCCGGGAAGCTGACGACGTGAGTGGCCTCACGGAGACCAACATGGCCATCGGTACCGTCACCTACGTCGCGCCCGAGCAGCTCACCGGCAAGGCACTCGACGGCCGGGCAGATCAGTACGCGCTGGCCGCCACCGCCTTCCATCTGCTGACCGGTGCGCCTCTTTTCGACGAAGCAAATCGCATCGTGTTGGCCGGAAACCACCTGTACACCTCACCGCCGCTGCTATCCGAACGCCGTCCTGACCTGGCACACCTCGACGCTGTCATGGCGAAGGCGCTGGCCAAGCAGCCTGACAAGCGTTACGCGAGGTGCCTCGACTTCGCCCGGGCACTGGGCGGGAGCACGGACGTGTCGACTGCGCCCGAGCCGGCGCCGCAGCCTGAGGAAACGCCCCCTGATACGGGTCCCTTTACCGCCCCGCTGGAGATGCCCGGCACCGACAACCCGAGGACTTCACCGCACACCAAGCAGCTGGCCGTGCTCACGGTGCTCGGTACCGCCCGCGGGGTGCACAAACGACCGGCCGGGCCCGACAACGACGACGAATTCTGGTCCTTTCGCGTGGAGCGGTACGAGTCGACGGGAGAAGCGTCCACCATCGTGCCGGTGGAACTGCATGGCCGTTCCATCACGGGCGAACTCTCCGACGGTGACGTGGTGGAAGTCAGCGGTTTCTGGGACGACCGGACGTTGATGGCCGACGCGGTGGTCAACCATTCGGCGGGGACCCACGGCCGCCGCCGACGCGCCACATTCGAGGTGAAACCTGGTGATCGCGCCCCGAGGAAGTTCCGCCTCGTGCACATCGTCGCCTTACTGGCGGTAATCGCTGTGATCGCTACTGCGTCCTTCTTTCTCATCCGTGGTTTCGACTCGTCATCGCACAGTGGCCCTGGACCGCTCGTGACGCCCGAGCGTGCGATGGTGTTCTCCCCGGGCGGCTCACCCGACCATCCAGACGACGCGGGTCTGGCCATCGACGGCAACCCGGCCACGTCCTGGCCGACCGACATCTACCAGGACGCCACGCCCTTCCCCACCTTCAAAGAAGGTGTCGGCCTCATGCTGCAGTTGCCTGCGGCCACTGCTCTGGGCGAGGTGACCATCGACGTGCCCAGCACCGGCACAGAAGTCCAGATTCGGGCGGCCGACAACGCCGAACCGAACAGCCTGTCGGACACCGTCGAGCTCACTCCGAACGTGATGTTGCATCCAGGAGAAAACACCATCACCGTCGATAATCAGACGAAAACGTCCAACGTGCTGGTGTGGATTTCGAAGTTGGGCACCCTCGATGGCCAGAGCCGCACCAACATCTCCGACATCACGCTGCGGGCGGCAGACTGACCGATCTGACGACTTGCCCGCACACACGAGGATTGTGTCCGGTTCAGCCGGCGTCAGTGCGGCAGCGTCGGGCTCCCCAGGTTTTCCTCGTGGCGCCAGCCTGGGGATGCGACGGGAACTCGGTCGGAGATGCGCCGGTGAACTGGCGGAAGTCGCGGATCAAGTGGGCCTGGTCGGCATAGCCGGACTCGACGGCGAGCTCGTCCCAGCGTCCGGGCGGATGATTGGCCAGCCGGCGCCACACCGCATCAAAACGGACCAGGCGGGCTGCGGTCTTGGGCGGAAGGCCGACCTGTTGCCGGAACCGGCTGATCAGGTGCTTGTGGCTCCAGCCGACTTCGTCGGCCAGCCGATGGATCGGAATATTGCCGCCTGTGGTCATCAGGCGCCGCCACGCCCACGTGACCTCTGGCGCGGGCTCCGGACCGTCTTGGGTCCACTGCAGCAGGTAGGCGTCCAGCAGGGCAAACTGTTGCCGCTCGCTTGGCGTCTCGCGCAGCCGGTCGGCCAGGTGCCGGATGCCTGCCCCCAGTACGTCGGTCAGGTCGACGATTTGGCCGCTCAGGGCATCCATGGGCAGGCCACCGAGCAAGCGGTAGGCGCCCAGCGGCGTCAGCCACTGCTGCATGTTGGGATGCGCGGACGCACCGACGGGGATCGGGTGGGCGATGCAGAAATCGCGGGCGCCGATGAGGAGCTCCGAAGGGTGCCAGTCCGAGTCATGCAGTTTCAGGACGATGCCGACGGCGGCGGTGGCCGGCGAGACGAGGTCGTGTGGTGGTGCAGCCGGCTCGGTGAAGCCGGCGTAGTCCCGGGCCAGCAATCCGCGCAGCTGCGGGTGCGCCGCGCTGCCAACGCGTGGTCCCCCAGCCCGTTCAGAGACCAGCACGATCCTGGTCCCGGGCGTCCGCATCTGTCGTCTCCCTGTGCGCCTCCGGGTCCCAGCTCGGGATTATTCGGCCAAATGTGGTCATTCCCCGCAAAGCCCCGTCGGTAACCTTTCGCAACCGTTTTGAGGTTAATTTTCTTCAAGACACCTCTATACGCGGCGACTATCCTCGCTCTTTGCTGCAGTCCGAGTCGAGCACTCACACGACATTGCGAATCGAGGTGTCCGATGAGTAAACCGAATGCGGCGCCGGCTGTCGAGCAAGATGAGGCGCTCACCCCCGATGCGATCTTGCAGCTGGGGGTCGGGTTCTGGGGATCCAAGGCTCTGCTGAGCGCGGTCGAGCTCAAACTTTTTGCGGTGCTCAGCGAGACCGGAACGCTCGACGCCGAGGAACTGCGCGTCCGACTCGGCCTGCATCCGCGCAGCGCGAAGGACTTCTTCGACGCTCTGGTCGCGCTCAGGATGCTCGCTCGCACCGACGGCCGGTACTCGAATACGGCAGAGACCGAGCTGTTTCTCGACCCGGCGAAGCCCACCTACGTGGGCGGGATGCTGGAGATGGCGAATGCGCGCCTCTACCCGTTCTGGGGATCGCTCACCGAGGCCTTGCAGACCGGCAAACCGCAGAGCGAGGTGAAGGCCGGAGACGATTTCTTCGCCGGCGTGTATGCCGACCCTGAACGGCTCGCCCAGTTTGCCGGAGCAATGACCGGACTCAGCGCCGGCACGGGCCGGGCGATCGCGGCCAAATTCCCCTGGGGCGACTACGGCAGCCTGATCGATATCGGATGCGCTGAGGGCGCCGTCCCGGTCGCGATTGCGCTGGCGCACAAGCACCTCACCGGCGGCGGCTTCGACCTGGCTCCGATCGAGCCGCTCTTCAACGCCTACGTCGCCAGTTCCGGGCTCGTCGACCGCCTGACCTTCACCGCCGGCGACTTTTTCGCCGACCCGCTGCCATCCGCCGACGTGCTCGTGATGGGGCACATCCTGCACGACTGGGACCTGGACGAGAAGCGGCTGCTCCTGCAAAAGGCCTATGCCGCCCTGCCCGAAGGCGGCGCGCTGATCGTCTACGACGCGGTCATTGACGACGATCGACGCGAAAACGCGTTTGGACTCCTGATGAGTCTCAACATGCTGATCGAGGCAGTGCACGGCTTCGACTACACGGGTGCAGACTGCCGCGCTTGGATGTCCGACGCGGGCTTCAGCCGGAGTTACGTCGAACACCTTGCCGGCCCAGACTCGATGGTGGTCGGCCTCAAATAGTGAACGGTCACCGCACAGGAACTTAGTCAGGAACGAATTATGTTGTGCCGCATTGCCGTAAATGGACGTCAGCCCGATCGCAGACGCTGACCTCGACCCCCGCGTCCGCGGGCACACGAGTTCCCACTTCTCGGTCAGTCGCTGTTCCTCCCGCGCACCGACGAAGTCATCGACTACCACACCTCCAGCGGGAAACGAGCGATCTGCCGCCGCGGCGAGATGTTTGCTGGCATCCTTTATCAACTATGGGCGACTTTGGCCTGTTCGGCGCGTGGTTCTTGCTCGTCATCGTTGTCATCGGCGCAGTGCTGATGGCGGTCGGAAGCGTGCTGCTCGCCAGCCGCGTGGTCGCCCGCGGCGCGCGTCCCGAGCACAACTCGATACTGTCGCCCTTCCTGACCGTCGTCGGCCTGGTTTACGGTGCGCTCCTTGGCTTCACCGTGGTCGTCGGATGGCAGCAGTATCTGTCGGCCGAGACGAACGTGGCTACCGAGGCCTCGACGTTGAAAACGATGTACCGCCAGACGGTCGCAATGCCGCAGCCGGAGCAGGCACAGGTGCGTGCGCAGCTCCGCAGATACGCGGCCGCGATGCAAGGCCCCGAATGGGGTAGAAGCGAGTTCGGCAATATCGGCAACGAGGGTCGAGCGGCGCTCACAGCGATGTACCGCATCGTCGGTACAGCCACACCCGGCACCACGGCCAGCCCGATCAACCAACCGTTCCTCGGTCAACTGACAGACCTGTCAACCATCCGCAGTGCGCGCATCTTAGATGCCAAACCGCGCATCCCACCATTGTTGTGGTGCGCATTGATCTTCGGCGGGCTCGTCCTGATCATGCTCACCAGCTCCATGCGCCTGGCTGACAACCGTGCGCATATCGTCCTCGTCAGCGCGGTCACCGTGCTGCTCGCTCTGCTTCTCTACCTCATTTTCGTTCTGGACCACCCGTACGGCCCGATGGGCGTTACCTCGCAACCGTTTTCCGAAGCCGTTCTTGTGTTCGATCTGGTCGACCGGGAAACCTGACCCCGTCGCATCGCCGTCCGTCGCCGTATCAGGCCTCGTCCGCGCGGTGGTATCGCTCATCCGGTGCCCGATGTCACCTTGCGGCGAATCAATTCGTCATACCTGTATCGCGATGAACGAGCATGCGGGTTCGTTGTCGCGCCACCGGACGAAGGAGCACCGTGACACAAGAAACGCACTGTTCGGTCACGTGAATCCGGTTCCGTCACACCGAGTCCCCACCTCAGGAAGGTTTTCGATGTTCACACCGTACGTCATCCTCACCCTGCTCACCGCGGGCGCCGCCGGAGCGGGCTGCGTAATGAACTACATCCATCACCCCATCCCGGTCGCCGCGGCCAAGGCGGTTCAGGTACCGCAGTCCTGGATGATTCCGCTGGGCAGTCTCCTGGGCGCCGGTGCACTCGGACTGCTCGCGGGTTTGGCCATTCCGGCGCTGGGTATCGCAGCCGCAACCGGCCTGGTGCTGTACTTCATCGGCGCAATCATCGCCCACCTGCGCGTCCGCGACTTCGCGCTTGGTCCGGCTGCCGTCTTCCTGACATTGACGGTGGCAACCTTGGTCGCGACGCTGGCCTACCGACTCGGCTGAGGGTTGCGGCGATGGATGCCGAGGCCGGTGGCACCGGGGGCGAGTTCATCGACCAGACGGCTCTCGTCGTCGTACTCGCCGCCGATCAGGGTGCGGTACGGGATGGGGTCCTCGTCGAGGACGGCGTCGAGCCGATCGGTGAGGCACGCTGTCTCGGCGGCCAGGCAGTCGCTGTCCATCCGGTCAGCGCTGGCGATCAGGTGCGGGCGCAGCGGCGCCATGCCGGTGTAATGCACAGTGCCATGCAGGATGGGCCACAGCACGTCCTCCACGGGTCCGCTGATGCCGCGTGGACCGAGCGCCGACGGGCGGTCGCCTGCCGTGAGCACGATCAGAACACGCCGGCCGGCCAGCCCGCCGTCGCCGTACTTGAGGACCCGTCCGGTCTGCGGATCGCGGATCCAGAACGCGAAGCCATTGGTGAACACCCGGTCGAACCAGCCCTTGAGAATCGCGGGCGGCCCGTACCACCACAGTGGGAACTGCAGAACCACCACCTCGGCGTGACGGATCTTGTCCTGCTCGGCACGGATATCGGCGGCGAGCGTGCCGTCTGTGGTCGCGATCCGCTGCCGCTCCGAGAGCGCCACGTCTGCGTCCGGCTCGGTGAAGTCGGCATCAGAGAGCACCGGGTTCCAACCCATCGCGTACAGATCAGACTCGGCGATCTGGTGCCCGCGCCGCCGAAGATGCTCGATACCGGCCTGGCGGAGCGCCGCGGTCAGCGACTTGCGGTCAGGGTGCGCGGACACCCACAGGAATCGGGTCATGGCCAACCCAACAACTGCCTCGCCCGGAGTATGCCCGTGCGGCCCCTCCCCTGTCCGCCATGAGCACGAGAACGGATCAGCTGGTCACATCCGTCGGTAGGTTCCCGGCGTGTGCCCCAGCGCTCGGCGGTAAACATCGATGAACGCGCTTGCTGACGACCAGCCGCACGCGTGGGCGACCGCGGTCACCGCGTTGTCCTCCGCGAGCAGACGGACGGCGTGGTGTAACCGCAATCGGGTGCGCCACTGGGGATAGGTCATGGCGAATTCATCACGGAACAGTCGAGTCAGGGTGCGTTCTGCCGCACCGACTTTCGGGCCGAGCTCGGCAAGTGTCCAACTCACCGCCAGGTCCTGCTCCACCAGCTCGCAAGCTCGGCGCAGCCTCGGGTCGCGGCCTGCCGGCAGCAGCAGTGGTTCCTCCGGTGCTCGCCGCAGTTGGTCAAGCAGCACCTGCTGCAGCCGATCATGTTCCTGCACAGCCAGATCCGTTGTGTCGGCACAGGCGATGATCAGTTCACGCACCAGCGGCGTAGCTGTGATCACACGTGGGGTCGTCCAGTCCGGGCCGGGCGCAGCCGCCAGGCCGACATGATGGAACCGGGTGTGCCCGTAGAAGTGATGTTCGTGCGGCCAACCACCAGGGATCCACACAGCACAGTCACCGGGCGCGATCCACGCGCCGGCGTCGGTGCGGACCTCAGCGACACCTGAGCTGGGAAACACAATCTGGTGCTCGGTGTGCCAGTGCCGGTCGATCTCGTCACCGGCGCACAGCACCCGCGTTCGCGTCGAATCCGTGGAATGGCGGCCTTTCGACATAGTCTGTCAGTTTATCGGAAGTCCGACACCACCGATCATTCCTACGCTGATCACCATGGTGCAAACGGGGGCCGCGGACACGGTTGCGCATCCGCCGTCGGCATGGCGACGGATGCGGTATTGGCTGGTCGCGCACGCCGTCGACGACTTCTACCAGGGCCTCGTCCCCGCGAGCATTCCTTTCTTCGTGTTGGAACGGCATTACAGCTATCTCGCCGCATCGGGTCTCGCGTTGGCGGCGACACTGGGAAGTTCACTGCCGCAACCGTTCCTGGGCGTCATTGCCGATCGCTGCCGGGTCCTGTGGTTGGCCCCGCTGGGTTTGACGATTGCCGGCGTCGGCGCCGGCCTCGCCGGGTTGGCGCCCAGCTATCCGGTGGTGTGGGCCCTGTTGCTGCTCTCCGGAATCGGGGTGGCGTCCTTTCATCCCGCGGCCGGCCGCGATGCCCGCCGCGATGCCGGCGACAGCGCCACGGCGATGAGCCTGTTCGCCGTGGGTGGCAGCGTCGGTTTCTTCCTGGCGCCTGCATTGGCAACGCCGGCGCTGGTGTCGCTCGGACTCTCGGCCACGGCCATTTTCATACCGCCTGCGGTGCTGATGGGATTCTTGCTGTGGCGCTACCAGCTGCGGCGGGCGGTCTCGCACGGCGCGGCGGCGTCCACCGGCGGCGACGACCGGTGGACGCCGTTCTTTGTGCTCACGGCCGTCGCCGTGGTGCGATCCATTGTTTTCTTCGGCCTGAGCACCTTCGTCGCGCTGTTCTGCATCAAGCACCTCGGGGCTTCACAGGCGCTGGGCGGGTACGTGCTGACGGCCTTGTTCGTCGGTGGAGTGCTGGGGACGCTGGGTGGTGGCCGCATCGCCGACCGCATCGGCATGGTCCGTACCGTCCAGATCGGTTGCGTGGCCTTGGTTCCAGCGCTGGTCGCGCTACGCTTCAGCGCGAATCCCTATGCGGCGCTGACGCTCGCGCTGCTGGTCGGCGTGGTCCTCAACGTACCCTTCGCGGTGTTGGTGAAGCTGGGCCAGGACTATCTGCCGAACCGGCCTGGCACGGCGTCGGGAGTGACCCTCGGGCTGGCCGTGAGCGCGGGCGGACTGTTCATGCCCGTCCTCGGATCGATCGCCGATCGCCATGGACCGCAAGCTGTTCTGACCTTGCTGTGCTTCGTGCCGATCACCGCCGTGGCGTTTGCGCTCTTGCTACCGCCGCCGCACTCGCGTACTGATTCAGGCAGCTGAGGCTCCGATGGCTGGGATTCGGACTGATGTCACGTGTTCTTGGCGACAAATCGGCGAAACAGCGGCCAGGCAATGGCCAGGTTGTAGATCACGCCACCGAGTAGGTACGGCCACCAGGTGCCGTGTTCGGATGCCACCCAAAAGGCTTTGGCCGCCCAATATGGCGGCAGGACACCAAAAGCCACGTTCCAGGCGGAGTCGATGAACCACGGAAGGCACGGTAGCCCTGCGATCAGCATGCCCAGGGCCCGCACCATTGCGATGCCTTGAATCTTGTTGCTGGCTATCGCAACAATCAGCAGGAGGGTCACCACCGCTGACAGGCCGGCGACGATCCCGATCGGAATGAGCGCCGGGACCAGCCCCGGTTCGAGAATCCCGCTGAAGGACATGGTGGCGACCACGTAGATGGTGGTGACCACCATGACGGTGGCGGCGCGGTAACCGAAAAACGTCGACAGCGGCACCGGCGTGACGCGCAGTGCGGTCAGGGTGTCGCCATCGATCTCGTCGAGGACGAGGAATGCCGCCAGCCCACCGGCGACGATGATGCTGGTGAGCAATAGAAATGCGGTCAGCACCAGCGGGTAGTAGGGCACCAGGTCGAAGTCATAACGCTCGGCCAGCATGGTGGTCACCATTGGCGTCAGCACCGCAACTCCGGTAGTCCAGATCACCGGCGCCACGATGAGCATGACGAGCAGCGGATCACGGTAGGTCCCGCGAATGTCGTTGCGGCCAAAGGCGGCCAGCGCCCTGCCTGAGCGAAATCCCAGCACGGTCGTCATAGCACGCCGGACCTTTCGATGACGAAGCGGTCGAACAAGAGGTGGGCCGCCCAGCACAACCCGCCCAGACAGAGCAACGGATAGGCCACCGCGTAGACGACCTGGCCCGTACTCAACGCCACTTGATCAAAGGCGGCACCGAGCAGCAGCAGCGGACCCTGGGTGGGTATGACATAGAGCACCGGGTTGGGCCACAGCCCGGAGTAGAAGATCAGCGGCGGGACCAGCATGATCGCCAACGGGATCGTCGCGGCAAGAAACCAGTCGGTTACCGAGCTGAACGGCAACGAGGTGATGAAGCCGACCAGCAGCATCAGCAGCGTGCCCAGGATGACGCCGAGAATCAACTGCAGTGGGTGGTAGGCGAACCCATCGGCGACGGACGTCACGGTGACGGCAACAAATAATGAGATGGTCAACAACACAATGAGTTTGGCAGCCAGGTACTCCCAGAACCGCAACGGTGTGGAGATGATGGCTGCCAGGGTGCGTTCTTGCTTCTCGAAGAACACTGCGGCGCCGATGAAGAAGAAGCCGATGATCGCGATATCGCCGACCAGGACATAGGGCTCGGCGACCGGGCGCAGGTGCTGCGGCATCGGCAACAGCACGGTCAGCCAGATGAGCCCGGAGAAGATGCCGGCGTGCAGAAACTTCTGCCGGTACTGCAACGTGAGTTCCAGGCGCAGCGCAGAAATCAGTCGAATCATGTCAGCTGCCTTCCGGTTACCTCGACGAACACGTCGTCGAGGCTGGCTTCGCGGCTGTGGATGGTCTCGACGTGATGGTCGCGCAGCACCGCGTGAAACGCCGGATCGTCGGCAAGCCCGTCCATCGCGAACTCGGCGGTGGCCAACGTGCCGCCGTGGGCGCGGTATTGCACGTGCACGCGCCGTTGGCTGCGCGCGATTTTCAGCTCGGCTGGGGTGTCGAGAGCAACGATGGTGCCGTCGACGACAAACGCTACCCGATCGCACAGTTCGTCAGCGGTGGACATGTCATGCGTGGTCAGGAAAATGGTGCGGCCCTCGGCTTTCAGGCCCAAGATGATGTCCTTGACCTTGCGTGCGTTGACCGGGTCCAAACCTGAGGTCGGCTCGTCGAGAAACAACAACTCAGGATTGTTGATCAGCGACCGTACAAACGTCAGCCTCATCTGCATTCCCTTGGAATACTTGCCCACCCGCGTATTGGCGGCGTCAGCCAGACCAACCGACTCCAGCAACTGCATCGGATCTGCGGTCGGCCCGCCATACAGTGAGGCGAAGAAGCGCAGATTCTCCAGACCGGTCAGCTTTTGATAGTGGTTGGGCAGCTCGAACGACACCCCGACCCGCTGGTAGTAGTCCGGCCCCCACGCCAGCGGATCGCGACCCCACACGTCGGCTTGGCCGTCATGGCCTCGCAGGAGCCCGATGAGCAATTTCTGGGTCGTCGATTTCCCCGCACCGCTGGGGCCGAGGAATCCGAAGATCTCCCCGCGCCCGACGGTGAACTCCATTCCCCGCACCGCGGGTTGGGTCGCCTTCGGATACGTGAAGGTCAGCCCCGCGACACTGATGACATCGGTGGTGGTAGCGGGCGGTGGAGCGATGACGCTCGGCGTGGTGGGCATCGGGTTCTCAGTCGCCTTTCAGGTCGGCGCGGCAGCCGCGCGCAGGTCGATACAACACCTCCGACCAGACTTCCCGGAACACCAAAGCTGACTGTACTAAACTTTCACAAAATAGTGAAGACCGTTTGAGAAGAGGAGGATTCGTGGCGGAAACATCGCCAGATCTACAAGAGGCAGCCGAACAGCTCGCCGTGGTACTGACCAGCCACGGACTGCAGCGGATGACTGCGAGGGTGTTGGCGACGTTGCTGTTCACCGAGCAGGTCAACCTCACGATGGGTGAATTGGGCGAAACCCTGGGTGCCAGTGCGGGCGCGATCTCGGGTGCGCTGAAAATGCTCACGTCGGTCGGCCTGGCAGAGCGGGTCGCAGTACCCGCCAGCCGCCGCGACCACTATCGGCTGCGTGACAACGCCTGGGCTGTCTTGTTCACCAACCAAAACGAGACCATCGCAGCAATGCAGGCCGCTGCCGACGAGGGTATCGCGGCGACCGACAGTCGCAGCCCCGCCTACGGGCGCCTCACTCAGATGCGTGGCTTCTACGCGTTTCTGCTGGCCGAACTGCCTGCGCTGCTCGATCGATGGCACGAGCAGCCCGAGGCATCGGCGACCCGCGGCAACTCACCGACGGCGGGGCGTAAGCCCCAGCGCCACAAGGCCACAGACCAGGAGTGAGCTGATGAACGCACCTGCTGCCCAAACCGCGATCGGCCCCATGGTGATCGTCGCCGCCGACCAGTACGAACAGTCTCCATTGATCCACGATCCTTGGGCCCGGCGGATGTTGCCCCTGACGGGCCGCCTCGCCGCGTCCAGCACGCGGTGGTCGGTGATGCGCCGGTTGCTGATTTCCGCCACGGAGAAGAAGTTCGACGGAGGCTGGGCAAGTTTTCTGTGCCGCAAACGTTATATCGACGACCAACTCCGCGCCGCGCACCCCGGCGGCATCGAGGCCGTGGTGATCCTCGGCGCAGGTTTCGACACCCGGGCGTACCGGATGCCCGAGCTCGCCGGGGTCAGGGTATGTGAAGTCGACCTGTCCACCAACATCGCTGCCAAGACCAAAGCGCTGCGACGCTGTTTCGGAGCGGTGCCATCCCATGTCACACTGCTGCCCGTCGATTTCGAGGCCAATGATCTGACCCGTCGGCTCGATGATGCGGGTTTCAACCGCACACAGCCCGTCTTCTACATTTGGGAAGCGGTCACCCAATACCTCACCGACGATGCAGTGCGTTCCACGATGGACCATCTGGCAGGCGCCGCGCCGGGTAGCTCTTTGGCTTTCACCTTTGTGCGCCAAGACTTTCTTGACGGCGAGCACCTCTACGGTGCGCGCGCGGCGTACGACGAATTTGTCGTCAACAAACGACTGTGGAAGTTCGGTCTGCATCCCGATCAGGTGCCGGAATTCCTCGCCGGCTACGGCTGGCATCAGCGTGAGCAGGTCGGTGCGCAGGAGTACTCCGAACGGTATCTGCGGCCGGCAGGCCGTTCGATGAACGCCTCCCCCATCGAACGCGCGGTGTATGCACAACGTTGAGTGGCTTTGGCGAAGTCGTCATCAGCAGCACGAAAGTTCCACGCGCATCTCGGCCCAATACGTTGTGGTGGGGTGGGCGTTAAGGATTCGTATGGATAGGTGCACTCTCCGGCGGCAACGGGTAGAGCTAACGGATGTGAACTCTTTATCTCTGGCCGACGGGATGCCAGCGCGCCGATCGCGGTTGGTTGCCCAACCTGGCCTCGAACCATTCACCGTGTCGGTGGCGCGGCACGTCTACGCCGGGCCGGCAAACGAACAGGATCTGCTCTCCGGGGTGGACGCTGACAAGCGAGGCGATCGATGAACCAGATGGTCGAAGTGCTGATACTGATGGCGGTACCGGCTGCCGTTTTGATGACACTGCGCTACGTCGTGAAACGTCAGGAGCGCCGCGCCCCTACGGTCGTCAGCGACACCATTGCCCCGCCCGGGCGCTCTCACGACTGACCGCTCACACAGAAGTGGGCCGCTACAGCAGGTACTACCGCGACCATCAGAAAGGCAATCAATGACGGTAACCCTTGAGCACCTCACACCGGTCGAAAGAACACTGCTGGTCACGCTCAGCGGCCGCGCGGCCGATGCCCGCACCAGCCGGCCGCTGCTTGCCGACGGCCTGGCTGACACGGTCAGCAGCCGTCTATCTCACGACCCGGTCAAGCTGTCAGGCACCGTCAGGATCGCAGTGGCCGTACGCAGCGCCATGCTCGACCGGCTCGTCACCCGATTCATCGCCGAGCATCCCGACGCAGTCGTCGTGGAACTGGGCTGCGGGCTGGAAACCCGAATGCACCGCGTCTCATCGCCGATCACCGTCGACTGGTACGACATCGATCTACCTGGCGTCATGGCTCTGCGCCGGCAGGTGATCCCCGAACTGGATCGTTCCCACTTGATCGCCGCGTCACTCACTGAGCCGGGATGGCTGCAGAGCGTGCCACGCGACCGGCCGGCCGTGGTCGTTGCCGACGGAGTGCTCGGATTTCTCACCGAGGCCGAAAACCGTCAGATCCTCCGTGCCATCACCGATCACTTCACCTCCGGCGGTGAACTCGTCTTCAACGCCTATACCCGTATCGCCGCCCGGCTCATGGGGTCTTTGGGCGTGTTGCGGTCGGTAGGCATCCCCAGGAGCTGCCGCGGCTATGGCTTTGACGACCCGCACGCGGTCGAACAGCTCAACCCGCAACTGACCTACGTCGAAGAGGTGCTCGGCGCACAAGCGCCGGAAGCGGCCCAATTCGCCTGGCCGACCCGCATGATCGCGAAACTCTTCGCCCGCTGGCGCGCGCAGGCGCGGCGCGGCGTCTGGGTGGTGCGGTACCGCTTCTGACGCGAATGCAGACGACGTCGCGTTACTGGCTCTCAGAAGGCAGGAATACGTCAGGCAGACCGTCGTGGTCCTCGTCCCGGGCTTCCTCGGCACACACCTTGCGGTAGTGGCGGTTTCGCATCATCAGCACCATCGACGCGATGACTGCAGCAATCACCGATCCGGTCAGTACCCCGATCTTGACATGTTGGTCGCGGTCGGTGCCCATGCCGTACGCCAGATCGCCGATCAGCAGCGACACCGTGAAGCCGATGCCCGCCAACAGCGCGATGCCGAACACGTCGATCCAGCGGAGCGCGGCGTCCAACGACGCGCGCGTCGCCGCCGACAAAATCCGGGTGGTGCCGAATATGCCGACCGCTTTGCCCACCACCAGGCCGGCCACAATCCCGACCGCGATCGGATCGCTGAGTGCCTCGAAGTAGCCCTTGTAGCCGCCGACGGTCACTCCGGCGGCAAAGAACGCGAACGCCGGAACGGCGAAACCCGCTGAAATCGGCCGGATTCGGCGCTCGAAATGTTCAGCCAGACCGGGCCCGGCATCAGGTCCGCCAGCGGATTGGCTACGCAGCACAGGGACCGTGAAACCCAGCAGTACGCCGGCAACGGTGGCGTGGATGCCCGACTCGTGGAGGAAGGCCCAGGTCAAAACTGCCAGTGGAATCAGCACCCACCATGACCGGACACGGCGTTGCACGCACACGGCGAACAGTGCGAGCGGAAGCAGCGACAACCCAAGGGCTGCCAGATTGACCTCGTCGGTGTAGAACACCGCGATCACAGTGATCGCCAGCAGATCATCGACGACGGCCAGAGTCAGCAGAAACGTGCGCAACGCCGCGGGAAGATGGGTTGAGAGCACTGCCAGCACCGCGACAGCGAAGGCGATGTCGGTAGCGGTGGGAATCGCCCATCCTTGGGTCGCGTCACCGCCCACGTGGGCTGTAATGGCGACAAAGATCAGCGCGGGCACGATCATCCCGCCCAGTGCCGCTGCGATCGGCAGCGCCGCGCGGGCGGGGTCACGCAAATCCCCGGCGACGAATTCGCGTTTGAGTTCCAGTCCGACGACGAAGAAGAAGATCGCCAACAGGCCGTCGGCTGCCCACGTGCCCAAACTCAAGTCCAAATGCAGACCGAGACTGTCGGTGCCCACACGGGTATCGCGCAGGGTGTCATAGGCCGACGACCACGGCGAATTTGCCCAGACCAGCGCGATCGCCGTCGCCGCCAGCAGCAGTGCCCCGCCGACCGTCTCCTTGCGCAAGATGTCAGAGACGCGCGATGTTTCTGACCACGAGCCGCGGGCAAACAATGCGCGTTTGGCCGGTTGACGCGATCGGTTGTCTGACAAATGAACACCTCAGCTGTATCGACACTCATAAGCACGCGCGGGCAAATCGCCGCACCCGTGCTGCCGACCAGACTTCCCGGCACACCGTGCCTCGTACCTTACCGGCCCTTGTGGGCAGCCGGTGTCTACGGCGGATACCCCATCACGGGGTGACGGTCGAGGCTCGCGCAGCGAGTTCGGGACGGAACACCACATGCTGGGGTTCGAGGTCGGGTGACTCGGCTGCAGTCAACAGCAGGTCGATCGCGGTTGTCCCGATGTCTGCGCTCGGTTGCCGGATCGAGGACAGCGGAACCGCCGCCGAGCGGGCGAAGTCGATGTCGTCGTAACCGATAAGGGCGATATCGCCCGGGACGCTCACGCCACCGTTCATCAGTGCCTGCAACATTCCGATCGCCAGGAGATCGTTGGCGCAGAACACCGCATCGGGTCGGTCGCCGGCAGGCAACGTGCACAGACGCTCACCTGCGGCACGCCCCGCGAGCACGCTCGGCTCGTGGGTGGGGATCGCCGCCAATGTGGCGCCCGGGTACTCGCGGATGGCCTCGCGGGCCCCGGCGAGGCGATCGGCGACCTGCCGCAGGCCGTGCGGGCCACCGACGAATGCAATGTGTCGGCGACCCTGTTCGCACAGGTGGGCCACCGCCAGCCGGCCGCCTGCGACGTCGTCGACGGCAACAGACGGTAACGGTGTCCCCGCACCGTCGCGGTCGACCAGTACCACGGGGATGCCCCGTCCGTGCACGACGAGCAGGCGGTCCAGGTCGTCGCCGACAGGCGAGATCAGCAGACCGAAGACGCGCTGTTCCTCGAATGTCTCGAGATAGGCCCGCTCACGCTGCGCGTCATCATCGGTGGTGCCCAGCAGCACCACCAGATTGCTGCGTGCCGCATGGCGTTCGGCTGCGCGGGCCAGATCGGTGAAGAACGGGTTCCCGACATCGAGTACCAGCAGCCCGATGCTGCGAGACCGGCCCGCACGCAGCTGACGCGCTGCGTCGTTGCGCACGAAACCCAGTTTCTCGATTGCGGCGTGTACCCGCGCCACCGTGGCAGGCGCAACCCGATCCGGTGCGTTGAGCACGTTCGACACCGTGCCGACCGACACTGATGCGGCCGCGGCGACGTCGCGGATTCCGGCAGCCATTGGCGCTACTCCCCTCGCACCCTTCCTGCCCGGGCCGGTTGCGGCTCGAAACGTTCGGTCGGCACCGCAGTGGCGACGGTGTCGCGCAGCTCGCCGAGGCCACCGCGCAAGACGCCGTGTGCACGGGCCTGGATCAGTACGTTACCCATCGCGGTCGCTTCGACGGGCCCAGCGACCACCGGCGCGCCCACCCGGTCGGCGACCAACTGACACAGCAGCCGATTGCGGGCGCCGCCGCCCACGAGGTGAACCGTCCGGACCGGCACACCCGACAGCGCCGCGGACTGCTCGACACCGCGGGCGAAACCGGCGGCGAGGCTCTCGACGATCGCGCGCGTCAGCTGAGGCCGACCCGCCGGAATCGGCAGGTCGCGCTCGGCATACCAGTCGGCGATGCGGGCAGGCATGTCGCCGGGCTCGACGAACCGGGGATCGTCCCCGTCGAAGACCTCCGTCGGCGGTGCGCAGGTGGCGGCCTGTTCCAACAGTTCCGGTAGGTCGATCCGCAATCCGTCGCGTTCCCACTGCCGCACCGACTCACTGAGCAACCAGAGGCCCATCACGTTGCGTAGGAAGCGAGTCTGGCCGTCGGCACCCACCTCGTTGGTGAAGTTGGCGATCCGCGCCGCCTCGGTAACCACCGGCGCGCCCAGTTCCACGCCCACCAACGCCCAGGTACCGCAAGAGATATAGGCCGCCGACGCCGCGTCCATCGGAATGGCCACGACCGCCGAAGCGGTGTCGTGGGAGGCCACCGTGGTGACGCGTAGTCCACCGGGCAGCCCAGCCCGGTCGGTGAGCCCGGGCAGCATCGGGCCCAGATCGGTCCCCGGCTCCGCCAGTTCAGGGAACAGCGAGCCGGGTAGACCGAGCATGGCAGCCAGGTCCTCGTCCCAATGCCCATCGATTCCGAGCAGTCCGGTGGTCGAGGCGTTCGTCCGCTCGGTCGACATCCGGCCCGTCAGCCAGTAACCGATCAGGTCTGGGACCAGCAGCGCAGCATCCGCCAGGCCGAGCAGACCCTCGGCGCGGTCGGCAGCGAGCTGGAACATCGTGTTGAAGGCCAGGAACTGCAAACCGTTACGGGCGAAGATCTGGTCCTGCGACACGGTGGCGTGTACGGCGTCGACGCCTCGCGCACATCGCGCGTCGCGGTAGTTGTACGGCAGGCCGAGCAGCTTGCCGGCCCGCAGGAGCCCGTAGTCGACGGCCCACGAGTCCACGCCGACGCTCGTCAGATCCGGCGCCATGCGCCCGGCCTCGGCCAGCCCGGTGCAGACCTCGGCGAACAGTCCGGGCAGGTTCCAGTGCATCGCGGTGCGGTCGCCGTCCCACAGGTAGACCGGATCGTTGGCGAACCGGTGCAGCGCGCGCATCTCGAAGCTGCGCGACCCGATGTCCGCCAGCATGACCCGGCCGCTCGTGGCGCCCAGGTCCACCGCGACGAACCGGCCGGTCCTCATCGGTGCATTCTGCTGTTCGCGCGAGCGCTCATCGGAGAAAGGCCGCGGCCACACCGGCGTCGACCGGTACGTGCAGCCCTGTCGTGTGCGAGAAGTCCGACGTGCACAGTGCGAACGCGGCGTTGGCGATGTTCTCCGGCAGCACCTCCCGTTTGAGCAGGGTGCGCTGGGCGTAGTACGCACCGAGTTCCTCTTCGGGGACGCCGTAGACGGCGGCCCGCTTCGCACCCCATCCGCCTGCGAAGATGCCGGAGCCGCGGACGACTCCATCGGGGTTGATGCCGTTCACCTTCACGCCGTGCTCGCCGAGCTCGGCCGCAAGCAACCGCACCTGGTGAGCCTGATCGGCCTTCGTCGCCGAGTAGGCGATGTTGTTGGGGCCGGCAAACACCGAGTTCTTCGACGAGATGTAGATGATGTCGCCGCCGAGCTTCTGGTCGATCAGGGCACGGGCAGCCGCCTTCGACACCAGGAAGGATCCCCGCGCCATCACGTTGTGCTGCAGATCCCAGTCTTGGGTGGTGGTCTCCAGCAGTGACTTGGACAATGACAATCCGGCGTTGTTCACCACGATGTCGATGCCGCCGAAGGCCAGCACGGTCGCGTCGACCGCCTCCTGCACGGCATTCTCGTCGGTGACGTCGGCCGCGATACCGATTGCGACATCGTCGGACCCGATCGCCGTCTTGATTTCTGAGGCCGCGGCAGCAGCCTTGCCGGCATCGAGGTCGGCGATGACCACGCATGCCCCCTCGGCGGCCAGGCGGGTGGCGATGGCCTTGCCGATGCCCGAGGCAGCGCCGGTCACCAGCGCGATGCGGGTGGCCAGCGGTTTGGGTTTGGGCATCCGGGCGAGTTTGGCTTCCTCGAGTGCCCAGTACTCGATGCGGAATTTTTCTGCCTCGTCGATGGGTGCGTAGGTCGAGATCGCCTCGGCACCCCGCATCACGTTGATGGCGTTGAGGTAGAACTCGCCCGCCACCCGCGCGGTCTGCTTGTCCTTGCCGTAGCTGAACATTCCGACGCCGGGGATCAGTACGATCGCCGGATCGGCGCCGCGAATGGGAGGGCTCGCCGGATCCGCGTGGCGGTCGTAGTACGACTGGTAATCGGCGCGATAGCCCTGGTGCAGCGCGGCCAGCCTGGCGCGGCACTCCTCGACCGGAGCATCGGCGGGCAGATCGAGCACCATCGGTTTGACCTTGGTGCGCAGGAAGTGGTCCGGGCAGCTGGTGCCCAATGCCGCAAGCCTGAGATGCTCGCTGCCGCTGAGGAATTCGAGCACGCGGTCGTCGTCGGTGAAATGGCCCACCTGGGCCCGGTCGGTCGAGACCAACCCACGCAGGAATGGCGCCAGCTCGGCCGCCTTGGTGCGACGCTGGTCATCCGGCAGCGCGCCGTAGCCGTCCAGCGGTCCGCCGAACGGCTGTGGCCTGCCGTTGGCATCGATGTACCGCTGCACGGTCTCGATGATCTCCAGCGACCGGGCTTCGGCCTGGGCCGAGGTGTCACCCCATGCCGTGATGCCGTGGCCGCCCAGGATGGTGCCGATTGCCTGCGGGTTGTGGTCCTTGATCTCGGCGATGTCGAGGCCCAGCTGAAAACCGGGTCTACGCCAGGGAATCCACACCACGCGGTCACCGAAGATCTGCTTGGTCAGTGCCTCACCGTCGGCTGCAGTCGCCAGCGCGATGCCCGAATCGGGGTGCAGGTGGTCGACATGGGCGGCATCGACAAGACCGTGCATGGCGGTGTCGATGGACGGTGCCGCTCCGCCGCGGCCATGCAGACAGTAGTCGAACGCGGCGACCATCTCGTCCTCACGCTCGACGCCGGGGTACACGCCCACCAGCGCCCGCATCCGATCGAGCCGCAGCACGGCCAGGCCATTCTCGGTGAGGGTGCCGAGGTCTCCCCCGGATCCCTTCACCCACAGCAGGTCCACCGGCTCACCGGTGACCGGATCCACCTCGGATCCCTTGGCCGACGTGTTGCCGCCGGCGTAGTTGGTGTTCCTCGGGTCGGACCCGAGTCGGTTCGAACGGGCGATCAGCTCGGCCACGGTGGCATTGGTCATGATGGTCCTCTCAGGCTCCCCAACTCGACTGGGTGCCGCCGATTCGTTCGGCGTTGACGGCGTTCTGGTAGCCGGACTCCGCGAAGGCGCGCATCGGATCCTCCGGTAACCCGCGTTCGGTGCGCCAGGCGGCCATGGCGGGCCGGACATCGGTGTAGAAGGCGTCCATGAAGATCGCGTTGGCGCCCAGCACGTCTCCCTCGGCCTGCGCGGCGGTCAGCGCGGCCGTGTCGACAAGCAGTGCCCGCGCGGTCATCTCCGCCACGTTGAGCACCGAGCGGATCTGACCGGGGATCTTGGCCTCGACGTTGTGACACTGATCCAGCATCAGCGCGAGGTCCGAGCGCGACTCTCCCCCGTCGCTTCGCTCGCCCCCTCCATCCAGGCCGCCGCCGCGGATCACCTCGAACATGATGCGGAACAGCTGGAATGGGTCCGCCGCACCGACGATCAGATCGTCGTCTGCGTAGAACCGCGAGTTGAAGTCGAACGAACCGAGCTTCTGCAGGCGCAGCAGTTGAGCGACGATGAACTCGATATTGGTGCCCGGCGCATGGTGGCCGGTGTCCAGGCACACCTTCGCACGCTCGCCCAGCGCGCTGACCTGGGCGTAGGAAGTGCCCCAGTCCGGAACGTCGGTCATGTACATCGCGGGCTCGAAGAACTTGTACTCCAGGACCATTCGCTGATCGGGGCCGATGTGCTGATAGATGGCGGCCAATGACTCGGCCAGCCGCTCCTGCCTGCCGCGGATGTCGCCCTGACCGGGGTAGTTGGTCCCGTCGGCCAGCCAGATCTTCAGGTCCCGCGACCCCGTCTGGTGCATGATCTCGATGCATGCCCGATGGTGGTCAATGGCCTTCTGCCGCACCATCTTGTCGGTGTGCGTGAGGCTTCCGAACTTGTAGTCGTCGTCTTGGAAGGTGTTGGAGTTGATGGTGCCCAGCCGGACCCCGCGTTCGGCCGCGTAGGCGCCGAGCGACCCGTAGTCGTCGACACGGTCCCATGGGATGTGCAGCGCCACAGTGGGTGCCATGCCGGTATATCGGTGCACCGTCGCGGCGTCGGCGATCTTCTCCTCGATGGTCCGCGGCGTGCCGGGTGTGCCGAACACTTTGAATCGGGTACCGGAATTGCCGAACGCCCAGGACGGCAGTTCGATCGCGACGTTGTTCAAGAGGGTGTTCATGGGGTCGTCACCTCCGCGGTCGTGGCGGTTTGGCCTTCTATCTTGTCGTAACGCTCGGTTTCAATCTGCCGCAATGTCTTTCCGCGCGTCTGCGGCGCCCACACGGCACCGATCACCAGACCCACCGTCAGCAGCCCGATCAGCAACAGCCCGACCCCGGTGAGGCCGGTGACGACGAGCAGCGTCGGGAAGAAGTAGCTCAGCAGGCCGGTGAAGCTGCGCACCACGCAGAACATGACGCCCTGTGCGCTGGCCCGGTACGGGGTGGCGAACATCTCGCTGGCCCAGAGGCTGTAGAACGCCTGGGCCCCGATACCGGCCGACAGGCCCCACAGCACCGCGAACGTCAACATGGTCGGCACCCCACCGTCGGTGAACGCCACCAACACGATCCAGCCGACGATGCCCAGGGCGGCGCCGATGACGTACAGGCGGCGCTGGGACATCCGGTCCGCGTAGCGCATGAAACCGAAGTAGGTGGCGATGACGGTGCAGCCCCACACCAGAACCTGCAGCAGGTTCTGCGCGACCGGGCTGTGCAGTCCCGCGGTGTCGTAGACGCGGGGCATGAAGATGCCGGCCTGCCCCGCGACGGTATTCCAGAACAGGTAGATGCCACCGAGGAACAGCAGCGCGGTGACATTGACCTTGCGCGAGAACAGGCCGCGCAGCCCGCGTGCACCCAGTGGCGACACAGCAGCCGCCGTGGCCCCCGCATCCCGGCCTTCCTCGGTCCAGATCGTCGACTCCGCCAAGCCCTGGCGGACCCACCACACGACTGCGGCAACGACGAACAGGTGCAGGAATATGAGCCTTGACCCGAGCAGACCCATCGGAGCCAGCGCGGCGGCGAGCGCAAATCCGATGAGCGGCCCTATCGACCACGCCAACTGTGCAGTCCCGACGTGCTTGGCTCGTCCCTCCGATGGCGCCTGCTCGGCGATGTACGTCCAGGAGGCGGGAACCCCGGCGCCGACGGCGATGCCGGTGATGACGAAGGCGGCGAGCAGCATCGTGAAGTTGACGGCGAACGCGGCCAGCAGCACTCCGGCCATGTAGACCAGTAGGTCGTAGGTGTAGATGGCTTTTCGTCCGAACCGATCGCACAGCGGCCCACCGAGGATCGCCCCGATTGCAGCGCCGAAGGCGTTGGCGCTCAACGCGGCAAGCAGACCGACCGCGAAGTCGCTGATGCCGAGCTCGGCCTGCCAGAACGCCAGGCTGGTGGCGATGGCGATGATCGACCCGGCCTCGATGTAGTTCGACATGGCGACCGCGATGGTCGCTCGCCACCCCGTCGTGCTCCGTGCTCCGATGTTCATATCGGTCCTTCGTCAGTCGAGATGGAAGTACTCGGTCAGCGGGCGCATCGCCTGGTCGGGTTGCACCCCGGCCGGGTTCTGGAAGAAGTCGGCCATGCCTGCCTGCCAGCGGGCGTTGATCTCGGTGGCGGCCATACCCGACTGCGCGGCCTCGAAGTCATCGGTTTGGAGGTAGCCGACAACCAGGCCGTCGGCGGAGCGGACGAACAGCGAGTAATTGCGCCAGCCTGCGTTGCTCAGGGCCTCGAGCATTTCGGGCCAGACGTGTTCGTGGGCGGCGACGTACTCGTCGATGCGGTCAGGCTTGAGTTGCAACACGAAGCACACCCGCTCGGCTGCTGCGTGCGCCATATGCTCCCCGCGTGAATTGAAACGTTTCAAATGGTGATGTGGACCATAGCCACGGCGAGCGAAAGAAGTCAACCCCGGGCCGGGTGTCAGGGGCCGAGGAGCACGTCTACATGCAGCGGTGCGCACAGATCGATCAGCCAGAGTTGGTCCGCACCGGTGGCAAAGAGTCGACCGAAGGTGGAGTCCTGGATGAACGCACCGTCGCACCTGTCACCGAAGAACACATATGCCTTGGCGTCGTTGCACAGCCTCGACATCCACACCAAACCGTCGAACCCGCGGTCGTGCGCCGCCTGTGCCCACTTGACCGTGTCCGGATAAGTATCGGCACCGCCGGCGGTGAGTTCGTCGGCGGTGACCTTGAGTTGCCGCAGCCCCAGCCCGTGCAGAACCCCGACCTTGATCGGACGGGCAACGTGCAGGCGCGCCATGACCGTCCGCGCGTACCTGTCGTACGGCAGGAGGCCGCCACTGACCGGGATGTCGTGCAGGAGGGTTTCGGCGACGGCGGCCTCCTCGGTGGCCGCCGCGTACAGGACGGGAACCGCGGGGGTGCCGAAGAATGCGAATCTGGTGGGCGCTCCGAACCCGGGATTGAACGTTGTGGCAGAACGGTCTTCGGCTGCGGTGAAGACTCGGTACAGCTGCGTCCCGGCGCCTAGTGTTGCGGTCTTCGGGTTGAACGGCTTCGGTGGGACAGATGTCACCACTGGACCGTCCAGGCCCGCCGGGCCGTGTCCACAACCCGGTCGGGATCGGTCGCCAGAACGTCGACCGGACGCAGTCCCCCGAGGTAGGTGGTCGGCGCGCACAACCACTGCACGACACCGCTCTCCGACCACTCGGCTTCGTCGGCGAGGTCGCGCAGGACGCGGATCACCGGAAGCGGTCGCCCGTCCTCGCCGAACTGGAATCCCGGAAAGAGCATCTGGTGTCTGCGCATGATCGCCAGCAGCGCTCCGTTTCGGCGAGTCGCGACGGCCAGGTTGCGAGGCGCGGTCGACCTCGAGCCCAACCGTCTGCCCGCCTCGGCGCTGGTGAGCAGCCCGAACTCGGCTTCGATGCGGTCGTATACGTTCCGCTCGGCCTGCACGGCACGCGCGATCGCCGGTTCGGTGTAGACCTGCACGGCGTCCAGCGCATCACCGAGCGCCGCGGCGCTCTCCCTGATGCGGTGCGCAACGTCGACGAAGTGGTCATATGCAGCGGTCATTGTTCACCCACCGAGCTCAAACGTGCGAATCATGCACTAAAAGGATAGCGCATGATTCGCATGATATTGCTCTACGGTTCCACATCCTGACCGAGGTAGAAAGCGGTCGTGCGGTTCGCGGCCGCGGTGGCGTCTTCCTCCGGCGTTCCGGCATGTATGGACGCTTCGCCCCAGCTCTCGCTCGCGGCGCGGATGAACCGCTGCGCCGGCGCCGTTTGGGTGAAGGCTTCGGGATCCTGCGGACGGTCCTCCCCTGCCACCAAGTGCAGTGCCAGGCCGAGCAGTGCGAGGTCCCAGCCCACCCCTGTCGCGCCCGGTCCATACTGCGTCCAGAAGTCCGAGTCGGCGTCGCCGGCATGCGTGTGCTCGATGGTCAGCCGCGCACGGTCCCCCTCGTCGTCCACCTGCACGGCCACCTGGCTGGTGTCCCCGGCGAACTCCCATGTCACGGTGAAGGATCGGGGTGGCTCGCAGGCCACCACCTCGCCTGAGGCATTGCCTTCGACCTGGTAGCGGCCCCCAAGTCGCAGGTCGCCGCTGACCGGTGCGAACCAGCGTTCAAGCCGGTCGGCCTGGGTGCACGCCTCCCAGAGGTCGTCCACGGTGGTCGGATAGGACTGACTGATGGTCTGCGTGGTGTGCTGACTCGTCCCGTCACGTTCGATGGCGAGTCCCCGGCGCACCGCTTCCGCCTGGGAGGCGATGATCTGGTCGGATGCGTCCGTCATGGTTTCTCCTTCTTGCTGGTGTGTGTCGGTGTGTCACGTCGCGCCTTTTTGCCGCGGGCGATTTCGGTCCCGAGTGCATCCAGTCGTGGCGCCCAGAACGGCCGGAACGGATCCAGCCACTCATCGATACCGCGTAGTGGCGCGGGGTCCAGTGAGTACAGGCGTCGGGTTCCTTCGGCCCGCATGCCCGCGAATCCCGTCTCCCGCAGCACTTTCAGGTGCTGAGAAACCGCCGACTGGGTGATCCCGAACTCATTCCCGATCACGCGCACGACGTCGCCGGCTGTCAACTCCTCGTCGGCCAGGAGTTCGAGGATGCGGCGGCGTACCGGGTCGCCGAGGACATCGAACGCGTGCACGCCACAATAATAAGCCGCAGTTAATATAAGTCAATCCTGATACGAGTAACTCCGTATCGCTATGGTCGATGCCATGGCTCAGAGTCGACGTCGAAGCGATACGCCACCGCCGGCCACCGGTGGCAGCGAGCGAGAGGTATTGATCGGATTCCTCGACTACCTTCGCAGCTGCGTGCTCAAGAAGGTCGACGGTGTACCAGAAACCGAGGTCCGTACACCGGGTGTCCCCTCGGGTACGAACCTTCTCGGGCTCCTGAATCACCTGATCAATGTCGAGAGATTCACGTTCCTGGGCGAGTCGGTCATGAACTGGCAGAACACTTTCCATCCCGGTCCCGGCGATACGGTTGAGTCGCTGAGCGCCGAATACCAAAGTGTCACAGCACGGGCCAACCACACCGTTCTCGAGTGCGCCGACCTCGAATTGCCGTGCCTGCGGCCGACGCGCCAAGGCCAGCCGCCGTCGATCCGATGGGCTCTCACTCACATGATTGAAGAGACTGCCCGCCATGCCGGGCAGATGGACATCCTGCGTGAGCTCATTGACGGGGCCACCGGCCGGTGACGAGTCAGGGGGTTTCTAGACCCTTTCCGGTTTGGGTGTCTGCCAGGTGCCGTCGAGCGCTGCTTCCTCGGGCCAGTAGAGCCGTTCGAGGAGGCGGAAGGATCCTTCCGGCGCAGGCAGCCAGTTGGATTCCTTGTCCGGCCCGGGTGATTGGTTCTGGACGTAGATGGTGTATCCGCCGTCGGGATCCTGCTTGAGGCTGGGCAACATCGGAGAGTTGATCAGGTACCGGTTGATAGGGTTGGCGACCAGCAGGCTTTGCGGCATCCCGTACATGGTCAAGGACCAGAACGCGCGCACCGGCGGCAGTTGCCCCGGTGCGAACCGGTACACGTAGTTGTTGGCCCCGTCGAGCGGTGCGCCGGTGGAGTCGAGTGTGAAGATCGGATACATCGCTTCGGCTTTGGTGTTGCCGTAGATCCCGTTGACCGCGCCCGACATCCGGTAGAGGTAATTGTCGCCGAGCTGCTCGCGGCTACCGAAGACGTCACCCGCGCCCACGGTGCCGTCGTTGATCTTGGCCTGCAGCCCGTCGAATGCCTTCCACGCGTCGGTGATCGCGCCCTGGAACGCCTCTCGCTGCTGCGGACTCAGATTCTCGGCGTTGAAATCGCCATCCGGGCCGATGCCGATGGAGGCGAACTTCTCTCGCAGTTCTTTCTCCGAATCCAGCACCGGCACGTATTTCAGAACAAAGTTGAGGGTTTCGAAGAACGTCACGGAACGCTTCTGGTCGTCGACGCTGAGCGGCTTGGCGAAGTCGATGTTCGGCGCGGCGGGCGGTGGCTGCTGCTCGAGGAATGCCGACAGCGGCTGCGCCGTGTAGCCGGCCTGGATCTTCTTGACGTTATCGAGGTCGTCTGGATTGAACAGCTGGGTGCGGTAAGCGGCGAACGCGAAATCGGTGTCGGACTTGATGACTTCGGCGATGCCTGCGGGTTTCTCGCCGTGCCAGGTCGGCCCGGCGAGCAGGTATTTGCCACCGCCATTGCCTGTGGTGCGGCTACCGACGTAGGCGAAGTTGTAGGTGTAGGCATCGATGAACTGAACGGAGAAGTAGCGGCCCGCCTCGATGGGCGGGATGGTGAGCACCAGCGGCTCGGCTCGCAAGTCGGCGCCGACGAAGGAGTAGGGCGTGTCGGAGTTGGGCGTCTGGATGGCGGTGTCAGCGGGCGTGGCGACCCGGGCGATGCTGTGCAGCCGGTTCCAAGTGCCCTTGTAGTTCGGATCCTCCTTGTCGACGAAGTAGGAGTACTGAATCCGATAGTTGTCCACCATCGGATACCCGTAGATATAGGCCTGTTTCGCGATTTCTCGGACCTGCTCCATGCTCACCTCGTCTTGTTCGGCCGACTCGTCATTGCCACCGCACGCCGTCATTGCCGCTGTCATCGCTACCGCGGCAACGACACCCGACCAGCGCCCCAACCCGTGAATCCTCAATGCCATCCCCTTCAGCTGGACCGCTTGCCGAGCGTTTCATGATCGCCCGTGCCACGGTCCAGTGAACCGGGCCTGATCATCTTTGCTGCGATCCATGATCGCTGTCTTGACATTTCTGGACATTTTCTTGACCGTACTGGACATGCTGCTGATCCGGGGTTCATCGCTGACAGGGTTCTCGGCGCTGGTGACTGCCCACGGCGGCGACCCCGCCGCCCTGCTGGAACTGGTCAACATCGATCCGGAAGATCTTGGCGAGCGTGACCGCTTCATTCCGTTGCGCAGCGCCATCACCGCCGTGGAGGGCGCGGCCACGGTGCTCAACGTGGCTGATTTCGGCCGTCAGCTTGCGATGCGGCAAAGCATCGACATCCTCGGCCCGGTGGGCGTCGCGGCCCGCACGGCGGCCACCGTCGCCGACGCCTTCGTCATCCTCGACACCTACATAAGTGCGTACAGTCCCGGCATCGCGACGCGCATCGGTACCCATCCCGATGCGTCGTTGGGCCGATTCGAATTCGACTTCCTGCTCAACCCGCCGCCCCCGCAAGCGCAGGCCATCGAACTGGCGCTCGGTGTCACGCTGCGGGTGCTACAACTGTTTCTGGGCACCGCCTACCGGCCGGTGGCCGTGCATCTTCCCCACCCCGCGCTGGCCGCCAAAAACGACTATCGCCGCTACTTCAACTGCCCACCGCAGTTCAATGAGCCGATCGCCGGATTCAGCATGCGCGCAAGCGATCTGCAACGACCGCTCACTCACGACACGCTCGCTCACCAGCTTGCCCTCAACTACCTGTCCACCACCGTGGGCCGGCACACGTGTGGCCTGGCCGACACCCTGCGCAGCGTCATCCGCCAACTGCTACCCACCGGAAACCTGACTGCCGACGTGGCCGCCCGCCAGTTCGGCCTACACCCCAAAACGCTGCGCCGCCGACTGGCCGCCGAAGGAACCACCTTCGCCGAACTGGTCGATCAGAGCCGCCGCGACATCGCCGGCCGGCTGCTACTCGACAGCGACATGAGTCTGGACCTGATCTGCCGCCAACTCGGTTATTCCGAACAGAGCGTGCTCACCCGTTCCTGCAGACGCTGGTTCGACACCACCCCCACCGCATACCGGCAAGCCCGCATCGGGTCTGCGGGCCACCCTTGCTGATGGCACGCCACCACGGCCTAGCGCGGTGGTGGAGCCAGTACCGACGAAGGCACCGGCTCCCACGTCAGTTCCCCGGCGGCAGCAACGATGACCCGGCCGAAAGGCTGATCACCGAAATGGAAGCCGAAGCCGAGAGTGTCGGGCTCGCACAGTTGGGCCAGCAGTCGATGCCGCGCAGATATCACACCCTCCGCGTCCGAATCGGCAGCCGACAACCAATAGGGATGCGTTAATTGCACCAGGCTGTGGAAGGCGTCACCGAACACGATGAGTCGCCTCCCCGCACGTGAGGTGATCACGTATGACGTGTGGCCCGGCGTATGGCCCGACGTGACGACCGCGCGCATATCGGGAACAATTTCGTCCCCGTCGCAAAACAAGACAGGTTCGGTCTGGTCAGATGCGAAATGCGACAGGTTATTTGATGGAGAAGCCGAACCCTCGGTGTGTTCACCTCTTGCGTGCGGTGCCCACTCCTCGGCCGCCAACGTGTATCGCGCGTTCGGAAAAGTCTTGACTCCGTTAAGGAATGCCCAGCCGGCATGGTCGAAATGCAAATGGGTGAATGCCACCACATCGATATCCGCAGGGCTAACTCCAAGTGAGCCAAGCACGTCGATCATCGAACCGCAGTCGACGCTGCCGAACATGAACGTCGTCTTCATCACGCCCACTCCGGTATCGATCAGCACCGTTGAGCCTGCCAGTTCGATCAATAAACCGCCCGCGCTCATGAGCATGTCACCGTTTGGGGTACACAGCTGCGACCAGTGGCCGCTTGGTATTGCGGGGAAGAATTTCTCGGGCCGCAGTCTGAGTATTCCGTCCACCGCATAGGTGGCGACCACATCGTCCATCCTCAAGGACCGCACCGCGGCCGGGCCGCCCGGTCGGCCGATGGACGGTGTCGGTACGGCGTTCATGTGGCGATACTTCGGCCGTGTGTCGAGCGGGACGACCAACCCGCAACAAACCGCCCGACGGCTTCCGATGCGCCGGTGATCAGCGCTCGTCGACAGGTGTATATGTCTGGATGGTATGCCGCGCTGGTCGGTGAGGACAGGTTACTGCTGAAGCCCTCCGTCGAAGCCGGCCGTCAGGCAGACTCGACCTCGGGCCACGCCAGTTCAACTTTTCGACCGGCTGCATAACGTCTGCGCAATCACCTCGCAATCGAGCAGAGAGGAAGGGCGATGTTGTCCCACCGACTCGGCACCTCAGGACTGTCGGTCTCCGAACTCGTCCTCGGTTGTATGAGTTTCGGCGAGCCCACACGCGGCCCACACGAATGGACCCTCGATGAAGAGGCATCCCGGCCACTCATCCGCGCCGCACTCGAAGCGGGCATCACGACCTACGACACCGCTGACCAATACTCAGCAGGCTCCAGTGAAGAGATCGTGGGCAGCGCTCTTGCCGAATTCGCGCGACGAGACGAGATCGTGATCGCGACTAAAGTCTTCTTCCCGACCGGAGCCGGACCCAATACCGGCGGGTTGTCGCGCAAACACATCATGGCCGCCATCGACGCCAGCCTGACCCGCCTCGGCACTGACTACGTCGACCTCTACCAGATTCACCGCTTCGATCCAGACACCTCGGTAGCAGAGACCATGGAAGCATTGCACGACATCGTCAAATCCGGGAAAGCTCGCTATATCGGGGCATCGAGCATGTGGACGTGGCAGTTCGCAAAGATGCAGTACACCGCAGACCTGCACGGCTGGACACGATTCGTATCGATGCAAGACCAGTACAACCTCATTCAGCGCGAAGAAGAACGGGAGATGTACCCCTTCGCCCTCGATCAAGGGATCGGCATTCTGCCCTGGAGTCCGCTGGCACGCGGCCGCCTCACCCGGCCCTGGGGCGAGACCAGCGCCCGAAGCGAAACAGACAAGTTCGGCGCGGACTTGTATCGTCAGGACGAGGAATCCGACCGCGCCATTGTTGATGCGGTCGCCACAATCGCAGACGAGCGCGGTGTCTCACGAGCGCAGGTCGCGCTGGCATGGGTGCGACAGCAGGCCGCGGTCACCGCTCCGATCATTGGCGCGACCAAGCAACATCACCTCAACGATGCCGTCGCGTCGCTCACTCTCGTACTCGATGACGACGAACTAGCCTCGTTGACCGCTCCCTACAGCCCGCGAGACCCGATGGGTTTCTGATGTCAGGGTGCCGATCGTTCAGGGACGTCAGGCCCCAGTTGCTTTGCCGGGATGGAGAGTACCGCGCGGATCAAGTGCCCCTTTGATCGCCGCCAGGGCCGCCAGATTGACCGGCTCGAGTTCCTCTTGTCAGGCCGGTGCGCCTGGCGATGTCGGCGATCTCCTCGATAACTTTGGAATCGAGCCGATTGGGACACGCACGTCGTCAAGCAGCCAGTCCCCCAGGCGTCCGACGCGTCGACGCGCGCGTACAGCCGCATGACCGCGACGATTCTCGTCGTCGACGTGGTACGTCAGGGCTGCAACTGCCCAACTCCTGACCACATCGCAGAGAGTGCCCGTGCGCATATGAGCAATATTATGCGCATGCGTTGACGTGTTCACATTCTGCTCCCTAACGTGATGGTCGTCATGCGCAGCCCACGGCACTGGCGCGCACAGCTAGGAGGAACAGTGAGATTTGCAAAAGCCCTCTCGGGTATCGCGCTCGGAGCCGCGATGGCAGTGGCATTCACCGGATGCTCCGTCCCAGGTGACAACGCCGGCCAGGGCGCCAACACGGTCGCCGAGGGACCCGTGAAGATCGGCTTCAGCCAGGCAACTCAGCAGAGCCCGTTCTATGTCGCGTTGACCGATGCGGCCAAGGCCGAGGCCGAGGGGCAGGGCAACGAGTTCTTCTACGCCGACGCCAACGGCGACGTAACCAAACAGAACAACGACGTCCAGGATCTGATCACCCGCGGCGTCAACGTGCTGGTGATCAATCCGGTCGACCCGAAGGGAATCACGCCTTCCCTGGCCGCAGCCGAGGCGGCGGGCATCAAGGTGGTCACCGTGGACCGACCGGTCGAATCCGGTGCGGCATCGTTCGTCGGGCGTGACAACAAGGCCATGGGTCGGCTGGTCGGCGAAACCGCCCTCAGCACACTCGGGCCCGCAGGCGGCAAGGTCATCCAGATTCAGGGTGACGCCGGCGGTGCAGTAGCGCGCGATCGCCGGGATGGATTCCTGGCCGGCGTGTCGTCCCAGCCCAACATCACTGTCGTCGACGGTCCCTACTGCGACTACACCAGGTCCAAGGCTGTCACAGCCATGCAGGACCTACTGCAGGCCAACCCCGATCTCAAGGCGGTGTACGCGCAGAACGACGATATGGCGATGGGCGCGCTGCAGGTTCTCACCGAGAATCACCGCACCGACGTCAAGGTCTTCGGAGTGGACGGCCTGATGGAGGCGGTGCGTGCCATCGCCACCGGTGATCAGTACGTGGCCACGGCACTCAACGATCCCAATGCCGAAGGCAAGCTTGCCATCCAGACCGCGGTCAAGGTTGCCCGCGGCGAGTCGGTTGATGAGTTCGTGGACGCCGGAACAGGTTTGGTGAACAAGTCCAACGCGCCGTCGCTGGTGGGCGAATCCACTTTCGCCGCGGCCGCATAGCGCTTGCACTCCAGCAGGCCACCCGAGACATCACAAGAGGAGAAACTTCAATGACAACCGAGGCTCCCGCCCCGACAACCGCGTCGGCGCGTCCGGCCCTGCCTCAGGACATGACTGCGGCGGTGATGTATGCGCCCGGTGACATCCGGGTCGAGCAGGCACCGGTACCCCGACCCGGTCCGGGCCAGGTGCTGCTGAAGGTCGCCGCCTGCGGAGTCTGCGGATCTGATATCCCGCGGATGCTGCGTAACGGTGGCTATGTCATGCCGATCATCTGCGGCCACGAGTTCTCCGGCTGGATCGCCGAACTCGGCGATGGTGTCGAGGGATTCGATGTGGGGGAACTGGTGTCGGTCCCGCCGTTGATCCCGTGCCGGAATTGCGAATTCTGCGCCAAGGGCGCGTTCGGACTCTGCGAGAACTACGACTATTTCGGGAGCAGGTCCGACGGCGCTTACGCGCAGTACGTCGTCAGCCCCATCGGCAATCTGTTGAAGTTGCCCGCGGGCATCGACCCACGCGCCGCGGCGATGCTCGACCCGGCCGCCATTGCGCTGCACGGCCTCTGGAAGACCAACCTGAGGGCCGGGCACCGCGTCCTGGTGATCGGCGCGGGACCGATCGGCCTGTTCGCTGTGCAATGGGCAAAGCTGCACGGCGCCAGCCAGATCGTGGCGGTCGACCTGAGTGACGAGAAGGCCGCCATGGCACTGGAGGCCGGTGCCACCCACGCGGTGCAGAGCGCTGAGGAGGCGCGCGCGCTCGGCGGTCGTGGCTTCGACATCGTGCTGGAGTCCGCGGGCGTGCCGGCAACAGCCGATATGGCTGCGAATCTGGCGGGCCCGCACGGGCATGCGGTCTTTGTGGGTATTCCGCACGCACCGGTCACCCTCGACAAGGACACCTTCAACCGGTTCATGCGACTGGAGACCAGCCTGCACGGCTCGTGGAACTCATTCTCGGCGCCGTTCCCCGGCGACGAGTGGCGTACCGCGGCCCAGATGATGGCTGAAGGGAAACTCAAGTGGGAGTTCATGATCACGCATGAGCTATCGCTTTCCGCTCTGCCCGACATGATGAAGCAGCTCGGCGACCGCTCAATCTTCTCGTCAAAAGTGTTGTTTCTTCCCAACGAGAACTGAGCCATGGGAATCCTTCTGACGATCGACCTCGGTACGGAGGGCGCACGCATCGGCGCGTTCACCGAAGACGGCACGCCGTTGGGCACGGCCCACCGCCCCTACTCGACCCACCATCCCCGGCCGGGGTGGGCCGAGCAGGATCCGCGGGACTGGTGGGCCGCGATAACCGCTGCGACCCGTCAGCTGCTCGACAGTGACCCGTGCCGGTCCACCGGACCGGTCATCGCCGTCGCCGCATCGACGACCGCCTCAACGGTAGCGGTGGTCGACGCGGCGGGAATGCCGCTACGCCCGGCGATCTTGTGGATGGACGCCCGCGGCGCGGCCGAATCGGCGCGCACCGCGGAACTCAGTCGGGCACATCCGATCCTGGAATGGTCGGGTGGCTCTGACGCGGCGGAATGGCTGCTGCCGAAGGCGATGTGGCTCAAGAAGCACGATCCTGACGCGTACCGGTCGGCGGCACGCATCGTCGAGGCCGTCGACTACCTCACCTTCCGGCTGACGGGCCGTTGGGTCGGGTCGCAGATGAACGCCGTGTGCAAGTACAACTACGACGCTGTTCATGGACGCTTTTCGGGCGAACTCTATGCCGCGCTGGACATGGCGGACCTGATCGACAAGTTGCCTGACGAGATCGTTCCCGTGGGTGGTGTTGCCGGGACCGTGTGCGACAGCGCTGCAGCCGATCTGGGTATCACGGGCGATGCGGTGGTGGCGGTCGGCGGCATCGACGCGCATGTGTCGCTGCTGGCCTGCGGGGGCACATCCGACGGACTGGTCTCCATCGTTTCCGGCACCTCCTCGGCCATCGTCACCGAAGTGGACACGCCGACCAATTCCAATGAGGTGTGGGGCCCCTACCCGAACGCTTTGAACCACGACAAATGGCTGGTCGAAGGCGGCCAGGTGACCAGCGGTTCGGTACTGAAATGGACGGGCGAATCCATCATGGGGGTGCCCCGTGACGACCTCCCTGCCCTGATCGACCAGGCCACCGCGGTGGACCCGGCATCCCATGGGTTGCGGGCGCTCGATTACTTCATGGGTAACCGCACGCCGCACCGTGAGGCGCGGTTGCGCGGGGCCGTCATCGGACTCACGCTCGGCACCACAAAGGCTGAGTTGTATCGCGCCATGGTGGAAGCCGTGGCGTGCGGCACCCGCGGCGTCATCGATTCGTTCGAACGTTCCGGAGTGCCCTGTACGCGACTGGTGTTCTCGGGCGGCATCGAGCGAAACTCGTTGTGGCAGCAGGTGACGATCGACGTGCTCGGGCGGCCCGCAGAACTGGTGATCGGTGAGAATCTGACGCTGCGGGCCTGCGCGGTGATCGCGGCGACCGCCGCCGGAATCGTTCCGAGCCTGGCAGCCGGTTCCCGCTTGTTCGCCCCGCGGGTCCGGATGCTCGAACCCGACCCCAAGCGGATAGCGGTCTACGAACAGACCTTTGGCGAATATCAACGGTTGACCGAAGCATTGCGGCCGATCATGTGTGACGCCGCGGACGGGGGTTCGGCGCTGAGCACTGGTGGCCGGCCCCCACTGCGGGTGATGCCGTCATGAGCGCGGCCGCCGAGATGAGTCACACCGACCTGCTGCTCTATGTGGCGCAGTGCTATTACGAGCAGCGCCGCACCCAGGAAGATATCGGCTCTGAACTTCATCTCACCCGGTGGAAGGTCGGACGATTGCTCGAGGAAGCCCGCGGCGTGGGTCTCGTCGAGGTCAGAATCGTGCATCCCCAGGCCCGTAGAACTGACCTCGAAGTGGCGATGCGCAGTAGGTTCGGCTTGCGTGAGTGCGTGGTGGTGCCGGGCCCGGACAACCGCGACGCCGACGGCGGGCACATCGCCACGGCAGCAGCCAACTATCTGAAGGCGAACTCCGCCTGGATTACCACCCTGGGCGTCTCCTGGGGCAACACCCTGCAGCAGATTGCCGCGGTGCTGCCCGCCGGGTGGACGAACGGTATCGAGGTCATCCAGGTGAACGGCGGGGTGAGCCGATCGGTACACCCCACGAAGGCTGCCAACATCGTGACGAGCATCGCCCACAGCGGGAACGGGCGGGCCACGCTGTTGCCGGTGCCTGCGATTGTCGAGCGAATCGAAACGCGTGATGCCCTGTACACCGAGGGCTTCGTCGAGGACGTGCTGTCCCGCGGCCGCGCGGCAGATGCCCTGTTGTTCTCGCTGGGCGCGCTGGGCCCGACGTCAGTCCTCGTCGAGTCCGGCGCGGTCACGTCTGCCGAGCTCACCCACCTCGAATCAGCCGGCGCGTGCGGCGACATCCTGGCCCACTACATCACCGCAGACGGTGAGCTCGCTTATCACGACATCGACCGCAGGACAGTCGGTCTCAGCCTCGACGACGTCAGGAACGCCAATTGCGCGATCGCAGTGGCCTCGGGGACCCGCAAGGTTCCCGTCGTCAACGGAGCCCTGACCAGCGGGCTGTGCTCGGTCCTGATCACCGACGAACCCACGGCGCGAGCTGTGCTGGAGTTACCACATGGCAAATAGTCAGAACGCCACATCGACGCAACCGCTCCGCACCGGCGAAGGCGGGACGGTGACCGCGCTGCGGATGGCCGACATCGTGAAAGAGTTCCCCGGAACCAAGGCATGCGACGGTGCGTCGCTCGAGGTGACCAAAGGTGAAGTGCACTGCCTCCTCGGTGAGAACGGTGCGGGCAAGAGCACCTTGATGAAAATCCTGTCTGGTTCCTACACACCAGATTCCGGAACGATCACGCTCGACGGCAAGGAAGTCTCGTTCAGTTCACCGATCGACGGTGTCCACGCGGGCATCAACACGATCTACCAGGAATTGGATCTGATCCCGGATATGACCGTGGCGCAGAACCTCTTTCTGGGTCACGAACCGCTGCGCGGACCGTTCGTCGCACGCCGCGAACGGGACCGTCTGGCCGCCACGGCGATCGCCCGCGTCGGTGGCAACTTCGCACCGTCGGATGTGGTGGCGAATCTGTCGGTGTCCGATCAACAGCTCACTGCCATCGCCAAGGCGCTCACCAGCGACGCCCGCATCGTCGTCATGGACGAGCCCAGCGCCACGCTGACCGACCACGATCTCGCCGAGGTGTTCCGCGTCATCCGTGAACTGACCGCGGCGGGCAAGTCGGTCATCTACATTTCCCACCGGCTCGACGAAGTCAAAGAGATCGGCGACCGTGCGACCGTCATGCGTGACGGCGCCACGGTCGGCGTGTTCGACCTCGCGACGGTCACCAAAGACGAACTGGTCGAGGCGATGATCGGCCGCGAACTGCAATCGCACACGCCTCGCCAATCGCACCGGGACAGTGAGCGAACCGAATTGCTCGAGGTGCGCCGCGCGGTCATCCCCGGTGTGATGGACGTGTCGGACATCTCGGTTCGGCGCGGCGAGATCATCGGGTTGGCCGGGCTGGGCGGTGCTGGACGTTCCACGCTACTGGCCACTCTCTTCGGCGACCGGTCCGCGACGCTGGACCTCACCTTGAGTGGCGAACGCATCACCCGCCAGACGCCGCGAGGTGCCGTCGCTGCGGGAATCGGCCTGGTCCCCGAAGATCGCAAGAGCCAGGGCTTGTTCCTGGAACAGTCGATCCTGCGTAACGCCGGAATCGCGGCGCTGGCCCCGTTCGGCATCAACCCGATGAAGGCCGCCAGGCGGCTGTGTGCGGCTCCGCTGCAGCGCCTCGGCGTGAAATTCGCCAGCATCGATCAGCCGGTCGGTGAGCTCTCCGGCGGCAACCAGCAGAAGGTCGTGCTGGCCAAGTGGATGACCCGCGGCATCGACCTACTGCTACTCGATGAGCCCACCCGCGGACTGGATATCGGCGCGAAGGCCGATCTCTTCGAACAGGTTCAGGCGTTGGCCGAAGCCGGGGTGGGGGTGTTGATGGCATCCAGCGAGCTGAGTGAGCTCACCGAGAACTGCGACCTGATCTGGGTCATGCACGAAGGCAGGAATATCGCCGCCTACGACCCGAGAACCACATCGCCGGCGGATATCGCCCGCTGCATCGTCACAGGAAGAACCGACAATGACTGACCTCCTTGAAGGACCCGCTCCGAAGTCGCCGTCCACGACGGCCATCAGCGCCCGCACCCGCCGCCAGAACATCATGGTCCGGTTCAATCTCCTGTTCATCTTCGTTGCGCTGTTTGTCGTCGCATCGGTCACTGCCCCGCAGTTCCTCACCTCGCAGAACCTGGCGAACCTGCTTCAGCAATCCAGCCTGACCGGCATCGTCGCAATCGGTATGACGGTGGTGATCCTCACCTCGGGCATCGATCTGTCGGTGGGAAGTGTTGCGGCACTGTCAGGAATGGTGGTGGCGATCCTCATCGGGATGGGGATCCCCTGGCCGGTGGCAATGGCACTGGCAATCTTGAGCGGGCTGGTGCTCGGCGGGGTCATGGGCGGCTTGAGCGCCTACCTGGCGCTCCCGGCGTTCATGGTGACGCTGGCCGGGATGCAGAGCATCCGCGGGCTCACCTTCCTGACCACCAACGGCACGCCGACAACTGCCGAAATTCCCATCGGCCTGCGGTTTCTGGGTGCGGGATCAGTGGCCGGCATCCCGGCCGTTGGACTGATCTTCGTCATCACCACCCTGATCGTCGGCTTGGTGCTGCGCCGCACGACTTTCGGCGAACATGTCTACGCAGTCGGCAGCAACGCCAAGGCGGCACGGCTGTCCGGACTGCCGGTGCAGCGCATCACCACGGCCGCATACGTGATTTGCAGCGGGTTGGCCGCATTGACCGGAGTCCTGCTGACCGCACGGCTGACCATCGGCCAGCCCACCGCGCATACCGGACTGGAATTGGATGCGATCGCCGCCGTGGTGCTCGGCGGCACCAGCCTGTTCGGTGGAAAGGGCGGCGTGATGGGTACATTCATTGCGGTGCTGCTGCTGTCGGTACTGCGCAACCTGTTCAACTTGCTGGGTTTGAGCTCGTTCTTCCAGATGGTGGTGACGGGACTGATCCTGGTCGCGGCACTGATCATGAACTACGTGCTCGACCGTCAAAGCAAAACCGCCTGAAACCCCGAGAGACAACAGAAGGATGCTGAATCTGATGACCACCCCACCGACTGCAGCGCAGGTCGCCGCGATGATCGACCACACGTTGCTCAAGCCGGAGGCCACCACTGCCGACGTCAAGGCACTGATCGACGAGGCATCGGCGTTGGGCGCCTATTCGGTATGCGTGTCACCGTCGATGCTCCCGATCGATCTCCCGTCCGGTTCTGCACTGAAAGTCGCTGTGGTGTGTGGCTTCCCGAGCGGAAAGCACAGCTCGTCGGTGAAGGCGTCCGAGGCAGCCGAGGCAGTGCGCCGCGGGGCCGACGAGATCGACATGGTCATCGATATCGGTGCGGCCAAAGAAGGCGCGTTCGACCGCGTGGAAGCCGACATCGCGGCGGTGCGGGCGGCCGCTCCGACGCCGACGGTGCTGAAGGTGATCATCGAATCGGCCGCGTTGACCGACGACGAGATCGTGGCGGTGTGCCGCGCTGCCGTGGCGGCACACGCCGACTTCGTCAAGACGTCAACGGGTTTCCATCCAACCGGCGGTGCCTCTGTGCACGCTGTCGAGCTGATGCACCGTACGGTCCACGGCGACGGCCTTGAGGTGAAGGCGTCCGGCGGGGTGCGCACCCTCGAGCAGGCGCAGGCGATGATCGCCGCGGGCGCCACCCGGCTGGGCGTGTCGGGGTCGCGGGCATTGCTGAGTGGGCCCGGGGCCGAGGGGGTTTCCGGCTACTGAGGTTGGGGACCACGGCGCGCCACTCCGGGCCTTTGAATTCGGCCTGAATTCGATGTGTGGCATATTTTGATGTGGATTCGATATGAGTTTGCGGATCGCGTGAATATCACTACTTAGGGTTAATGCGGCCAGATCACATCAAAAAGGAATGGCGAACCCTAGTGAAATCGAAGGTAAAGAACACCACCGCAATCTCTGCCGGATTGTTTGCCGCAGGAACCGTTCTGACCGCGCCGGCTGCGGCTGCGCCCTCTCGTGAGTCAGCCAGTCAGACCATCAGCCAGTTGCAGAGCGAGGGTTACCGGGTGATCGTGAGCAAGGTCGGCAGTGGACCGATCGACGATTGCACCGTGAGCGCTGTTCGGCAGGGGCGCTCGGTGACCGGACCGCAACCGCCGCCCGTCGCGAACGGAATCACGATGATGGGACCTGGCCAGGTTTTGCAGTACACGACGGTCTACGTGGACCTGGACTGCAAACGCTGATGAATGGTGTGTCCGGTCGTCAATGACGGACCAACAACATCGATCGGTTGGCGTCGCTGAGGACGGGATGATAGTCGGGCCAGACCAATCGGGCCACGGATTCAGCCTCGGTGCTGCCCACCACCGCCAGTTGAATTGAGTCGCTGGGGATTTCCTGACGCTGAATTCTCCGATGGCATCCGGTGACGGTTGTCACGTAAACATCCGGATAGCGCCGCACCCAGCTGTCGATTCGCATGTCGATGAGCAGTACCGGCGCCCTGCGGAGGCGCGCTTCCTCCATAGCGCGGTAAACGACGGCGTCGTTATCGGCCTCGTCGTTCTGGATTGCGGCGATCCATCCGGTATTTGATCCACGTGCAGCGCCGGCCCGGACGACCGCTACCGGGCAGTGCGCATACCTGGCAAGGGCGACCGCCGTCGGGCCGAGTGGCATGCGAGCGCATGGACCCCTACCCCGCGATCCGACGCACACCATCACCGCCCGGCGAGATTCGGCGACGAGCACGCAGCCGGCACGTCCGTGCACGATCACGGTTTCGACCCGGACCTGCCTTCCCATGCCTTCGATGGTCATCTCCGCCCGGCGCAAGGCCGACTGATGGCACACCTGCTTCTCGCCGCAAACGTGCACAAGGCGCAGGGGTACGCCACGGCTTGCCGCTTCGTCCACCGCCCACGTGGCGGCGTCAAGCGCGGTTTGAGAGCCATCGATGCCGACAACCACCGGCATCGGCCCCTCCCCGGATGTCATGGTCCGACACGCGAGCCGACGGACATCGGCGCGGCTGCGTCCGGCGGTGTGGCCTTCTCCAAGAAACGGAGCAACTCGACAGGAAACGGAAGTACCAGGGTGGAGTTCTTCTCGGCTGCCACTTCGACCACGGTTTGCAGCAGGCGCAGCTGTAACGCAGCCGGGTGTTCGGACATGACTTGTGCTGCCTGAGCAAGTTTTTCAGAAGCCTGCAGTTCACCGTCTGCGGTGATCACCCGGGCGCGACGCTCCCGTTCCGCTTCGGCTTGACGCGACATCGACCGCTTCATCGAATCGGGCAGCACGACATCTTTGATCTCGACGCGGTCGATATGGACACCCCAGCCCAGCGCGGGACTGTCGATCATCACCTCCAGGCCCTGGTTGAGGTGCTCGCGACTGGACAGCAAGTCGTCCAGGTCGCTCTTGCCGATGATCGACCGCAGCGATGTCTGGGCGACCTGCCCGATGGCCGACATATAGTCCTGGACGTCGACGGCCACGCGAACCGGATCGGCAACATTGAAGTAGATGACGGCGTCGACCCGCACGGTTACGTTGTCACGGGTAATGCCGTCCTGGGCGGGCACCGGCATCGTGATGATCTGCATGTTGACCTTGTCGAGGCGATCGACGATCGGAATCAACATCGTCAACCCCGGTGCGCGAACGGTGTTCTGCACCCGGCCGAAACGAAACACGACACCTCGCTCGAACTGCTTCACGACGCGCAAATTGGTTCCCAGGCAGAGCAGAACGAGGCCCACTGCCGTGGCGAGTGTGTAGAGAACGATCATTTCTCTCTCCAGTTCTGCCCGGTCAGGTCTCCGCAGAGACCGTCTTCGCAACGACCGCGTCGGCAGTGGTGATTTCAGGTGAGGTTCGCGGCAATGGTGGACGTTTCTGTATTTGGACTTCGGCCTCATCGAGCATCCGTGGTCCGAGCAACGTCAATCCGATGAGCGCGGCCGCGGCGATGTGCCCCCTGGCCCTCGCCCGCTTACCGTGGGGCATTGGCAGTTGCCCTCGCGTGCCGTGGAAGAGGCGGAACAGTTCGGGGCTCTCTGTCCGAATCTGGCGCTCGATATCACGTAGGACTGCGCGTTCGTGGTGGTTGATCATGCTGTCCTTCTTGCCTTATCGGTCGCCTCGGTAGCGTCAGCGCGGAGGAGTTCCCGGATGCGTAATGCTCCGCCTTCGGATTCCCAACGCTGTTGAGCGATCAATGCTTGGCGACGATCCCGCGCCTCGCGGGGACCGATGCCCAGTAGTTCATCGGGGCTCGACTCGTCGTCGGGCTTGGATGCAGTCATCACGGCGGTATAGGCGCGGGTGGGGCTCGTGTAGAGGGGTACGACCAGCAGAACCAACCTGCCGAACCCCGCGCCGAACACCGACAAAGTGTTCGTGTCGGTGCCAGAAGACTCCAGGATCACGCTACGGCCCATGACTTCCATTCGCAGTGCCGTTGGGGCCCAGGCACTTTCATCGTAGATCACTCGGTCGACGGGACCTACGCGGGATGACAAGGCGGTAAGCAACTGCGGAAGTTCGTCATACAGCCGGTCACCGTGGGGCCACCAGGCCCCCTGCACAAATCCGCCATAGCCGTGGGCAGGCTTCAACCGCAACCGCAGACCCTGGCGGGCCGCGCGGCGCGTCCCGGAGCCGTTGACGTACAGACTGGATGCGGACATGCGCTGCCTCCTACCGCTGAGATTCAGTGAATCGGCAGTCTCAACGTCGAGCAGGATTTGTTGTCGCCCGGCGAAATCCGTTGGCTGGGCAGCCGGATCGTAGACATCGCCGGTGGTCACTCCGCACCCCTCTTGGTCGAGAAGCCGTAAATATAGAGGAATTCTATCATTTAAATATGTAAAAGTTAAGGGGCACTCCCTGAGCACCGGGCTGGTCGTGTCGAGTCGCCACCCACGGCCGGGCACTTGCGCCGCACCACAGCGCCCCGCCACCGCGGCGGTAAATATCTGAATTTTGTTGGAAACAAATATATTTGATGCCTCGTGGGCCCATCCGGCGATCGACGCGGCGAGTATTATAGAGGAATGAAATCATCTAAAAAGGAGCTCATCACGACGGCAGGGCCGGCCGGACAGCCTCCGCCACCGCTGGACGACGAGGGCGCCGCCAAAGTCGCGTCAGCATTGATAAGGGTCGCAGACCTGGCCCGATCGACCAGCTTCTACTGCGATGTGTTCGGTTGCCGGGTTGCCCTGAGCGAGCAGGACACGGCGCTGCTGCTGGCGCCGGGTGGCTTTCAGATCTATCTGCACGCAAAAGGGCCGACCCGGCAGCCCCGCGTCGACGCCACGGGTGTTCAGCACCTGATGTGGGCAACGGACAGCCCGGACGAGTTCAAGCGAATATCGCAGCGCCTGCTCGCCTTCGATGTGGCGACGTTCTCCTACACTGAGAACGGAGTAACTTTCGTCGAGGGCTGCGATCCGGACCGCGGAAGAATCATCGTCGCCTATCCGAGCCCGCGCAGGCTACCGCGTCAAGTGATCGGGCCACGGCTACGGGGACGGCTCGGCTCCCTGCGTCAACACCTCCGTACCAAGGTATTCGCGGCGTAGATTGTATTGACCCGACGCGCCCTCGCGCCCGGCAGCTACGTGGGTCTGCGGGAGACAGTCAACCGGGCGATGCACAGCTCCGGCTCGACGAACGGCTCGAGTCTCGCCGTGGGCTCACAACCGGCTGTACCGGATCCGCCACTGGCGACGGCACGGTCGCGCAGGCCCTGCAGCAGCCCGAGGTGCAGGCCGCAACCCACCTCGGGGTGGGCGCGGGCCAGGTCCCGCACCGGGCAGGCGCGCAAGCGAATGACCCGCTCCTCTCCGAATACTTCATGGCCGTCCTCGGACAGCGATGTCGACGGTTCCGATTCAGCGGCCAGTTCAGGATCGAATCCCATCCGACCGAAGACCTCGGTGACCATCGCCGCTCCCCGATCCAACTGGTCGTCCGGATCGGTCACGGTCGACTCATTCTCGCCTCCAACGTCTTCGCCCTGAGAATCCGCGATCCGTGCCGCCCACTGCTGTCCGGCGTGCCGGGTCCGTTGAGCGCGGGCTTCCACCGTCTCGCCCAGCTCCATCGCAAGTATCTCGGCGAGTATCCGATAGTCCAGGCGCTCGACGACTGCCCGGTATCCGGTGCGTGGCCGTCCCACGCCGTCCCGGTTCATCCGGACGCGCTCGATCGCACCCGCATCACACAACGCGTCCAAATGGAAACGCGCCGTGCTGACGTGCAACTTCATCCGCGAGGCCAGTTCGACCGCATCGATGGCACCGCCGTGCTCACGCACCATCTGAAGGGCCCGTTCGCGTTGCCGGTTGCGTGGCAGGCGATCTCGCCGTGCGCGCGGATCTACAGCGGGGACTGGATCCTCGTTCACCTCACACCCACACCCTCCGCGCATTTAAGGGATATAATTCGTTGATATTAACAAGTCTAGAGACTTCAGACGCCTCGGCGCCACTGTGGCTTGTCTGCGACGGGAGGAACAATGGGCAGTGGCCCTACGGTGCAGGTGCGTCGTGTGTATGACGAACGCGACGGCGACGGCGCCAGAGTGCTCGTGGATCGGATCTGGCCGCGTGGGATGACCAAGGAAAAAGCGGATTTGGACGAGTGGTGCAAGCAGATTGCGCCGTCCAACGAACTGCGCAAGTGGTACAGCCATGTGCCGGAACGGTTCCCGGAGTTCACCCGTCGTTATGAGGCCGAGTTGACCGACCCCGTGCGGGCCGAAGCCTTGGCGCATTTACGCGAACTGGCAAGCACGAGAACACTGGTATTGCTCACCGCCAGCAAGGCCGTCGACATCAGCGAGGCTGCCGTGCTTGCCGAAGTGCTCATTTCGGTGCGCCACGACCGCCGGTGAGTCGATTAAGTGTCGAGAGGCCCGGGATCGTGGACAGCGCCTTGAAAACGTCGTTGCCCGTCGAAATGAGTGCTTCCAATTGTGGCAGCAGGCGGTCCATTGTCCGGAACATCGGGTCGGCTACCGCGAGGTAGCGTTCGGTCCGGTCAATAGTGGTGTTGAGCCGCTCAGTGGCGACCGCCAGGTTCTCCAACAGGTCGGGCAACTGCGCGGCAAGTTGAGCTGACGCAGGCGGGATCCGCATCGCGCCGCTGGCCACCGCTTGCGCGGTGTCCACGGCATTCTGGGCTGTCTCGACCGCAGCCTGCGCAGCCGACTTGAGGTCGCTGGGCTTTGGGATCTTCTGACTGCTCATGGTGGCAACTGTGCCTCACCCACAACCTCGGTGTCTGCCATATGGATGTACCGTGTGGTCGCCATGACGACAGCTACCGTCCTGCGGCCGGCGACGCTCGATGACCTCGCCGCCATCGAGCGGGTCGTGGACCGCGCGTTCCGCCCTTACCTCGTGCGCCTCGGCCGCGAGCCCGCACCGATGACCGCGGACCACCGCGCGGCCATCGCGAGCAGCTACGTGGTGCTGCTGACTGAGAACGATTCCGTGGTAGGCGTATTGGTCGCCATCGACGAAACCGACCACCTTTTGGTCGAGACCGTGGCCGTGGACCCGGACACGCACGGCCGTGGCTACGGTCGGCGATTGATGGACCATGCCGAACACCATGCCCGCCGGCTGGGCCACGCGCAGGTACGCCTCTACACGAACGCCGCCATGACCGAGAATCTCAGCCTGTACCCACACCTGGGCTACACCGAGCTCGGGCGTGCGACGCGAGATGGATTTTCTCGCGTGTATTTCGTCAAACGCCTCACCGACGCTTGATCGCAGGCGACGATGCGGCGATGCTGAACGCGGAGCGCCGAATGCGGCGCCGCTCCTGATACCGGTGAGGGCTGCGACATGGATCAGTACCGGCGCGGTGACCTTGTCTTCGACGTCGTCGATGCGGGTCCTCCCGATGGCCCGGTCGTGGTGTTGTTGCATGGTTTTCCGCAGCGCAACACCAGTTGGGATGCTGTCATCGCCCGCCTCACCGGCCAGGGATTCCGATGCCTGGCACCCAATCAGCGGGGCTACTCCCCCGGTGCGCGGCCGATGCGTCGTCGTGATTACCGGATGTCCGAACTCGTCGACGATGCCGTGGCACTGATCGATGCCAGCGGTGCGCAGCGGGTGCACCTGGTGGGACACGACTGGGGCGCGGCTGTCGCCTGGGGCGTGGCCGCAACCGCGCCGGACCGCCTCGCGTCGGTCTCACCGCTGTCCGTCCCGCACCCGGGGGCCTTCTTACGTGCCTTGGCGACCAGCCGACAAGGGCTGGCGTCCTGGTACATGTACTACTACCAACTGCCCGTGATTCCGGAGCGTCGATTTCTCGGGCCCGACGGTAAGGGCAGAAGCATCACCAAAGCCTTGCTGCGCAGCGGACAGACCCCCGAGGTGGCCGAACGCGATACCCGCGAGATGGTGCGACCGGGCGCTCTCACTGCTGCACTGAATTGGTACCGGGCGATGCCGCTTTCTGATGTACGCGCGGCGGGCCAGAAGGTCACCGTGCCGACACTGTATGTGTGGAGTGACCGCGACATCGCGCTCACAGCGAAGCCGGCCCTCGCCACGGCCAAGTACGTGACTGGTCCGTACCGTTTCGAAACGCTCACCGGCGCGTCCCACTGGCTGCCCGATGAGAGACCCGATGTGGTTGCGGATCTACTGCTGGAGTGGTTCGCGGCCCATCCGATCTGACCGGCACACTGCGCAGTTGGCTGATTCAGTGCGATCCGGACCCTACCGCAGCGATGACGTTACTACTCCGTTAGGCACCTGCCCCGGGTTACCAACCCGTTGCGCGTTGCACAGCGCGCCCACATCGTCAGCACAGGGCAACCAAAAAGCAGCAAATTAACTTCACTCTCACATGCGGGCGTTCCCGTCATGAAAACTAGGAACGGAGTGATGCGATGACCTTCAAACGGACCATTGGTGTGTCCACGCTGGCCGCTGGAATCGGGCTGGCCGGATTGCTCGGTGTCGGGCTCGGGACGGCGGGCGCAAACCCCGGCCCGGGCTGCGACCGTCCGGGCGCCCAGCAATGTGGAGACCGCGGTGATGACCACCGGAATGACCAGGGCCCCGCCCCGGCCGGCTGGCAGAACCGCGGCATCGATCAGGGCCGTGGTGATCATCAGCCGTTCAACTGGAATGGCCAGCAAGTGACACCGATGCGGGCCGGGAATGGCCCCGGTTGGGGCTTCTGGTTCCTCGGCACGTGGATCCCGCTGTAACGAGAGGTTTCGGCGTGCTCCGTTGCAATCAGCGCAACGGACCACGCCGAATCACCGTGCAAATCTCCGGTAACCGCCGTAGACCATCAGTGCCACAACGAAATTGACAAAGTACGCGATGTCGGCGCCGTGCCATGCCGTGGCGATTGCACCCTGGATCAGCGTGGTGTTCATGAACGGCATGGCTGCCAGATACGCCAGCACAAAGGCGACCAGCGCGGCGATCGCATCGGCACGGGTGGTGGATTCTGCGGACGGGTCAAGGCTGGCGCGGCCTCGGATACGGGTGGCCCAGTCCACGACCACCACTGCGACAAACGCCGGTATCCAGTAACTGACCAACAGCAGCACATCGGTGAATCGCGTGGCGGTGTCAGCCGCGTGCAGCCACAGGATGAGGAAGAACGCCAGGACCGTGACGATCACGGCCGAAACAGGGCGACGTACGCGCACGCCGATGGTTTGCAGGGCTAGCGACCCGCTGTAGTCGTTCATCACACCCGAACCGACGGCCGCCAATGCGATCACCAGGAGGGCCACCCCACCGAGCACTCCCCCGCCCATCACGGCATGTACGCCGTCGGCGGTGTGCTCCCCGATCGCTGCAGCCGCCGCGATCCCGATGCCCTGAACGAAGATGTATCCCAACACGATTCCGGCGAAGGTGTAGCCGAAGATCCGCGCCCGTGGGGAATCCGCCGGCAGGTAACGGCTGAAGTCGGAGGCATAGCTCGCCCAGGAGATCGACAAGCTCAGGGCGATGGTCAGTTCGAGCACGAACGCCCCGGCGAGATCGGCACCATGGACGCCGGCCGGCGTCACGATGTCGTGGCCGCCGACCAGTTTCACCGCGAACACCACGAACGTGGCGAACAGCACCACCGTCAACACCGCCTGCAACCGGTGGATCACTTCGTAGCCGAAGAACCCGACGGCTCCCTGCACGCCCAGCACGATGAGCACGGCAACCCAGAACGGAATGCCCAGCAACGCAGCGAGCGCCTCGCCGCCGAACAACCCCACCAAGGCATCCCAGGCGATGGACGATCCCCACTGCAGCACTCCCGGCACCACAACGAAGCCACCGAAAGCCATGCGTGCGTTGGGCAGCTGGCCGGTCCCGGTACGCGGCCCCCAGGTCGACAGGTAGGCGACTACAAGTGAACCCAGCGTGGTACCGATGACCATCGCCAGCAGCCCCAGCCAGAACCCGAGGCCCAAGGTGATCGCCAGGGTGCCGGTGAAGACTCCGGTCATGTTGACCTGCGGCGCGAACCACACCGTGAACAGCCGGGCGGGGCGGCCGTACCGCTGGTCTTCGCCGATCGGGGCGATCCCGTGCGTCTCCACCGCCAGATCCCCGGCGCCGGTGGGTCGTCGTCCGCTGAAGGTGGCCGCGTTCAGCGCACTGAGTCCTGAAGACATGCGCCCATTCGATCACGGCGACCGCATGCGGCGGCGGGCCACCGTGGGCACGATTCGGCGCGGACGCCGCCCGCGGTCCATAATCGACAAACCATCAAGATGAGCTAATGATCGGAGCGGGTGTGGCTGGGACCGGTACTTCTCGGTCTGCCGTCACCGCCGCGCCGTCGCGGCGTTCCGGTCCGCTGATCGCCGGGCTGAGCCTGGTCGTCCTCACCACCGCGGTGTTGCAGACCGCGGTGGTCCCGGTGCTCGGCGTCATCGCCGATCAACTGAACACCTCTCTGGTGACGGTCAGTTGGGCGGTGACCGCGAATCTTCTGGCCGCCGCGGCCGCCACCCCGCTGATCGGCCGGCTCGCCGACCTCTACAGCAAGAAATGGGTGCTGCTCGCGGTCCTGATGGTGGTGCTGGTCGGTTCGGTGCTGGCGGCCACCACCGCATCCGTGCCCCTGCTCATCACGGGACGTATCTTGCAGGGCGCCTCGTACGCGCTGTATCCGATCAGTATCGCCATCCTGCGCGACGAACTCGCCGAAGACCGCCTGATGGGAGCGATGGCGGTGCTGTCGGGAACATTGGGTTTCGGCGGCGGGACCGGCCTGGTCGTCACGGGCCTGCTGATGGCCGGGGATGCCGGGTACCACCGGGTGTTCTGGCTGACCACGGCATTCACCGTCGTCGTCATCATTGCCGCGGCGGTGGTGATCCCGGCCCGCCGCCCGTCCGCCACCGGCACGATCGACTGGCTCGGCGCCGTCGGTCTGGCCGTGGGATTGTCAGCCGTGCTGCTGGGCGTCACCCAGGGCAACTCCTGGGGCTGGGCTGCGCCCGCGACACTGGGATTCCTGGTCGGCGGCGCCGCAGTGCTCGTCGGCTGGTGGCTCTGGGAACGACGGGCGGCGCAACCACTGGTGTCCACGTTCATGCTCACTCGACGGCCGATCCTGCTGACCAACATCGCGACCATCTTCGTCGGCATGGGGCTGTACTTCGCGTTCCTGGGCCTCACCCAGTTCGTACAGATGCCGCGGGACGCCGAAGGATACGGATTCAGCGCCACGGTACTGCAGGCCAGCGTCTACTTCCTGCTTCCTGGCGCAGTCGCCGGATTCCTCGTCGCGCTCGTCAGCGGCCGGTTCATCGACCGATTCGGCGCCAGGCGGGTGTTGGTGGTCGCTGCACTGGCCGGCATCGCCGGATTCGTCACGCTCGCGGTGGCCCACGACCGCGCGTGGCAGGTGATCGTCGCGGGCGTCCTGGCCAACGCGTACATCAGCCTGGGCTACGGCGCCCTTCCCGCACTGGTCGTCAGCGAGGTCGACGTCGGCCAAACCGGCGTCGCCACCAGCATGAACGCCATCGCCCGCACGATCGGCAGTTCCACCGCGGCCGCTGTCGTCGCGGTGATGCTCGGCCACGCGCTGGTGCCACCGGAGACGAGTTTCATCGTGATCTTTGTCGCGGGTGCGGTGACCGCCGCGCTGGCGCTCGCGCTCATCGCGGTGTCGCGCGCACCGGACCGGCACGATGCCTCGGTGGAGACGATGTCGGAGACCCGGGCGATGAACCACGAGTGGGGCTGACCTCCTCGTCCATTTCCCGTCGGGTCATGCCGGCGGACTGCGAAACTGAACGACTAAACCCGCACCAACAGGCAGGGTGCACCTGCCGTGGACAGTTGCGGGCCTTACGGCGGAATCGGGCATGCAAACGCCGGTTGCACGAAGGATTCCATTGTAAAAATGTTAATTCGTTGCGGAATCGCTTGCCAAGGCCGTCGTGATCAGCGATTGTTTTACCCACAGCGTCACGGCTGAACCCGAGGAGGACTCCGCTGACTGGCACAGACACCACCGCCGTCGACTATCCGACAGGACAGGACGGGACACCACCAACCAGTGGCAGTCCCGTCATCGAGATCGACCACGTCACGAAACGGTTCTCCGACTACGTGGCCGTGGCGGACGCCGATTTCTCCATCGCGTCAGGTGAGTTCTTCTCGATGCTCGGCCCGTCCGGATGCGGCAAGACCACCACGCTCCGCATGATCGCGGGCTTTGAGACCCCTACCGATGGCGCCATCCGACTCGAAGGCGTCGACGTCTCCCGCGTCCCTCCGCACAAGCGCAACGTCAACACGGTCTTCCAGCACTACGCGCTGTTCCCGCACATGACGGTGTGGGACAACGTCGCCTACGGGCCTCGCAGCATGAAGAAGAACAAAACCGAGGTCAAGCGCAGCGTCGATGACCTGCTGGAGATCGTGCGGCTGACCGACTTCGCCAAACGCAAACCGGCCCAGCTGTCCGGCGGCCAGCAACAGCGGGTGGCCCTGGCACGGGCGCTGGTCAACTACCCCAGTGCGCTCCTGCTCGACGAGCCACTGGGGGCGCTCGACCTCAAACTGCGCCATGCGATGCAGTTCGAGCTCAAACGCATCCAGCGCGAGGTCGGCATCACCTTCATCTACGTCACCCACGATCAGGAGGAGGCGCTCACGATGAGCGACCGGATCGCGGTGATGAACGCGGGCAACGTCGAGCAGATCGGCAACCCCACCGAGATCTATGACCGGCCCGCAACGGTTTTCGTGGCCAGCTTCATCGGGCAGGCGAACCTGTGGGCGGGCCGGCAGACCGGCCGGGCCAACCGCGACTACGTCGAGGTTGACGTGCTCGGGACGACTTTGAAGGCCAAACCTGGCGACACCACCATCGAATCCGGCGGCCACGCCACCCTGATGGTCCGCCCGGAGCGGGTGCGGATCTCAATGGATGCTCCGACAGGCGATGTCGCGACGGTAGGAGCCACCGTCAAGGATCTGACGTTCCAAGGGCCGATGCTGAGGGTTTCCCTTGCCGCGCCGGATGACTCGACGGTGGTGGCCCACGTCGGCCCCGAGCAGGACCTTCCGCTGCTGCGACCGGGCGATCGTGTGCACGTCGGCTGGTCTCCGGACGCCTCCCGCGTACTGCCCGCCGCTGACATTCCCACCACCGAGGATCTCGAAGAGATGCTCGACGATTCGTAACCACCGATAGCCGAGCCTCCCCCTTCTTCAATCCCCGACGAAAGGCACTGCCGCCCATGCGCAGCAACACCGACCCTCGACTTCTCGCCCGGCTCGCCACCAATCGCACCTCGCGGCGCCGGTTCCTGGGCGGCGGCGCCGCGGCTGCCGCAGCGCTGGCGCTCGGCCCGTCCGTGCTGGCGGCTTGCGGATCCAGCGATCAAGGCAGCGCCCCCACGAGTTCGGCTGCGCCCGACGACGGTTCACCGGCCAGCGGCCTGCTGCGGGTGTCGAACTGGCCGCTGTACATGGCCGACGGGTTCGTCGCGGCATTCCAGAAGGCCTCCGGCCTGACGGTGGATTACAAAGAGGACTTCAACGACAACGAGCAGTGGTTCGCCAAGGTCAAGGAGCCGCTGTCGCGCAAGCAGGACATCGGCGCCGATCTCGTCGTGCCCACCGAGTTCATGGCCGCACGCATCAACGGTCTCGGCTGGCTCAACGAAATCCGTGATTCCCGGGTACCCAACAAGAAGAACCTGCGTCCCGACCTGCTCAACTCGCAGGTTGACCCGGGCCGTAAATTCACCGCGCCGTACATGACCGGCATGGTCGGTCTCGCCTTCAACAAGGCTGCTACCGGACGCGACATCACCAAGATCGACGATCTGTGGGACCCGGCATTCAAGGGCCGGGTGAGCTTGCTCTCTGATGTGCAGGATGGGCTCGGGATGATCATGCAATCTCAGGGCAACTCCCCGGAGAATCCGACCACCGAGACCATCACGAAGGCTGTCGACCTCGTCCGCGAGCAGAAGGACAAGGGGCAGATCCGAAAGTTCACCGGCAATGACTATGCCGACGATCTGGCCGCGGGTAATATCGCTGTGGCCCAGGCATATTCGGGTGACGTCGTGCAGTTGCAGGCAGACAACCCCGACCTGCAGTTCGTGGTTCCCGAATCCGGTGGCGACTGGTTCATCGACACGATGGTGGTCCCGTACACGACGCAGAACCAGAAGGCTGCCGAGGCGTGGATCGACTACATCTATGACCGGCCCAATTACGCCCAGCTCATTGCGTTCACGCAGTTTGTCCCGGTACTCACCGATATGACCGACGAGCTGGCCAAGATCGATCCGTCGATCGCCAATAATCCGCTGATCAACCCGCCCGCGTCGATGTCGGCCAACCTCAAGAACTGGGCTGCCCTCACCGACGAGCAGACGCAGGAGTTCAGCGGCCTCTACGCAGCAGTTACCGGCGGCTGACGCCGATGGCAGGCGTAGCCACCAGCGGTCGGCAGCGGAGCAAGATCGCGCCGTATCTGATGATCCTCCCGGCGTTGCTGTACCTCGGGGTCTTCTTCGTGGTGCCGTTCATCACGCTGGCACGCTCCTCATTGTCGAGTTCCGGCGGCTCGGTGTACCTTCCGACGCTCACGTTCGACTGGAACTTCGGCAACTATCTCGATGCGTTCCGCCACTACGAGGACCAGATCCTGCGGTCGTTCGGCTACGCCCTGGTTGCCACGGTGGTGTGCGCGCTGCTGGCCTTCCCGTTGGCCTACGTGATCGCCTTCAAGGCCGGGCGGTACAAGAACCTGCTCCTCGGACTCGTCATCCTGCCGTTCTTCGTGACGTTCCTGATCCGGACGCTGGCCTGGAAGACCATTCTGGCCGACGACGGCTGGGTGGTCGGTGCGCTCGGCTCGATCGGACTGTTACCGAGCGAAGGGCGGCTGCTGTCGACAAGCTGGGCAGTGATCGGCGGGCTGGTCTACAACTGGATCATCTTCATGATCCTGCCGCTCTATGTGAGCCTGGAGAAGATCGACCCCCGGCTGATCGAGGCGTCGAAGGACCTGTATTCGTCGAATCCCCGAAGTTTCTCGAAAGTGATTCTGCCGCTGTCGATGCCGGGAGTTCTGGCGGGCAGCATGCTGGTGTTCATCCCGGCGGTCGGCGACTTCATCAACGCCGACTATCTGGGTAGCACCCAAACCACGATGATCGGCAACGTGATTCAGAAGCAGTTCCTGGTGGTCAAGGATTATCCGACTGCGTCTGCGCTCAGCATGGTGTTGATGGTGATCATTCTTGTCGGAGTTCTGCTCTACACCCGGGCACTGGGCACGGAGGACCTCGTATGACGGCGACGGCGGTAGCGGCTGCGACGAGCCCGGCAGCGGCGAAAACCGTGAAAGGCTCCCCCAAGTGGGGCGACCTGGCGCTGCGTGTCGTGGCCGGACTGGTACTTCTGTACCTGTTCTTGCCGATCTTCGTCATCGTGTTGTTCTCGTTCAACAAGCCGGCAGGCAAGTTCAACTACACCTGGGAAGGCTTCACCCTCGACAATTGGGCCGACCCGTTCAAGTACCCGGCGCTGACCGACGCGCTGAAGCTGAGCCTGAACATTGCCGCGGTGTCGACCGCTGTCGCGCTGGTGCTGGGCACGTTGGTGGCCATTGCCTTGGTGCGTCAACGATTCCGCGGGCAGAAAGCCGTCGACACATTCCTGATACTGCCGCTGACCGCGCCCGAGGTGGTGATGGGCGCCTCGCTGTTGACCCTGTTCCTCGACTTCGGTTGGGCCGCTGGGTACACCACGATCCTGATCGCCCACATCGCTTTCGAGGTGAGCTTCATCGCGATGACGGTGCGGGCCCGGGTGCGGGGATTCGACTGGACCCTCGAGGACGCATCGATGGATCTCGGCGCGAGCCCGAGCCGCACCTTCTTCAGAGTGACTCTGCCGCTGATCGTTCCGGGCATCGTCGCGGCGGCGATGTTGTCGTTCGCATTGTCGCTCGACGACTTCATCATCACATATTTCGTCAGCGGATCCACGGTCACCTACCCCCTGTATGTGAACGCCGCGGTCAAAGCGGCGGTGCCGCCGCAGATCAATGTGCTGGCCACCGCGATCCTCGTGGTGAGCCTGCTGCTGCTGATGGCGGGGACGCTTTATCGGCGCAAGCGTGTCGACATCTAGGTGTTGCGGGTAGCGGCATTTTATGGCCCTCGCGGCGGGTCGTTAGCGTCGGGTTCATGGAGGGGTCGAATTTTCAGTCGGCCGGCGAGTTGGCGGTCGCGTTGCGTGCTGGTGAGGTGTCGTCGGCGGAATTGACCGAGGCGGCGATCGCTGGGATTGAGCGGGATGACGCGGTGGTCAACGCGATCTGCGTGCCGGACTTCGACCGTGCGCGGGAGGCTGCGCGCCATGCCGACCAGGCGCGTGCCCGGGGCGAGGATCGGCCGCTGCTGGGTATTCCGGTGACGGTCAAGGAGTCCTACAACATGGCCGGGCTGCCCACCACCTGGGGCATGCCGCAATATCGGGACTTTGTGCCTGCCGAGGACGCGGTACAGGTGTCGCGGCTCAAGGCAGCCGGGGCGGTGGTGCTCGGTAAGACCAACGTGCCATTCGGACTGCAAGACATCCAGAGCTTCAACGAGATCTACGGCACCACCAACAATCCGTGGGATCACGGTCGTACGTCGGGCGGATCTTCCGGCGGCTCTGCCGCGGCCCTGGCGTCGGGGTTCGGTGCCCTGTCCATCGGCTCCGACCTCGCCGGGTCGCTGCGCACCCCCGCACACTTCTGCGGCATCTACGCGCACAAGCCAACAATCGGGCTGGCCGCGATGCGTGGGATGACCCCGCCGCCTGCGCCGGCGTTGCCGACCGAAGCCGACCTCGCTGTCGTCGGTCCGATGGCGCGCACCGCCCGCGACCTGACCCTCCTACTCGACGTGATGACCGGACCGGATCCGCTGACTCTCGGTGTGGCGCACAGGGTTTTGCTGCCGCCCCCGCGTCACGAGCAACTCGGCGACTTCCGGGTCTTGATCCTCGAGGAGCATCCGTTCATCGCGACCGGTGCCGCGGTGCGCGCCGGAGTCAACCGGGTGGCTGACGCCTTGAGCTCCAGTGGTGCCCGCGTCGAACGACGCAGCCCGTTGCTGCCCGATCTGGCCGAATCCGCGTCGTTGTACACGCAGTTGCTGTTCTCGGGCTCGGTGGCGCGATTCCCCCTCGAGGCATACGAGCAGCTGCGGACCCGCGCTGCCGGTCTGGGCGCGGACGACGAGAGTCTCGACGCGGCGCGGCTGCGCGGAATGGTGTTGAGCCACCGCGATTGGATGGAGGTGAACAACCGTCGCGAGCTGCACCGCCACGGCTGGCGACAGCTGTTCGGCGAGTTCGATGCCGTGGTGTGTCCGATCACGCCGACTCCTGCGTTCGGCCACGACCACAACCCGGATCTGTTGGCACGTCGGATCGGTGTCGACGGCGTCGAGTACGCGTACTTCGACCAGCTCGTCTGGGCCGGTCTGGCTACGATGCCCGGGCTGCCCGCCACCGCCATGCCTGCGGGGCGCTCCGCCGAGGGTCTGCCGGTGGGAGTGCAGCTCATCGGTCCGATGTTTGAGGACCGCACCCCGCTGCGGCTGGCCGAACTGCTCGAACCGCACATCGGCGGCTTCCGGGCGCCCGAGTAGTACCGGGTGTCTCTATGGGGTGTCGAGCTGAACGGTCACCGACACCCGGCCCTGGGCGTCGCGTCGCGCGGAGGCGTGTCCGGTGCGGTCCGCACCGTCCAGGTTGAGCAGCGTGAGGCGTCCTCCCTCGTCGAGGAAGTTGCGCCACCAGCTCTTGCTGTCCGGCGTCATGACCCGGATGACGACCTGGTCGCCGGTGCGCTTGACCGAAACCGGTGTCTCGAACACCTGGCCCGAACGGCGCCCGGTGTAGCGGATGACCACGAGTCCATGGCCCAGCCGCGGACCGATCACCGGAAGATGCGTGAGACCGACGGCGGCGGCATTGAACCAGCGGACAACGGGCGTGCTGAAGATTCCACGTGCCATGCGCGCCAGGGTAGCGGTGACCGCCTGTCCCCCGCCGTGATCAGCCGATCTCCGCGGGCACCGGCAGACTACGGCTGCCGGTGCGCGCCGCTCCGATCCCCGCGGCCACCACGAAGCAGATCCCCACCACCCCGGTTGGCCCGGGCACCTGATGCAGCACCACCAGCCCGATGATCATCGCGAACCCCGGTTCCAGGCTCATCAAGGTGCCGAATGCCGCAGTGTTCAGCCGCCGTAACGCCAGTAGTTCGAGGGCGAACGGGATCATCGGCAGCAGGATCGCCAGTCCCACGCCGATGAGCAGCAGCTCCGGTGTGAGTTTGCCGAACACCGATGGACCGACCGTCGCGGTGGCGACCAGTCCCGCCACGGGCATGGACACCGCAAGGCCGTTGATGCCGGCCACCGCGTCACCAACGCGTTGGGTGAGCAGGATGTAGCAGGCCCAGCAGGCCGCCGCGCCGAGGGCATACCCGACACCGATGAGGTCGACACTGCCGGTCCACGGTTCGGTCAGCAGCACCACCCCCACCGCGGCGATCCCGGGCCACACCAAGCGATTGCGGCCCCTGCCATGCGCGACGGCGACACTCAGCGGGCCCAGGAACTCCAGCGCGCTGGCGGTACCGAGCGGGATCCGCGACAGCGCGGCCATGAAGAGCAACGTGACGCCTGCGGTGACGAGACCCAACACCACGCAGGTTCCAAAGGCCGATCGGGTGAATGCCGAAGGCCGCGGCCGCACGATTACCAGCATCAGCACCCCGGCCCACGCCAGCCGCAGCCAGGCCGCCCCCTCCGCACCGATGTCGTCGATCAATCCGACCGCCACCGCCAGGCCGAGCTGCACACACACCATCGAGCACATCGCCATCAATGCACCCGTGCGGGCAGTATTCGCGGTCACCACTGCATTGAACGGTAGCGGCAGCCGTCCCGTCCACGGGATTTCGCACGGCTACACCAGGAATTCGACCAACACATCGGCCAAGGCCGGGATGGCGTCGCGCGCAATGACCTCATAGCCGTGCGTGCTCAGGGTCGGCAGGCACAGCAGCCCCGCCCGTGGCGACAACCCGGTGGCCCTGGCGTGCGAAGCGTCGGACTCGAACGCGCCGAGCACTGCCGCTTGCGGTGACAACTCCAACTCGGTGGCTATGTCCATCAGCCGGTCGGCCACGTCCTTGTCATAGACGCTCTGGGCGTCGCTGTAGGCGACGATGGGCCCGCCGGTAACCGTGGTGCCGTACTCCGGTTCGGTCGGGCCGACCTCGAGCGCCAGGGTCAGCTCGCCCGGCAGGTTGCGGGCGGCGTACGAGCCGCCCACGCCGCCGATCTCCTCACCCACGGTGAACACCGCGTAGACGTCGGCCTGCGGGCGCTTTCCCTGCTCACGCAGCAGCTGCGCGGTCCGCAGCAGGACCGTCACCAAGGCCCGATCGTCCATGAAGTAGCAGCCGAGGTAGTCGCCTACTTCGATCAGGGTCCGCTTGCTCCGGTCGATGCACACGCGGGTTCCCGGCCGTACCTGCGCGCGCGTGAGCTCATCAGGAGTGCGTCCGGTGAACACGTAGACGTCGGGCCAGTCCAGTGCCTTGTCTCCCTGATCGGGCTTGGTCGCCCAGATCCGTTCGCTCTCTTTGGTTGTGTGCTCTGAACCCAATGCCAGGACTGCGGTGAACTGCTCATGCCCGCCGAGCACCGCGACAGGTCCTAGCCCGAAGTTGGCCGGGTACATCGTGCCCAGCGGGGTGAGTTTGAGCGTGCCGTCGGATTCGACGCGCTTGACGACCATCGAGAGCTCGTCCAGATGTGCCATGATCCGCACCGCCGGAGCGTCTTCGGACTCGCCCCTGATCAATCCGATGAGATTCCCGGCCGCATCCACCCAGATGTCGTCGACCAACGGAGCGAGCTCGCGACGACATACCTCGCGAACCGCGTCCTCCTGGCCGCACGGCCCGTAGGCCCACAGCAACTCCTGCAACAGATCACGGCGAAACTGCGGACCCTCGTGTGCCACGGGGAGTTGAATTGCCTGTTTGTCCGACGGGCAAACCTCCCGCTACGGCGAGGTGGGCTCGTAGCTGCAGATCGCCTCGACCTTGTCCGCCGACTTGCTGGACGGGTCGAACTCGTAACCCAGCCATTCCCGCGCCAGCCTGCGAGCCAGCTCGAGGCCGACGACACGCTGCCCGAAGCACAGCACCTGCGCGTTGTTGGACAACACCGAACGCTCGACCGAGAAGCCGTCGTGGGCGGTGACCGCCCGGATACCGGGCACCTTGTTGGCACTGATCGCCACGCCCAGTCCGGTTCCACAGACCAGCAGTGCGCGATCGGCTTTGCCGTCGGCGACCAGCCGGGCCGCGGCGACCGCGACATGGGGGTAAGCAGTGTCCTCGTCGGAGCCGACTCCGACGTCGATGACCTCGGCCACGCGATCGTCGGCGGTCAGGTCACCCTTGAGCGCTTCCTTGTATTCGTACCCGGCGTCATCCGAGCCGACAACGATGCGCAGTGTCATGAGTTATCTCCTTGTGTGGTCAATGCGAAACACCCGGCGACGGTGCGTGCGCACAGCGCCAGCGACGTGGCGCCGGCGTCGGCCGTACCGATGCTGCGTTCGGCGAGTGGCCTGGCCCTACCCACCTTGGGACGAAGTTCTGCCGTTGCCTTGGCCGCCTCGGTCGCGACGTCGGCGGCAGCGCGCCAGGCCGTCTGCCACGGCTGTCCGCTCGCGGTGCCGCGCTCCAGTTCCTCGACGAACGGCAACAGCGCGTCGAGCATGGTCTTGTCCCCCGGTGTCGCGCCGCCCAGTTGGGTCAGAGCGTCGTAGCTGTCACGCATCCCGGACGCCACGGTGGCCGAGTCAGGTACACCGGTGTCACCCAGGCGGGTGCCCAGCGCGGTGAGCAGCGCGCCCCACAGCACGCCCGAGGTGCCACCGGCCTTGGCGGACCAGGCTTTTCCGGCAGCAACCAGTACCGAGCCCTGGCCTGCGCCTGCCTCGACAGCAGCAGCCGCGGCCTCTCGGGCCGCCGACGACCCCTTGACCATCCCGCGGCCGTGGTCGCCGTCCCCGGCGACTGCGTCGATACGGCCGAGTTCATCCTCAGCGTCGACGAGTACCTCGGCGATCGCGTCGAACGCACGCGCGACGAACTTTCCGCCCTTGCGTCCTTCCTCGTCGGAGCGCTCCGACACGTGTGGTGTCGCAGCGCTGACCGCGGCCTGCTCATCGCCGCGAAGCGCGCCGGATTGCGGTGACCCGGCCGAGCCTTTCTTGTAGGCGGGGGTGTCCGCCGGGGCGGTCCAGTACTTCTCCAACTCCTCGTCGAGCCACATGACGGTCAGCGAGCATCCGGCCATGTCGAGGCTGGTGACCAACTCACCAACCTCCGGTTCGACGACGGTGTAGCCACGGTCCCGCAGCAGCCGGGAGACCTCACCCCACACCACGAAGAGTTCTTCGTACTTGGTGCGGCCGAGCCCGTTGAGGATCACCGCAATTCGCTTCTCGGGAGCATCAGGGCGATCGGCCAGCACGCCCTCGACCAGCGTCGCAGCCAGGCCCGCGGCGGTGGGCATCGCTTCATCGGAAACCCCGGGCTCACCGTGGATTCCCAGTCCGAGCCCCATGTGCCCCTCGGGCACGGTGAACAGTGGATGGTCCGCACCCGGCAGCGTGCAACCGTCGAACGCCACGCCCAAAGTGCGGGTGGCGGCGTTCGCGGCCTCGGCCACCCGGACCACCCCGGTCAGATCCAGGCCTTCCTCGGCGGCCGCGCTGGCACACTTGAACACCGTGAAATCACCTGCGATACCGCGTCTTTTCGATTCTTCACCGCGCTCGGCGCTGGCGATGTCATCGGTCACGGCGAAATAGTGGGCGTCGATGCCCTCGCTGCGAAGCTGCGTGACGGCGAGGCCGAAGTTCATCACATCACCGGCGTAGTTGCCGGTGGTCAGGAGCACGCCGGCATCGCCGTGGGCGGCCCGCGCCACCGACGCGGCCTCCTCGGCCGATGGTGAGGTGAAGACATTGCCGACGACAGCGCCGTCGGCGAAGCCGGGTCCCACTGTGCCGCAGAACGCCGGGTAGTGACCGGATCCGCCGCCGATGACGACGGCGACCTTGCCGGGTCGGGTCCGGTGCGCGCGCACCACTCCACCGGGGACCCCGCTGACATGGCGGGCGTTCGCGTCGAGGAACCCGACCAACATGTCCTCGGTGAACCGTGCCGGGTCGTTGAAAAGTCTGGTCATCGCAACCTCGCTCCCGAATCCGTGTCGAACAGGTAGACCCGTTCCGGCGCCGCCGTCACTTTAACCTGCTGCTCGGGCTCGTAGCTCTCCGCGGCGGGAGTCTGCACCACGATGCCCTCTTCCACCCCGGCTACCGTGCTGGTGGCCAACCCGAACTCCAGCAGGTGCTCGAAGTACGCCACCGTGGTGCTGATGCCGGTATCGGTATCGGGTCGTAACGCGCAATCTTGCGGCCGGATGCCCACCGTCACCCGGGTGCCGTCGGCCACGCCTGTGGCACCGCAGTCCAGTGATCCTGCGCCCGAGCCGATCTCGACCCGGGTCTGTCCGTCGGCCACCCGGACCGTCCCCGGCACCACATTGATCTGCGGCTCGCCGACGAACTGCGCGACGAACAAGTTGGCCGGGTCGTCGAACACCTCGTCGGGGGTGCCGAACTGTTGCACGACACCGGCGTCCATCACCGCCAGCCGGTCGGCCAACGACAATGCCTCCACCTGGTCGTGTGTGACAACGATGGTGGTGTAGCCGAATTCGCGTTGCAGCACCTTGAGTTCACGGCGGACCCGCTGCCGGGCAGACGCGTCGAGGTGGCTCAACGGTTCGTCGAGCAGCAGCACCGGTGGGTTACGCACCAGCGCCCGGGCGAGCGCCACGCGCTGCTTCTGACCGCTGGACAACCCGGCCGGACGGAGCCCGAGCATGTCGTCCATCTCGAGCCGACTGCTGATGGAGGCCACGAGTTGCTCGGCCCCTTTGACCTTGCGGGCCTTGAGTCCGTAGAGCAGGTTTTCCCGCACCGACATCGGCGGGTAGAGCGCGTAACTCTCGAATCCCACGCCGATGCCGCGTTTGGCGGCCGGCAACTGGGACACTTCGCGGTCGCCGATGCGGATGGACCCGCTCGTCACGGTTTCCAGTCCGGCGATCATGCGCAGTGTGGTGGTCTTACCGCAGCCGGAAGGACCCAGCAGCGCCACCAACTCGCCGGCCTCGATCGCCATGTCGATGCCCTTGACGGCTTGGAAGCTTTCCCGGCCGCGCGACGAGTACGTCTTCACGAGGCCCTCCAGCGTCAGGCTCTTCGCCGTCGCTGGAGCTGTCGTTGCGGTGGATGTCACTGTGCCTCCTCCAGTGCCGAATCACGCTCGGGCGATCCCAAACGGGCAGTGTCGCCGGGGCCGGAGGCGAATACGTGAATGTCGGACTCGGCGACGGTCAACGCGATCTCGGCACCCTCCCCGACACCTTCCCGACCGGATGCCAGCACGATCAGCTTGGCGCCGCCGACATCGACGGTGAGTTCGACGTTGCGGCCGAGTCGTTCGGCCAGCAGCACCTGCCCGCGCAGAGTGGCCGGTCCGGTCGTGACGTGGATGTCGCAGGGCCGCAGGCCCACCCGCACCCGATCACCGGTCGCACACTCGACACCGGTGGGCAGCGCCAGGTCCAACGAACCGTCGCCCAACTGGATCCGGCCGGCATCGATGACTCCCTCGAGCAGGTTGATCTCAGGCTGTCCCAGAGCCTTGGCGACGAAGGTGTCCGCCGGATGACGCCAGATCTGCTCGGGTGTGCCGATCTGTACCAGCCGGCCCTCGCGCATCACCGCGATCCGGTCGCCGAGTGCGAGCGCCTCCTGGTAGTCGTGGGTGACGTAGATCGTGGTGGTGTTGCTCATCGCGCTGAGTTGCTTCAGCTCGGCGCGCATCGCCGCACGCAACTTGGCGTCCAGATGGCTCAACGGCTCGTCCAGCAGGTAGATATCGGCCGGACGAACCAGCACCCGGCCAAGAGCCACCCGCTGACGTTGCCCGTTGGACAGCTCACGCGGAAACCGCTGCTGCAGGTGATTGATCCCGAGGGTGGTGGTGACCTGGTCGATCCGTTGTGCCCGCTCCTGCTCGGTGTACTTGCCGGTGCGCCCGGATTTCAATGGCGAGGCGAGGTTTTCGGCGACCGTCTTCTGCGGGTACAGCGCATAGCTTTCGAAGGCCATCGCGACGTTGCGGTGATAGGGCTCCACCCGGGTGACGTCGGCACCGCCGATGTGAACCGAGCCTGCGTCGATGTCGACCAGACCGGCGACCGACTTCAACGTGGTGGTCTTGCCTGCGCCGCTGGGACCGAGGATGACGAAGAACTCACCGTCGGCGATATCCACCGTCAGGCCGTCAACGGCCGTGGTCTTGCCGAATGCCTTGCGCACACCGGCGATCGATACGGAAGACATCAGGCCTTCACCGCCCCAAACGACAGGCCGCGTACCAGGTACCGCTGAATGGTCAGTGCCAGGATCAGCGGTGGAAGCGCGGCGATGATGGCGGCCGCGGCGGTCAGGTTGTAGTAAGCCTGTCCACCGCCACCGAGGAACTTGGTGATCGCGACCGTCACCGTGCCGGCATTGCTGTCGGCGAGAATCAGCGGGAACACGTAGTTGTTCCACGCGAAGATGAACGCCAGTAGGGCGGCCGCCGCGATCCCGGGGCGCACGATCGGCAGCGCAACCATGAGGAAGGCCCGCCTGCGGGTGTAGCCGTCCAGCAACGCGGCCTGCTCGAGATCCTCCGGCAGGTCCTGAAAGTAGGACCGCAGGATCCACACGACCAGTGGCATCGTCACCAATTGCAGCACCCAGATCATGCCGACCTTGGTGTCGAACAGGCCGATCTGGTTGTAGATCACGAACAACGGCACGATCACCATCAACTCGGGCGCGAACCGGAACGACAACATGGTGAACATCAGGTCATTGCTGCCCTTGTACTGCCAACGCCCGGCGGCGTACGCCGCCGGTATGCCGATCAGCAGGGAAACGATCACCGCGCCACCGCAGTTCAGCAAGCTGGTCAGCAGCGATGCCTTGAAGTCGACGCTCGTCATCTGGGTGCCCTTGTCGGACAGCACAGTTGCGAAGTTGGACCACGTCGGACTGAACGAGAAGTACGTGGTGGTCTGCTCCTCGGCGTTCTTCAGTGCCAGCATCAGCATCCAGAAGATCGGAAACAGCGAGAAGATGAACCAGAAGATCACGCCGATGTCGGCAGCAACCGATCCGACGGACAGGCGCTTCTGACCGGGAAGCAATTCGGCTCTACTGAAAAGTGCCATGACCTAGGACTCCGCTCCGGCAGCTCGGCGCTGCGCCTTGCCCAGCACGCTGACCAGGTAGCGCGCGGTGATGAACACGATGACCCAGAGCAGCAGCATGTAGGTGCTGCCGCGGGAGTAGTCGAGGTTGATGATGGAGTCCTCGAACGCGCCGATCTGCAGGGTCCTGGTGGCGACACCCGGGCCGCCTGCGGTCAGCACATAGATGTGGTCGAACACCTTGAGGTTGTCCATGAACCGGAAGATGACTGCCACCAGGATGTAGGGCCACAGCATCGGCAGCATCAGTTTGCGGAACATGTAGAACCAGCCCGCACCGTCGACCTCTGACGCTTCGAACGGCTCCTTGGGCAGCGACCGGATTCCGGCCAGCACCAGGATCGCGACGAAGGGCGTGAAGATCCACAGATCCACCAGGATCACTGACCACAGCGCATTGGCCGACGACAACCAGTCGAACGTGTTACCCAGTCCCAGAACATGGTTGAGGATGCCGAACTGCGGGTTGAACATCAGCTTCCAGATCACACCGGCGATCACCGGGGCGATCATCAGCGGCAGGATCAACACCTTCTCGAAGATCTTGCCGATGATCGAGGACCGGTTGAGCAACAGGGCCAGACCGACCCCGATGACGGTTTCGATCACTGTCGCAACCACCGCGAAAATGCCGGTGACCTTGACGCTCTGCCAGAAAACCTGGTCACCGAGCACGGATTTGAAGTTCTCGAACCAGACGAAATGCGGATCCGGGTTGACCGCCGCGTAGTTGAGGAACGCGTAGTAGGCGCCGACGAAGAACGGGTAGAGGATCCCGATCACGATCACCACGGCCGGAACCGACAGCAGGTAGGGCCGCAGCTTGCGGCGCCAGGTCGGCACCTCCGGCAGCGGGCCCGACGGTCGCTCGGCGGCCGGTTCTGAAGTGCCTGCCGGAGCGTTGGACGTATGCGTTGTCATATCGCTGGCTCCTACAGGTTGACCTTGGAAGTATTGGTCTTGGCCAAGCTGCGCAGACGGGAGGCGGCGTCATCCCCGCCGTAGATGTCCTGCAGCGCCACCGCCCAGTTCTGGGTGGTATCGAAGAACTTCTTCTGCGGGGTGAACTGGATCTTGGACTCCCCGATCACCGTCTCGAACGCCTCGAGGTAGCCGAACTGATCGGCCGCAACGCGTTTGAACGTGTTGTCGAATACCGACTTCCGCACCGGATCCGCGTAACTTCCGGCCTCCACGGCCTTGTTCATCGAGTCCTTGCCGGTTGCCCACTGAATGAACAGCCAGGCCGGCAACTTGTTCTTGGAGTTGGCGCTCATGGCCCAGCTCCACGTCCACAGGTTGGTCTTGTAGTTGCCGTCCGGTCCTGCGGGACCCGCGTACCACCCGAGATTGCCGGCTTCCTTACTGGCGCCGGGCTTGTTCTTCGGATAGGTGGCGCTGTCGGCGTCGTACACCATCATCGCCTTCCCGTCGCCGAGATCGCCGGTGGCATTGGGATAGTCGTAGGTGGTCCAGGAGGTCGGGCCGGCCTTGTGCTGCATCTCGATCCACTTCTTGGTGAACTCGATGGCCTTATCGCTGTCCATCTCGGCGATCAGCTCCGAGCCGTTGAACGTGTAGTCGACCGCACCCTCGCGGCTGTACTGCGTCATGAAGCCGGGGTGGATCGTGGCCCACGACTTCGACCCGCGCGTCGCGATCCCGTACCGGTTCTCCGAGCGGTCGGTGAGGTCCACCGCCAACTGGATGAAGTCGTCGAAATTGTCGGGTAGCCGGGTGATGCCGCGTTTGTCGAAGTAGGCCTTGTTGTAGGCCACCACGTTGTTCTCGAATCCCCACGGGATCGCCAGTTGTCCACCGGTTCCCAGCGGGTCACCCGTGACGAAGTCCCACCGGGTGGAGGTCCGCAGCCCCTCGAAGATGTCCTCGAAGTCGTACTCGGCGTTGGTCGCGGCGGTGTTCTGCAGCCAGGGGCCGAGATCCTCGATCCATCCGGGTGGCCCGTACTGCCAGATGAAGTAGGCGCCGAGCATGAACGCGTCGTGCTTGCCCGATCCACCGGCCAGTTCGGTGTTGAGCTTGGTGTAGTAGTCCGCCTCCGGCACCAGGTCGACGTTGACGTTGATCCCGGTGAGTTCGGTGAACTCCGCCAGTAGGGGCTGATAGGACAGCTGGTAGGGGTGCGGGGTCTGCAGGATGTTGATGGTCGACCCGGCTGCTTTGCGCCAGTCGAACCCTCCGGTGACCTCCGCCGCACCGTTCGGTGAACTCGTTCCTCCACCGACACCGCACGCCGACAACACCGGCAGGCTCACCGCAGCCGCGCCGGCAAGTCCCATGGCGGCCAACATGTTCCGGCGGGACAGCTGCTGTCCTGCCAGGGCTCCGCGATAACGCTCTCGACTCATGTCGTGTAGTCCTTTACGCAATCAAGCCGGGATGAGCGAGACCTTGACCGATTCCGCCCCACTGGCCACCAGCTCCAGCCCCTTCTGGAATTCGGCGAGTGGTAACTGATGCGTGCAGATCTCGTCCAGCGGCAGCGTCCCGGACTCGATCATCTTGATCGCGGCGGGCCAGCAATACGGCCCGAGGTGGGCGCCGAAGACGTCGAGTTCTTTGTCGTCGCTGATGATGCTCCAGTCGACGGTCACGTCGCTGCCGAAGACGCCGTACTCGACGTAGCGGCCGAGCTTACGCAGCAGGTTCAGCCCCTGCGGCACTGCCGAGGTGTGGCCGGTGCCTTCCAGATACACGTCGGCGCCATAGCCCTCGGTCAAGTCCTTGACGATGTTCTCGGCATCCTCCTCGGCGATGTTGATCACCAGGTCGGCGCCGCACTTCTTGGCCAGCTCCAGCTTCTCGGGTGCCATGTCGAGCGCGATGACCCGCATGGGGTTCTTGGACTTGGCGCCGGCGATCATGCCGAGCCCGATGGGCCCGCAGCCCGCGACCACCACGGTGTCTTCGAAGGTGATCTGGGCGCGTTCCACAGCGTGCAGCGAGCAGCTCAGTGGCTCGACGAACGCGGCGTGCGCAGGCGGCAGATCGCCGGAGATCTTGTGCACCAGCGCCTCGACCGGATAGGTCATGTAGGAGGCCATCGCGCCCGGCGTGCGGCGCTTGAAGCCGTAGAGGTCGTGCGGCTGACACATGTGATAGCTACCGCGCTTGCAGAACCGGCACTCCCAGCACGGCACGATCTGCTCGGACGTCACCCGGTCACCGACCGCGATACCCCACCGCTTCGCGGCTTCGTCGTCGAGGGCCACTACCCGACCCACGAATTCATGACCGGGAATCACCATGGTCTCGGCCCAGGCCGGCCTGTTCTCGTCGCCCCAGAACTTGGCGGCGCCGTGGTAGCACTTCAGATCGCTGGCGCAGATGCCGACGGCCTCGACGCGGATCAACGCCTCGCCGGGACCGCGCTGCGGAACTGCAACCTCTTCGAGCCGGTAATCGTTCGGGCCGTGACAGACCACGGCCTGCATCTTTTCGGGGATCTGATCGGACATGACGGCACACCTTTCGAACTGTGGTTGCAGTCACGTTAACCAACCTATGCACATATGTCCAGAACAGCTGTTCAGAGAACCCTTGACCAAGAACATATGTTCAGTGCGATACTCGTCACGTGCCCCGTTCTGTGCAGCCGACCTCTGCTGCCGGTGCCGACGGTCAGTCGACACCGGCCGAATCAGGCCATTTTCCAGCCTCTTTGCTCTACGCCGCAGCGAAGCTGTACTACAACGAGGACGCCACCCAGGCGGACGTCGCGGGGCAGTTGGGAACCAGCCGGGCAACCGTCAGCCGGCTTCTGGCCGAAGCGAAGCGACGTGGCATCGTCCGGATCGAGGTGGTGCCCCCGGCCGAGTTGGGTTCCGGCGACATCGCCGACGAACTCGCCCGCGCCCTGTCCCTGGACCGGGTCATTCTCAGCCACCCGCTACCCAACCCGGGGCCGGGTCGCACCGCGGTGGACGTGATGGGCGGTGTACTGGCGCCCGCGGTCGGCCGGGCGTTGGCGGCGGCCGGGCTGCTGCCAGGTGACGTGCTGCTGGTCTCGTCCGGCCGAACCGTCTACGAAGTCGCCCAACACGAACTCGTGGACCTGCCCGGCGTACTGGTCGCGCCCACCGTGGGTGGCACCGACCAGCCCGAGGAGTGGTACCAGACCAATGAGATCACCCGCCTGGTGGCGAATCGGGTCAATGGCCGGCCGAACTATCTGTTCGCGCCCGCCCTGCCGGGTGCTGACCTGCACCCTTCGCTGACCAACGACCCCAGTATTCAACGGGTGCTGCACCTTTGGCCCCGGGCCAGGTGCGCGCTGATGGGCGTGGGCGCGCCACCCCTGATGCGTTCCGATATCCCCCAGTTCGTGCCGACCGGCTCGAGCTCGCTGCGATCGGCGATCGGTGACGTCTGCTCCCGCTTCTACGACCGGGCAGGCGAACCGGTCGAATTCAACGGCAGTGACCGGCTCATCGCCGTGGAACTCGGTGTACTGCGTCATGTTCCGGTCTCCATCGCGGTCGCGATCGGCAAGGACAAGGTCGAGTCGATCGTCGCCGGTGCCCGCGGCGGGTACTTCAACCAGCTGATCACCGATCCGGCCACCGCAACAGCCATTCTCAAGACCACGGAGTCGACATGAGCACCCATACCGATCCTCGATATGCCGGGGCACTTCGTCTGGACGGGAAACGCGCGCTCATCACCGGCGCCACCAAAGGTATCGGCGCCGATATCGCCCGTGCCTTCGCCGGTGCGGGCGCCGGTCTGGTCCTCAGCGGCCGCGACACCGGCGAGCTGTCGGCGGCCAGAGAGGCGCTACGAGAGGAGTTCGGCGTCGAAGTGCACACCGCCGCAGTCGATCTGGCGACACCTGACGGCCCGAGCGAGCTGGCCCGTCAGGGCGCAGCGGCATTCGGCGGACTGGACATCCTGGTGAACAACGCCGGCGTTTCCCATCCGCAACCGGCCGTCGACACCGACCCGGTGCTGTTCGACGCGACCATCGCGGTCAATCTGCGCGCACCGGCGCTGCTCGCCTCGGCGGTCGGGGCCGCGATGGTCGCCGCCGGCACCGGCGGATCCATCATCACGGTGGCTTCCGCGGCCGCATTGGCGCCGCTGCCCGACCACTACGCCTACTGCGCCTCGAAGGCAGGCCTGGTGATGGCGACCAAGGTGCTCGCGCGTGAACTCGGGCCGCACGGCATCCGGGCCAACTCGGTCTGCCCGACGGTGGTGCTCACCGAAATGGGACAGCGGGTATGGGGCGAAGAAGCCAAGGCCGCACCCATGATCGCCCGGATTCCGTTGGGCCGCTTCGCTGTACCACATGAAGTGTCCGACACTGTGGTCTGGTTGGCCTCCGACGCCGCCAGCATGATCAACGGTGTGGACATCCCCATTGACGGCGGTTACACGATGGGTTGATTCGCCAGCCGGTGTACCTGGTCTTTGGTGGCCGGGTACAACTCCAGCCAGGTCGCATACAAGTCGTCATACAGACCGCGATGGCGCGGATCCGGGGTGATCTCCCTGTCGATCCTGGCCCAGTCCGTGTCAGCTGGCACCAGCCCCGTGCCGATCGCGGCGAGCAAGGCGTCGCCGTAGCTGGCTCCGATCGCCTGTTCGGGGACCAACTGCGGACGGCCGGTGATGTCACTGAGCGCCTGCGCCCAGATGGGGCTGCGCAGACCGCCACCGACGGCCACCGTCCGGGTGGCGGTGTGTGCATCGCCGAACCGTTCGAGGATCTGCCGGATACCGAACGAAATGCCTTCGTAGGCGGCCCGGAAGAGATGTCCGCGGCCATGCCGCAGCGTCAATCCGGCCACCACGCCGCGGGCCTGCGCATCGAAGACCGGGGTGCGCTCCCCCGCCAGGTAAGGCAGTATCAGCAAACCTTCGCTGCCGGGCGGCACCTCCCGCGCCTCCGTCATCAGCTCGTCGAACGAAGCACCCCCGGTCACCGTCTGCAACCAGCCGATCAGGCTGCCTGCCGTCGAGGTTCCCGCGGCCAGCGCGCGCGTGCCGCGCTCCACCCCGGCGGTCGTCCACAACACCGGATCGCTGTGGTACTCGTTGATGATCTGGACCAGAAACATCGTCGATCCGTACATCAGCATCAGATCACCGGGCCGCCGCACGCCGACCGAGAATGCCTCGGAGTAGGCGTCCACCGTGCCCGCCGATACCGGGGTGCCGGCCGGCACCCCCGTGTCCGCGGCGGCCAGGGCGGTCACGGTGCCCACCACATCGCTCGGCCACACCAGCCGCGGTAATGGCAGATGGCCGCAGATACGTTGGGCCCACGGCAGATTCCACGTGAACTCACGGGTGGCGTAGAGCGGGTCGCACTGGCTGGCCGTGTGATGGTCCATCACGTACTCGCCGGTGAGTTTGGCGGCGATATAGGAGTTCGACCCGTACCAGCCCGCGGCCCGTTCGAACACCTCCGGTTCGTGGCGGCGCACCCACTCGAGTTTGGGGCCCACAGCCTGGCTGGACAGCAGCGTGCCGCCCTGCTCGAGGATGTTCGCCTCACCCAATTCGGCGGTCAGAGCCTCGATCTCGGCTGCCGCTCGCGTGTCGATGCCATACAGGATCGCCGGCCGCAGCGGGCGCAGGTCTGAGTCGCACAGCACCAGGCATGGACCGACTCCACTGACACACATCCCGGCCAACACACCCCCGCCGGGCATGCGTGCCATCAGAGCGTTGCTGATCTGGCAAATCTCGCGCCACCACAGATTCTCCGCGTCGACCTCGGCCCAGCCCGGCCGCGGGAGGTCCATCGAATGGGGGATGGTTTCAGTGGCGATGACCGAACCGGTCACGTCGACCAGGACGCCCTTGGTGCTTCCCGTCCCGATATCGATTCCGAGCAGCAGTTCCACGGGTCAACCCTACTTCGACGCCGGAATGCCTCGGTTCACCGCGGTGCGCTGCGCTCCGGGAACGGATCGTTGGCAAAGTCGATCTGTGCCGCCGGGTTGCTGACCGCCGTGACGAGCCCGGTGCCGAAGGGGCCCGACTGGTCGAACAGGGTCGACGCACCGACCGCGATCCCGTCGGCCGCCCAGTGCGAATCCGCTTCGACGCCGATCCACTCATCACCGGGCAACCGGGACAGCGCCACCGTGAGGTCCCCGTTGATGTACCCGACCCCGTGGGTGCCCCGGTTGGTCACCAGGCTGGTGCCCTCGGCCGCCATCGCTGCGCGTACGAACGGCGAATTCGGTTGGCCGTCAATCACAGTGATGGTTCGATTCATGAATCGTTTGCGGGAGGCGTTCTGATGGTCGGCGATCGACCGGCTCCACCCCGCCTCATCACTGCCGATATAGGTCATCACCGCATCATCCATCGCGGCCGGCGGTTCAAACTGCGGCGTGTCAACCCATTCTTCGCCGTGCGGAGCTGCCGATATGCGGTACTGCACGAGCGTGGCGCGGGCGACCGTCACACCGTCCTGCACCAACTCGCACTCTGAATTGCGAACCCGGCGACCGTCGCGCACCAGCGCCACCTTCGTGGTCGTCGGCACACCCCGGGCCGCCTTGAACAGGTCGACGGTCAGGCGGGCCGGTAGAAATTCGGCCAGACCGTAGTGCGACTCCAACGCCCACGCGGCGAGCCCGACCAAAGCCGGCCCGTTGAGGTGATCCTCTCCCCAATGGCTCTGGGCAAAGCGGGTGGGCAGGAAGCAATCCTCGCTGGACTGCGTGAAGTGGGCCACGGACTCCGTCATTGGCGCATCGTCGCACATCGGTTCGGCATTCCCGGACAGACAATCGTGGTTCACTGCCCCAAAGTCAGCGACTGGGCAGCCCGGTACCGGGCGATCACCTCGGGGGTGGCCCCGGCGGTGTACTGACTGGTCTGGCCGAGGACCCATGGCGGGGGCGAATCCTGGTGCCCCAATGTCCAGGCGGCCTGACGGGCCGCACCGAGCGCGACGTATTCGGCCGGAGGAGGCACATCCACCGGCCGCCCCAGGACAGCCGGAGCGATCTGCCGGACGGCTTCAGACCTCGCTCCCCCGCCGATGAGGATCACCCGATCGACCTCGACGCCCTGACCGGCGATCTTGTCAATGCAGTAGGCCATCGAAGCCAACAGTCCCTCCACCGCCGCGCGGGCGACATTCGCGGAGCTGAAGTTCCGTGCCGTAACGCCGTGCAGCGCTCCGTTGGCGCCCGGCAGATTCGGTGAACGCTCGCCCTCCAGATACGGCACCAGGGTGAGCCCGTCGGCACCGGCGGGCGCCGACAATGCGAGTCGGTCCAGTTCCTCGAAGCCCACCCGCAGCATCGCCGCCGTCGCGGCCAGCACCGGCGCCCCGTTGAGTGTGCACACCAATGGCAATTGACGCCCGGTGGCGTCGGCGAACCCCGCGACGATGCCCTCCGGATCGTGTGGCGCGGCGTCACCCACCGCACTGACCACTCCGGAAGTACCGAGGGATATGACGCAGTCTCCCGGGCCGGCACCCAGGCCCAGCGCCGCGGCTGCGTTGTCGCCGGCCCCCGGGCCGATGATCGCACCGGCGGGCATCCGTCCTGCGGTATCACGAGGTCCGAGGACCTTCGGGAGCACAGGACGCCGGCCCCGCAATGCCAGCTCCAGCAGATCATGCTGATAGCTGTCGGTCTGCGCGGAAAAATAGCCCGTGCCACTGGCATCGCTGCGATCGGTGGCAAGGTCCGCGATGTCCGTCGAACCGGTCAGCCGCCAGCTGAGCCAGTCATGGGGAAGACAGACCGCCGCGGTGGCATCGGCGTGGCCGGGCTCCTCATCGGCCAGCCACCGCAACTTCGTCGCGGTGATCGAGGCCACCGGGACCACACCGACCCGCTCGGCCCACTGCTCCGGCCCGCCCAATTCGGCCGTCAGGTCGACCGCACTGGCCGCCGATCGGATGTCATTCCACAGCAATGCATCCCGCACCACCGAGCCTGACTTGTCGAGGCACACCATGCCATGTTGCTGGGCAGCCACCGATACTGCGTCGACATCATCGAGGCCGCCCGCTGCGCTGATAGCGGACTGAAGGGCCGACCACCAATGGCGCGGATCGATCTCGGTTCCATCGGGGTGCGGCGTCGAGGCAGACCGGATGACGGTGCCGTCCTCGGCGTCGCAGATCACCACCTTGCAGGATTGTGTGGACGAGTCGATACCGGCAACTAGAGACACACCTGCGAAGTTACTACGTGAAGGCGCTCCTGCCCGTACCGACGACCACGCCGCGGCTCGGCGCGCTGCCACCGACGGAGCTGCAGTGAAACGTGGTGGTTTGCCGTACCTCTGTTTGGGAACACTTAGAGGCATGTTGATCAGACGAATCGCCCGGCCCATGTTGTCTGCGACGTTCATCGCGCGCGGTGTCGATGCCCTGCGCAGCCCGAAACCCGCAGCCGACGCGGCCCGGCCCACGCTCGCGATGTTGAGCAAGCTGCCCCCGCCCGTCGCACCCAGCGCCCCGCCGAGTGCCGAAACAGTCGCCCGTATCACTGCAGCCGTCCAGGTCGGCGGCGGATTGCTGCTGGCCACCGGCAGACTCCCCCGGCTGACCTCTGCGGCGCTGGCACTGAGCGTTCTTCCTGGGAGCCTTGGTGCGCATAAGTTTTGGGAGGAGGCCGACCCGCAGCGTCAAGCCGACGAACGCCGCGCGTTCCTCACCGATGTCAGCCTGATCGGCGGGTTGATAATCGCCGCCGTCGACACCGAGGGCAAGCCGTCGCTGGGCTGGCGCGGCCGGCGCGCCGCCCGCAGAGTGTCGGACACCGTCTCCGCGGCGCTGCCCGTGGGCGGCAGCACCGGCGGATCGCTCGCAGACAGTGAGGTGGCCGAGAAGATCGGGCACGGCCTGCAGGCCGGTTCGGAGCGCGGGGTAGAACTGGCCCACGTCGCCCGGGAGCGCGGCGGTGAGCTTGCCGAGGTGGCGCGCGAACGCGCGACCGAACTGGCCGAGGTCGCCCGGGCGCGCACGCCCGAACTCGCCGAGGCGGCGCGGGAACGCGCGACCGAACTGGCCCACGTCGCCCGCGAACGGGCCCCCGAAATGACCGAAACCGCACGCGAACGCGGAACGGAACTGGCCGACGTCGCACGGACCCGCGTCGGGAGGCTCCGCAAACGGTAACTTTGACGGTATGACAACGGGCGACTTCCAACCGCAACCGGGACAGTACGGACAACCTGGCGGATACCCACCGCCGCCTTACGGTGCCCAGCCGCCGGGTGGGTTGGCACGGCGGTTTTTCGCCCGCGTCATCGACGGCATCATCGTGGGCATCGTCTCGTTCTTTCTGTCCCTCTTCACCGACTCGCTTTCCAGCATCTGGGTGACCGGCTTGTTCACGGGCCTGCTGATGTTCGTCTACTACGTGGGATTCGAGACCACGCAGGGGTGGACGCCGGGCAAGAAGATGCTCGGCCTGTCGGTGCGCGGGCCGGGTGGCGCGTCCAAGCCCACCGCAGCTCAGTCCGCGATCCGCAATGCCTTCACACTCCTGCCGATCATCCCGCTGGTCGGTGGGTTCCTCGGGGTCGTGGCGATGATCGTGATCGCGGTGACCATCAGCGGCAGCCCGACCAAGCAGGGCAAGCACGACGAGTTCGCGGGCGGCACGCAGGTCGTCAAGAGCTGAGCCCACCCGGCGAGCAGACACTAAAGCCCCCGAAACGGCCACGTTTCGGGGGCTTTAGTGTCTGCTCGGCTAGATGAAGATGCTTAGCAGGAGTACGAAGATCAGACCGGCGACGGACAGTACGGTCTCCATGATCGACCAGGACTTGATGGTCTGGCCGACGGACATCCCGAAATACTCCTTGACGAGCCAGAACCCGGCGTCGTTGACGTGGGAGAAGAACAGCGAGCCTGCGCCGACCGCAAGCACGACCAGCGAGACCTCGCCGGTGCTCATCCCCTCGACCAGGCCCAGCATCAACGATGACGCCGTGATCGTGGCGACCGTGGCCGAGCCGGTGGCCAGGCGAATCAGCACGGCCAGAACCCACGCCAGCACGACGACCGGAATGGCTGCACCCTTGGCCCATTCGGCCAGCAGGGTGCCGATGCCCGTGTCGACCAGCACCTGCTTGAACCCGCCGCCAGCCGCGACGATCAGGATGATGCCCGCCACCGGCGGCAGCGAACTTTCGATGCACTTGACGAGCTGATTCCGCGTCATCGCGGCGCCGCGTCCCAGCGTGAACATGCCGACGATGACTGCGATCAGCAGAGCCATCAGCGGGCGGCCCAGGATGTCGAAGATCTGGCGCAACAGATTGTTCTCGTCGTCGATGAAGATGTCGGCCAAGGCCTTGCCCATCATCAACGCAACAGGCAGCAGCACGCTGAACATCGTGATGCCGAAGCTGGGACGCACTTTGGTCTCGGTAGCGGTCAGGGTGCCGCCTCCGTTGCCGCCTCCGTTGCCGCCTCCGTTGCCCGCTCCGGACAGGTCATCGGCATCGAAGCGGTCGGGTACCTCGAGCACGACCCAGCGACCGGCCAGCTTGCCGAACAGCGGACCGGCCAGTATCAGCGTCGGGATGGCGACGGCAACGCCCAGGGCCAGCGTGACACCGAGATCGGCGTGCAGCAGATCGATGGCGGTCAGCGGGCCGGGGTGGGGCGGCACCAAGCCGTGCATCACTGAAAGGCCTGCCAATGCCGGGATTCCGACGGTGATCAGCGACAACTGCGAGCGTCGGGCGACCAGGTAGATCACCGGCATCAGCAGCACCAGGCCGATCTCGAAGAACATCGGCAGACCAATGATGGCGCCCACCAACGCCATCGCCCACGGCAGCGCCCTCGGGGATGCGTGTCCGACGATGGTGTCCACTATCTCGTCGGCACCACCGGAATCGGCAAGCAGTTTCGCGAACATCGCACCGAGCGCGATCAAGATACCGACACCGGCCGCGGTGGAACCGAAGCCGTCGCCGAACGAGTCGAGGACCGACCCGACGTTCACCCCAGCGGCCACGCCGACCGTGAGCGCACCGAAGATCAACCCGAGGAACGGATGCAGCTTCGCGACAGTGATCAGCACGACGATCAACGCGATGCCGGCCAGCGCGGCCAGCACCAACTGCCATCCGGCGGCGACAGGCTCGGCCAGCTCGGTGCCGGCCGCAAGATAGGTGAGCTCAGAGGTCATCAACGGTCCTGTTCTGTTGTGGGGTTGGCGGCTCGGGCCATGTAGGTCTCGATGATCGAATCGATACTCTGATCGACGTCGATGACGATGCCGGCCTCATCGGAGTCCAGCGGTTCGAGCGTCTCGAACTGAGAGGCCAGTAATGCTGCCGGCATGAAGTGCCCGGGGCGACTGGCTTGTCGCCGACCGATGACCTCGAGCGATCCGGTGAGATGCAGGAAGCTGACGTTCGGGTTGTGCCGGCGCAGCTGATCGCGATATTTGCGCTTGAGCGCCGAACAGCTCATGACGCCGCCGGCGTCGTGTTCGGCGAGCCAGTCCCCCAGCGCTTCCAGCCAGGGATGGCGGTCCTCATCGTTGAGGGGGTGCCCTGCGGTCATCTTGGCGATGTTGGCCTGCGGGTGGAAGTCGTCGGCATCTGCGAACGGCACACGCAGTCGCTGAGCCAGTGCGGCGCCGACAGTCGATTTGCCCGAGCCGGAAACGCCCATGACGACGATCGGTGAACCCATACATTCCGCCTCACGATTGTGGTTGCCGTCACATAGCATCGCTCAAAGATCAGATCTTTGCAAGAAAAATCTCCTTTAATGTGTTTTTAATCGAGCCCGACACCGGTATGACACGATGTATGGGTGTCCCAGCCATCCCATGTCGGCGCGCTGCACGGCAGCCTCCTGACCGCGCTCGGCGCCGGGATCGTCTCGGGCGAACTGGCCTGCGGGCAGGTACTCACGCTGGAGGGGGTGAGCGCGCATCACGGGGTGTCGCGCAGCGTGGCCCGCGAGGCGATCCGGGTACTGGAGTCGATGGGCATGATCGAATCGCGCCGTCGGGTCGGGATCACCATTCAGCCGTCGACCAAATGGAACATGTTCGACCCCAGGCTGATTCGTTGGCGCCTGGAATCCGGCGACCGGGCCGCCCAGCTGGTGTCGCTCTCCGAACTGAGGCGGGGCTTCGAACCGGTCGCAGCCGCACTCGCTGCCCGTCGGGCGAACCTGGACCAGTGCCGCATCATGGCAGCCGCCGTGTCGGACATGGTGATACACGGACGGTCCGGCGATCTGGAATCATATCTGCAGGCAGACAAGGTCTTTCACCAGACTCTGCTGGAAGCCAGCGGTAACGAGATGTTCCGCGCCCTCAATGATGTGGTGGCCGAGGTCCTGGCGGGCCGCACGCACCACGGCATGATGCCTGCCATCCCCAATCCGGAGGCTATCGAGTTGCACGATCAAGTCGCCCGCGCCGTCCGGTTGGGTGACGAACAGCGTGCCGAACAGGCGATGCGGGCCATCATCGACGAAGCGGTGAGCGCAGTCTGTGGCGATCACACGGCCGGCGGTTAACTGACCCGATGGGTCTGAGCCGCGACGACCTCCAAAAGACGATCGCGCTCGCCTGATCTCAGTTCCTCAACGCGGTGCGTACATGATCAGCCCGACCCCGACCAGACATATCAACGCCCCGGTGACGTCCCAGCGGTCGGGCCGGAATCCGTCGGCGATCATTCCCCACAACAGTGATCCGGCGATGAACACCCCGCCGTACGCGGCGAGCACCCGGCCGAAATGGGCGTCGGGTTGAAATGCCGCCACGAAGCCGTACGCGCCGAGGGCAAGCATGCCCGCCCCGGCCCACAGCCAGCCGCGATGTTCCCGCACCCCCTGCCATACCAGCCAGGCGCCGCCGATCTCCAACACGGCCGCCAGCACGAACAGAATGATCGACTTGAGTGCGGTCACTCCCTCAGCCTAGAGACCTCCTCAGGCCACACCGAGGTAGGCGGCGCGAATACTGTCATCGGCCAACAGCTCCCGGGCCACTCCGGACCGCGTGACATCGCCGGTCTCCAGAATGTACGCCCGGTCTGACCGGCTCAGCGCCTGCTGCGCATTCTGTTCCACGAGCAGCACCGTGGTGCCCTGGGCGTTGATATCGGAGATGATGCTGAAGATCTGCGTTATCACCATGGGGGCCAGCCCCATCGATGGCTCGTCGAGCAGCAGCACCCTCGGCCTCGCCATCAGCGCCCGGCCGATCGCCAGCATCTGTTGCTCCCCACCGGACAGGGTGCCCCCGACCTGGCTGCGCCGCTCGGCCAACCTGGGGAACGTCTCGAGGACCCAGTCCAATCGCTCGCGGTGCTCGTGTTTGGATTCGAACTTACGCCCGTAACAACCCATTTCAAGATTGTCGAGTACGCTCATGCCCGGGAACACGCCGCGGCCCTCCGGTGCCTGAATGAGTCCGTCGACGACCCGTCGGTGCGCCTTGACCCGCGAGATGTCGCGTCCTTCGAACCACACCGAGCCTGACGTCAACGGACGCAACCCGGAGATGGCCCGCATCATCGTGGTCTTGCCTGCGCCGTTGGAACCCAACAGTGTCACCAGCTCGCCTTCGTGCACCACGAGCGAAACTCCGTGCAACGCCTCGATTCTCCCGTAGTGCACGACCGCGTCGCGCACTTCGAGCAACACCGGCCGCGCCGGTTCAGGCGATTGTGTCATCGGGCACCCCCAGGTAGGCGGCGATGACCTTCGGATCCTCGCGAATCTCCGCGGGCAGGCCATCGGCGATCTTGCGGCCGAATTCCAACACCACGATCCGGTCGGTCACACCCATCACCAGCCGCATGTCATGTTCGATCAACAGCACGGTGTAGCCGTCGTCGCGGATCTTGCGGATCAACTCGATCAGTGCGGCCTTCTCGCTGGGATTGAACCCGGCGGCGGGCTCGTCCAGGCACAGCAGTTTGGGTTCGGTGGCCAGGGCGCGGGCGATCTCGAGCCGACGCTGATCCCCGTAGGGAAGGTTCTTGGCCTTCTCCTCACCTCGGTGCGCAATTCCCACGAAATGCAGAAGCGCAGCGGAGCGTTCGACGGCGGAACGCTCCTCGCGGCGGTGTCGAGGGGTACGCACCAACGCGCCAGGCACCGAGGTCTTGTGCCGCGCGTCGGTGCCGACCATGACGTTCTCCAGCGCGGTCATCTCGCCGAACAACCGGATGTTCTGGAACGTTCGGGCGATGCCCCGCCTGGTGATCTGATGGCGTTTGATCCTGCCCAACGGCGCACCGTCGAACAGGACCGAGCCCGACGTGGGCCGGTACACCCCGGTGATGGCGTTGAAGCAGGTGGTCTTGCCCGCACCGTTGGGCCCGATCAAACCGAGAATCTCACCGCGGCGGATATTGAAGGTCACCGAGTCCAGAGCCACCAGACCGCCGAACTTGACGGTCAGCTCCTGTGTCTGGAGCAAGGTCTCGCCCTCGGCGGCGTTGATCTCGCGGTGCACCCCCGCCAGTTCTTCGACGGATTCCGGAAGCTCCGTCATCGTGTCGACTCCTCCGCCGGCGATCCACGCAACAGCTGGCGGGCCGACTTTCCGTAGGTCAGTAGTTGCTGGCGCGCCGGGAACAGCCCCTGCGGCCGGAAGATCATCAGCACCACCAGCGCCAACCCGAAGAACAGATACTTCAAATCTCCCATGTTGATGCCGAGGAACTCCACCCCCAGCAGCCGGTTGGGCAGATAGACGATGATGAATGCCCCGAAAATGACGCCGAGTTTGTTGCCCTGGCCGCCGAGAACCACGGCGCACAGGAACAGCATCGAGTTGATGATGTTGAACGTGGGCGGCGCGACGTACTGCACCTGGCCGGCGTAGAGCGCACCGGAGAGCCCGCCGATGGCGGCACCGATCACGAACGCCCACAACTTGAACCGGAAGGCGTTGACACCCATCACCTCCGCGGCGTCCTCGTCCTCACGCACCGCGATCCAGGCGCGACCCACCCGGCTGCGCTCCAGGTTGCCGACAAGCAGCAGGATGGCCACGATCAGGATCAGTCCGAGCCAGAACCACCAGGTGCCGTAGTTGGCGTCACCACTTGAGTTGCCGTGCGAGAACACACCGCTGGGCTGCTCGTCGGAGACCCCGAACCGCGGGTACGCAACCTCGTTCAGGCCACGCGCGCCGTTGGTGACATCGGACAGGTTGTCGGCCAGCAGGCGGATGATCTCGCCGAATCCGAGCGTCACGATCGCCAGGTAGTCACCGCGCAATCGAAGTGTCGGTATCCCGAGGATCAGCCCGGCCAGTGCGGTGAACGCCATGGCGAGCGGCACGCACGCCAACCAGGCCCAGTCACTGTGCAGGAACCCGTCCACGCCGATCTGGTTCCAGGGGCTGGACGGGCTGGTCAGCAGCGCGACGGTGTAGGCGCCGACGGCGTAGAAGCCGACGTAACCGAGGTCGAGCAGGCCTGCCTGGCCAACCACCACATTGAGACCGATCGCGATGACCGCGACCATCGCGAACTGCGCCATGGTGCCACCGAAGCTGATGCCGGGGGTGTCCAGGAAGCTGGGCGTGAACAGTGGCAGTGCACCCAGCAAGGTGAACCCCACCAGGCCGACAACCCATTTCATGGTCCGGGGCAGACTTGACCACCACTCGCGGATGACATCGCCGGGCGCCAGGAACGCCGCGGCCGCCGAGCGGCCCGATCGGGTCTCGTGCTCGTTGCTCATACCCGTGCCTTCCCCAGGCTCTCTCCGAGTATGCCGGTCGGGCGGAACAACAGGATCAGGACCAGTAGGACGAACGCCACGACGTCGCGCCACTGCGTGCCGAACACCGCCTGGCCGTAGTTCTCCATGATGCCCAGCAGTAACCCGCCCAGCAGGGCACCGCGAAGGTTTCCGATGCCGCCCAGCACCGCCGCCGCGAAGGCCTTGATGCCCAGCAGGAAGCCGCCCGAATAGATGATGCCCTGCGGCACCTTCAGCGTGTAGAGCAGTGCCGCCGCCCCCGCCAGCAGCCCGCCGATCAGGAAGGTCGTCATGATGATCCGTTCCCGCGACACCCCCATCAGGGTCGCGGTGGTCGAATCCTGTGCCACCGCACGGATGCCACGTCCGAACTTGGTGCGGTTGATGGCGATGTCGGTGAGCAGTGCGAACACCAACGCTGAGCCGATGATCACCAGCGTCACGTTCGACACCGTGGCGCCGAAAACCGTGAACTGGGTCTTCGGTTGAACCAGGGTGATCGGCTGCTGTGCGTTGCTGCCACCGTAACCCTTGAGCAACTTGGGCAGCACGAAGTGCACGAATTCCTGCAGCACAAACGACATTCCGATGGCAGTGATGAGGAATGTCAACGACCGGGCATTGCGTTTTCGTAGCGGGCGGTAGGCGATGAACTCCAGACCGATGGCCGCCGTTCCGGAGACCAGCATCGCGAACAGCATGGCAACGGCCAGGTACAGCACGGTGAGCGCGACACCCTTGCTGTACGCGTTCCCGCTGGGGGTGAATCCGAGCAGCACGTCAAGGCAGAAATACGCGCCGAACATGCCGAGCATGAAGATCTCGGAGTGGGCGAAGTTGATCAGCCGCAGCACGCCGAACACCAGCGTGTAGCCCACCGCCACCAGCGCATAGATGGCGCCCCAGGACAGCCCGTCGATCGTCAACTGCCAGAAGCCGTGTCGCAGACCTTCCAGGTTGAAGCTGATGTTGGCAGCCAGGCAGGCGTATTGATCGACGCACTGATGGATCATCCGGTGGCGGCTCCCTGATAAGTGGATGGGAACGAAACGCGTCCGAGTCCTTCGTGCGGCCTCGGACGCGTTTCGTTCAGTGCACTACTGGACTTCGTACATCCAGATGAGCGTGGTGGTCAGCTCGCCCTTGTCGGTCCACTGATACTTGCGGGCGATGCCCTGACCGTCGTACTTGCGCACGTAATCCAGTAGCGCCTCCCGTGTGATGGCACCGGAGTCGATGCCCTTCAGCAGGATCGTGCCGAGGTCGTATCCCTCAGTGCTGTAGGTACCCGGTGCCTGGCCGAACTTCTGCGTGTACTCATCGGCGAAGGCACCGGTCGCGGGGCCACACGGGCAGGACAGCAGTGCGCCCTTGGACGACTCACCGGCCTGGTTGACAAACTGGGGGTCCTTCGTGCCGTCGGCGCTGACGAACGTCGCCGTCACACCGCCGTCTTTCAGCTGCTGGACAAACGGTGCGGCCTCCGAGTAGTACCCGCTGTAGAAAACCGAGTCAGGAGCCGCGCCCTTGATCTGGGTGACCGCGGCAGAGAAGTCCTTGTCACCCTTCTTCACCGAGATATTGCACGCCGAATCTGCCACTGGCTCAAGAGTTTCACGCACTGCCTCGGCAAGCCCGAGCCCGTAGTCGGTGCTGTCGTCGACCACGCACACCTTCTTGTGGCTGAGGGTGTTCTTCAGGTAGTTGGCGACCGAAGGGCCTTGCACGCCGTCATTGGCCAGGCCGCGGAAGAACGTCCGCCACCCGTTGTCGCTGAGGGAGACGTTGGTGGCCGACGCGGTGGTGGCCACCAGACCGGCCTGGTTGAACACGTCGCCGGTGGCTTTGGTTTCACCGGAGAACGCCGGGCCGACCAGACCGATGATGAACGGCTCGTCGACGATCTGCGGGGCCACACCCGTGGCCTTCTGCGGATCACCTTCGGTGTCAAAGGCCTTCAGCTGCACCTGGCAGCCAGGGTTGGCCGCGTTGTGTTTGTCGATCGCCAACTGGACGCCGTTTTTGATGTTGATGCCCAGTGCCGAGTCGGGACCGTTGAGTGCGCCCATCATGCCGATCATCACGGGCGGGCAGGTGGCCTTTCCGTCTCCGGCGGGATCGGCCGGTGCGACGCCTTCTGCGGCCTTGACCTCCGCCCCGTTCTCGTCGATCTGCACCTTTTCGACGATCTTCAGATTGGATTGCGAAGCGTCCTCTTCGGGCGAGGACTGATTGCAGCCGGCAATGCTGAGCGCAATCAGGCCCGCACTACCGAGAGCAAATGCTTTGCGTGCCACGCGACCGCGCACGTTTCACCTCCGGGTCAGAGTTATCGGCGGCTCCGACAACCATGCCCACCCCGGGCCGGCGCCGATGCTTCGGGTAGAAACATAACCAACGTGTGGCTGCGGTGCGGGATGTTGAGCGATGCTCATCACAGGCGGGTCGCCTGAGCGCGAGATATCGCGCCGTCAGAAACCGACAATTAACACTGGCGCCGGTCGCTACTGATCCGGTGCGGGCGTGCCCTCGGGCTCATCGAGGGATTCCAACACCACCTCGGCGACGTGTTTCATCGTGGTGCGGCGGTCCATCGCGGCCCGCTGAATCCACTTGAACGCCTCGGGTTCGGTCATCTGATGCTTGCTCTGCAGCAAACCCTTGGCCCGCTCGACCAGTTTGCGCGTCTCCAACCGATCCGACAGCGTCGCGACTTCGGTTTCCAACGCGGTGATCTCACTGAACCGGCTGACCGCGACTTCGATGGCCGGAATCAGATCGGTGATGCTGAACGGTTTCACCAGGTACGCCATGGCTCCGGCGTCACGCGCGCGCTCGACCAGGTCGCGCTGGCTGAACGCGGTGAGCATCACGATCGGCGCGATGCGCTTGCCTGCGATCTCGGAGGCCGCGTCGATGCCGTCCCGGCGGGGCATCTTGACGTCCATGATCACCAGGTCGGGCCGCAGGCTCTCGGCCAACTCGACCGCCTCCTGCCCGTCCCCGGCCTCGCCGACCACTTCGTAACCCTCTTCGCGCAGCATCTCGGCCAGATCGAGCCGGATGAGCGCTTCGTCCTCGGCGACGACTACGCGCCGCGGCCTGTCAGCGTCAGTCGGTGACCCGGTCGTGGAAGACGTCATGACCCATATTGTGTCGTGGCGACCGCCGATCAGCGCGCGCGGGGCCATCCTCTATGGTGGTAGGCCGCAGCATCCAACGATGCGCACGCCCTCGTATCCCAACTGGCAGAGGAAACGGATTCAAAACCCGTACAGTGTGAGTTCGAATCTCACCGAGGGCACCAGACCACTGGAAAAGCACTGCGATCACCTTTGCTGATGTGGTCCCGCGATAGCCCGAAAGGCAATGGCCGGCACGCTTTTGACCGTGCCGACGCCGGACGCGCGGTTCGCGAAAACCTGGGGCCAATCGCCCACATCATCTGGGTGACCAACGGTAGTTTTAGCCGTGCGCCGCGGTAGTGACTGCCGGTCATCGATGCTGCGCGGGGACCCGGACAGAAGGTGAGAAGTATCCGTGAAAGCCACTGCGAAGGTGCTGGCATTCGGTCTTGTCGAACTCGCCGTATTCGGATTGGTGCTGTTCCTGCTCGCCGGGACATTCGACTACTGGCAGGCGTGGGTTTTTCTGGCGGTATTCGCCCTGTCGACCTGGATCCCGACCATCTATCTCCAGCAGGCAAACCCCGACGCGCATCGTCGGCGCAAACACGCGGGCCCGGTGGCAGAGACCCGGGCGGTGCAGAAGCTTCTCATCGCCTGCTGGTACTCGTCGCTGGCGGCGATGCTCCTGGTCAGCGCCCTCGACCACCGATTCGGCTGGTCGTCGGTACCCGCGGTCGTCTGTCTGGTGGGTGATGTGCTGGTCATCGTCGGGCTCGGGGTGACCAGTCTGGTGGTGATTCAGAACAGCTTCGCGGCGTCCACTGTCCGGGTGGAGACAGGCCAGGAGCTGGTCTCGACCGGTCTGTACGGGCTGGTGCGCCACCCGATGTACACGGGCAACGTCGTCACGATCGTCGGGTTTCCTCTAGCGCTCGGCTCCTATTGGGGCCTGGTCCCGGTGATACCCGGACTCATCGTGCTCATCGTGCGTATCCGCGACGAAGAGAAGTTGCTGGTCGAAGAATTGGACGGGTACCGCGAGTACGCCCAGAAAGCGCGCTTTCGTCTGGTTCCGCATATGTGGTGACCGCGCCGGCCTACGAATCGCGCGTCGGGCTCACGGCAGAGCCCTCGTCGACCGTGGCGGTCTGTTCACCCAGATGCCGGCTCAAGCTCCTGACGGACGACGCCTCGAACAATGTCGGCACCTCGAGATGGGAGTCAAGCGCTGCATTGATTGCTGCGACCGCCCGCATCGCGGAAATCGAATCCCCGCCCAGGTCGAAGAACGATTCCTCGACCCCGACCCGGTCCACGCCGAGCACGTCGGCGTAGATACCGGCCAGGATCTGCTCGATGAGGGTGGCCGGGGCACAATATGCGGCACCGGTGTCGCCGCCGTCGGGCGCCGACACCGCGGGCGGGGCCGTGGACTCCGGCCTGCGCCAGCGGTTGAGCCTGGGATGCTGGTCGGAGTGTCCTATCGCGGCCCGCCGCCCCGGGTGGGCAGCCATGACCGCCAGCACCTGTGTGAACCGCCCGATCAGTGCTGCGAGGCTCTCCGTGTCGAACAGATCGGTGTCGTACTGGACGCGCAATTGGAGTTCACGGCCCGGACCCGCCTGCACGGTCAGCGGGTAATGGTAGTAGTCGCGGCTGGTGAAGCCGGTGATGGTCAACCCGTCGACGCTGGTCGTCGTGCCGGTGTCGGTCGGGTAGTTCTCGTACACGAAGACCGTGTCGAACAGCCTGTCCTGTCCCGTGATGCGATGGATGTCGCTCAGCGCGAGATGCTGATGCTCGAGGGTGTCGTTGTGCGCGCTCTGCAGTTGATCCAGAAGGTCGGCGATCGTGCCGCTCGAGGTGATCGTTGCCCGCACCGGCACCGTGTTGATGAGCAGGCCGACCATCGATTCCGCACCGAGAACATCGGGCGACCTACCCGAGACCACGCTGCCGAAGGCGACATCATGCTGACCCGTCAACGAGCTGAGCACCAGTGCCCAAGCGGCCTGGAGCACGATGTTGACGGTGGTGTGATGCGAGCGCGCCAATTTGCTAAGCGCCCGTGTGGTTTTCGCAGGCACCCGGAACGATTCGACACTGCGCCGCGCGAACTGCAACTTCTGCGGCGGTGCGATCAGGATGGGCGTGTCAAAACCGGCGAACGCCTCACCCCACGCCGCATAGGCGGCATCGTGGTCCCGTTCGGCCAGCCATGTCGTGAAACTGCGATACGGCGAGGCCGCGGGCAGCCGCTGCCCGTGGTAGCGCGCGAAGATCTCATGCATCAGGATCGGCATGGACCAGCCGTCGAGCACGATGTGGTGATTGGTCAGCACAAACCGGTGCCGGTCATCGGAAATGCGGATCAGAGCGGCCCGGAAGGCACGCTGCTCAAGGAGGTCACAGACAGCGCCGCGTTCGTCCGCACAGATCCGCTCGATCTCCCGGTCCCGATCACCGCCGTCCACTTCGATGTATCGCCAGGGTGCGACGGGATCAGCGGGAATTACCTGCACGGGTTGCTCGAATTGTGGGCAGAATCGGGCCGCCAGGTGCGGATGCCGGCCCACCACCGACTGCACTGCCTCGTGGAGCCGCTCCGCATCGAGCCGGCCGCTCAAGGCGATATCCCATTGCACCGCATACACATCGTCACCGGAGCACTTGGCGATGCTGGCGTGGTAGAGCAATCCCTGCTGCAAGGGTGTCAGCAGCAGGACATCGGCGATCGGCGATGTGCCCTGCAGTTCATCGAGCTGCTGCTGGCTCAGTCGAGCCGGCGCGACATCCGACGGCGTCAACCCGCCCCCGCCGCGCCTGACGTGTGCGCAGATGCCCGCGAGCGCGTCGAACCACAACCGGCTGACCCGGGTGACCGCTGTGCGATCCAGCGCGGACGGCGCCCATGTCCAGCTGGCGTTGAGATGCGGTCCCGTGTCGGTGTCGATGGTGGCCGCGTTGAGTTCCACCGTGTGCGTCAGCGCAATGGGCATCCCGCCGGCCGCGCCGGCCACTGACAAGCCTTCTTGGCTGAAACGCCACACCTCGCCCGAGGCATACGCTGCCGGGGCGCCAAGGCGGCCGAGGTAGTTGAAGCCGATGGTCGGGTCGGGTCCAGCCAGGTCGACGTCGGGGTTGAGGTAGCGCAGGAGACCGTAGGTCAGGCCTTCGGGGAGGGCACGCAGTTGTTCTTTGGCGTCTTTGATGACCGTGCCCAACGCGGCGTCACCGGCGACCACCTGCGTCCAGCGCAACCCACGCAGCGGCCCCCGGATATTCAACGACACCGGGTACTTGGCGGTGAACCACCCCACCGTGCGAGACAGATCAACACCCCGGCCGGCAGCGCCACCCAGATGATCTGCCAGTTCCTCTTGACGCCCATGACCTTCCACATCAATGGCGATCGGTGCATCCCCCATCCCCAGATACTGCGTCCACGCCAACGCGAAGGCGATCAACAGGATCTCGTGCACCCCGGCGTGAAACGCTGCCGGTACTTCACCGAGCAGCATGCGGGTGGTCTCGGTATCGAGTAACTCGCTCGCGAATCCGGCCGTGGCGAACGTATCCACCGCGGGTTGCGGCGCCGGCAACGCCGCAGGGATCGTCGAGACCCGCCGCCAGATGCCCGTCTCACCAACGACCGCCGGATGCTGCGCGTGTTCGACGAGCAGTTCTGCCCACCGCGTGAACGAGGTCCCAGCCGGCGGCAACAGCACCGGCTGACCGCCGCGATGCTGGGCCCAGGCAATATTGAGGTCCTCCACGATGATTCGCCACGACACCCCGTCGACAGCCAGGTGGTGGATGATCAACACCAGCTGACTGGTCGAGGACACCCACAGTGCGCTGACCATCGCACCGGTAGCCGGGTTCAACCGCGACCGCGCCGCCACCAGCACCTCATCAGTCAGCACATCGACCGCCCGCAGACACCCGCGTGCATCCACCGAATCAGCCTCGGGCACCGTCAACAACCACCCCCCGGCACCGTCCTCGTCCGCGCGCAACCGCAACATCGCATGCCGAACCAGCAACGCCTGCAAGACCACAGCCACATCAGCTTCGCTCACCCCGGCCGGCGCCTGCAACACCACCGTCTGGTTGAACTGGTCAATTGGGCCGTCAATACCCCTGAGCCACTGCATGATCGGAGTCGCCACCACCGGACCCAGACCCTCATCGATCACCCCGGCGGAACTGTCAGCCATCCTGACCACCCGTGCCAGCCGCGCCACGGTCTGCTGGACGAAGATGTCACGTGGACGCCCCACCAGTCCGGCAGCATGCCCGCGCACCACCACCTGGATGGCCGAAATACTGTCGCCACCCAGGTCGAAGAACGAGTCGTCGACCCCGACCTGCTCCAGTCCGAGAACCTCGGCGTAGATGCGGGCCAGGATCTCCTCGACGGGTCCGGCCGGGGCACGGTAGTGATCGACGTCCTGGTATTCCGGTGCGGGCAGGGCTTTCCTGTCGAGCTTGCCGTTGACGGTCAACGGCAGTTCGTCGATCGCCACCACGGCGGCGGGCACCATATAGGAGGGCAGGCGCTCGGCGACGCGGGTGCGTAGCTCGACGGGGTCGGCGGTCCCGACGATGTAGCCGACGAGCCTCTTGTCCCCCGGCCGGTCTTCCCGCGTGATGACGACGGCGTGCTCGACACCGTCCAGTGCTGTCAGCGCCGACTGGATCTCACCGAGTTCGATCCGGTAGCCCCGAATCTTGACCTGTTCATCGGCGCGGCCCAGGTACTTCAGCTGACCTTCGGCGTCCCAGGAGACCACGTCACCAGTGCGGTACATCCGGGTGGTGAGGACAGTGCCGAACGGACACGCCACGAAGCGCGAGGCGGTCAGGCCTGAGCGGCCCACATAGCCCGCGCCCAGCCCGGCGCCGGCCACGTACAGGTCGCCGACCACGCCGACCGGGACCGGCCGCAACTGATCGTCGAGGACGAAGAATGCCAGGTGTGGCAGTGGGACGCCGATGGGGCTCACGTTGTTGTCCGTGTCGGCGGACAGGATCTCCCGGAATGACGCGTGCACGGTGGTCTCGGTGATGCCGTACATGTTGATCAAGCGCGGGCGTACCGGATGATCGTCGAACCAGGTGGCCAGACGCGTCGGCTCCAGCGCCTCACCGCCGAACACCACGACGTCAAGGGCGAGAGCCGAATCCACCTCCGGGGATAGTTCGTCGATGGTCTGCAGGGCGTAGAACGCAGATGGGGTCTGGCTCAAGATGTTGATCTGGTCGGCGAGAAGCAGATCATGGAAGTCCTCGGGTGAGCGCACCACCGCATCGGGCACCACCACCAACCGACCGCCATGGAGTAGGGCGCCGAAAATCTCCCACACCGAAAAGTCGAACGCCAACGAATGACACTGAGACCACGCCTGATCCGCTGTCAGTTCCAGACGCGTGTCGATGGCATCCAGCAAACGCGTCACGTTGCGATGCGGGATAGCCACCCCCTTGGGCACACCCGTGGTACCCGAGGTGTAAATCACATACGCAATGTCCTCCGGTTGCGGCTGCGGCAACACACCCGCAACCGCCCCACCGGCAGCACCACCCGCCACATCGACGACCGTCACCCCACGTCCACCAACACGCTCCGCCAGATCCGCAGACGTCAACACCACCACTGGCGCAGCATCGGCCAGCACAAAATCCAACCGTGCATCCGGAACCGACGGATCGACCGGCACATAGGCCGCACCGGTTTTGAGCACGCCCAGGACTGCCACGATCGCCTCCACCGACCGCGACAACAGCAGCACCACGCGGGCACCGGGAACCACTCCCCGCCCAATCAGCGTATGCGCCAACCGATCCGAGGCCACGTCCAGCTCCCGATACGAAACCAGACTGCCGCCGAAACTTACCGCCACCGCATCGGGCGCGCGAACTACCTGCTCAGCAAACAACCCCGTAATCGAATGCCCAGCGACCGGCTGGGCCAACGCGGCCCGGTTGCCGATGGCATCGAGGCGTGCCTGTTCTTCTGCATCGAGCACATCGATCGCCGACAATCGGCGCGTGGAGTCTGCGGCCATCGCCTCGAGCACGCGGTGTAGCCGTTCGACCAGCGTTTGGATGGTTTTGGTGTCGAACACGTCGGTGCGGAACTCCACCGTTCCCGAAATACCCGCTGCCTCACCCGTTACCGTCCAGTGTTCGGCCAACGAGAACGAGAGGTCCACACGCGCGGTGCGGGTGTCCAGCGGTAGCTGAGTGACCTGCAGATCGCCCAACGTCACTGCGCCGTCAGAATCGTCGGTCTGCCCGGGAACGTTCTGCCAGGCCAACATCACCTGCACCAGCGGGTGATGGGTCAGGGACCGAGCCGGATTGAGCCGCTCGACGAGCACCTCGAAGGGAACATCCTGATGCTCGAATGCGCCCAGACTTCGCTCCCGCACCCGGGTAAGTACCTCGCTGACACTGGGGTCCCCTCCCAGATCCACCCGCAGCACCAGGGTGTTGACGAAGAAGCCGACGAGCTCGTCCAGAGCGGGGTCGCGCCGTCCGGCGATCGGGAAACCAACCGCCACATCGTGACTAGCGCTGAGTTTGGACAGCAGCACTGCCAGCGCAGCCTGCACCACCATGAATTTGGTCGCGTTGTGTTCACGAGCCAGGCGGGCCACCTGCTGCTGTAGCGCGGCCGGCCATTCCACATCCACCCTGGCGCCACTGTGGTCGGCTACCAGCGGATAGGGCCGGTCGGTGGGCAACACCAGGCGTTCGGGCATTCCGGCCAAGGCGTCCGCCCAGTATGTCAGCTGCTGAGAGATACGGCTGTCACTGCTCTCGAGCTCGCCGAGCTGAGCGCGCTGCCACAATGTGTAATCCGCATACTGGACCGGCAACGGCTTCCAAGCAGGAGCCTGCCCAGCGCACCGGCGGGCATACGCCGCGCCCAGATCCGTCACCATCGGGGTGATCGACCACCCGTCTGCGGCGATGTGGTGCACCACTGCCACCAGCACGTGATCATCGTCAGATATGCGGAACAGCCTGGCCCGCAACGGAACCTCGGCGGCCAGGTCAAAAGTGTGTCGAGCCGTGTCCTCGACCGCAGCTGTCAGTCGGGGTTCCGGCCAATCTGCTGCATCAACACGCCCCCAGCCGAATTCGGTCTGCTCACCCGACGCAATCAGCTGCTGAGGTATTCCGTCGACTGCCGGGAACAATGTCCGCAGGCTCTCGTGACGGTTCAACAGATCGGTGAACGCTGCGCCGAGCGCGTCGACATCAAGGTGCCCATGCAGCCGTAACGCCACGGCAAGGTTGTAGACCGGTGAGGGGCCATGCAATTGGTCGATGAACCACAGTCGGCTCTGGGCATACGACAACGGCATCACGCTCGGCCGCTCGCCGGCGACCAGCGGCTCCAGCCGACTCTCGTCGTCGTCGATGCGGACCATGAGTTGGGCGACCGTAGGAGCGTCGAACACAGCGCGTTCTTCCAGGCTCGCGTCCAGAGACCTGTTGACCGCGGCCACCAGGCGCATCGCCAGGATGCTGTCGCCGCCGAGGTCGAAGAATGAGTCGTCCATCCCGACGCGGTCCAGTCCGAGAACTTCGGCATAGATGCCGGCGAGGATCTCCTCGGTGTGAGTGGCCGGGGGCCGGTAGTGATCGACGTCCTGGTATTCCGGTGCGGGCAGCGCTTTTTTGTCGAGCTTGCCGTTGACGGTCAACGGCAGGGTTTGCAGTGCGACGATGGCGGCGGGCACCATGTAATCCGGTAATCGCTGAGCCAACGCGGCGCGCAGCTGCGCTGGATCGACGGTGCCGGTGACATAGCCGACGAGGCGTTTGTCACCTGGCCGGTCCTCTCTGGCGATGACGATCGCCTGCTCGACACCCTCGCACGCGGCAAGCGCGGCTTGGATTTCGCCCAGTTCGATACGGTAGCCGCGGATCTTGACCTGCTCATCGGCACGGCCCAGATACCGCAACTGCCCATCAGCACTCCAACACACCAGATCCCCGGTGCGATACATCCGCACCCCGGTGTCCCCGAACGGACACGCCACAAACCGAGTGGAACTCAAAGGCGCACGGCCCACATAGCCATACCCCAAACCCGCGCCAGCCACATACAACTCACCCACCACATTGGCCGGAACCGGCCGCAACCACCCATCGAGGACAAAGAAAGCCAAGTGTGCCAGCGGCTTGCCGATGGGACTGACGGAGTTGCCGATGTCGGCGGGCAGGATTTCACGGAAAGAGGCATGCACCGTCGTCTCAGTAATCCCGTACATGTTGATCAACCGCGGCCAAGCCGGATGATCGGACAACCACGTCGCAAGTCGCTGCGGTTCCAACGCTTCCCCGCCGAACACCACCACATCAAGATTGAGCTGTTGTCGTTCAGGACGGGCCGCATCGAGAGCTTGTAGTGCATAAAACGCCGAAGGAGTCTGGCTCAAGACGTTGACGCGTTCTTCGATCAGCAGTGCATGAAACTCGTCGGCAGATCGTGTCACCGAATCCGGCACCACCACCAACCGCCCACCATGGGCCAGCGCGCCGAAAATCTCCCACACCGAAAAGTCGAACGCCAACGAATGACACTGCGACCACACCTGACCCGGCGAGAACTCCAGCGCGCCATCGACCGCCTCGAGCAACCCCGTCACATTCCGATGCGCAACCGCCACACCCTTGGGCACACCCGTGGTCCCCGAGGTATAAATCACATACGCAACATCGTCGGTGCCGGTGTGCAACGGCAGGGCCGTACTCGGCTGCGCATACACCACACGATCATCGACGTCGATCACCACCAACCCACGCCCGTCCAACCGATCCAACAGATCCGCTGTGGTCAGTGCAACCACCGGCCCCGCATCGGCCAGCACGAAATCCAACCGCGCATCCGGCACCGACGGATCAATCGGCACATACGCCGCACCCGTTTTCAGTACACCCATGATCGCCACGACCGCCTCGACCGACCGCGAGAACACCACAGCCACCCGCTCCCCCGGGCCCACACCATGAGAAACCAACAAATGCGCCAACCGGTTCGCAGCCGCATCAAGCCCCCGATAGGTCACCGAGGTATCGCCGAAACAGACCGCCACTGCCTCCGGAACACACTCCACCTGCCTGGCGAACACCGCCGGAATCGAGGAGGCCACCGGCTCAGAACAACCCAACGCCCCACGATTACCCCACCCATCAAGCTCCGCACGCTCATCCACGTCGTGCACATCCATTGACAACAATCGCCGGTTGGCGTCGGCTCTCACGATTGCTGTCCCTCCCCGGTCATGGCCTCCAGCACCCGCTGGAACCGATCGACGATTTTCTGCACCCGGTTCGTGCCAAAAATGTCCGTATCGAACTCGACCCGCAGAACCAGTTCGGTGCCCGGCATGGCCTGCAGGGTCAACGGGTAGTGGTTGTATTCGCGGCCGTTGACCTCGGTGATGGCCAACCCGTTGGGCATGTCTGACGCCGCGGTCTCCACCGGGTAGTTCTGATAGACGAACAGCGTGTCGAACAACTGGTCATGGCCGACGGCACGGTGGATCTCGCTGAGAGCCAGATGCTGGTGATCGAGGGTGTCGCTGTGACGGCGTTGCAGGTCGTCGAGCAGGCTGGCGATAGTCGTCTCCGGTGTGATGGTGGCTCGAACCGGCACGGTGTTGATCATCAGACCGACCATCGAATCCGCGCCTGCCACTTCGGCGGACCGGCCCGAGACCGCAACGCCGAAGGCAACATCATGCTGGCCGGTCAGCCACATGAGCACTTGCGCCCAGGCCGCCTGGAGCACGGTGTTGACGGTGGTGTGGCAGCTGCGCGCCAAGGTGTTGACGGCCTGGGTGGTTTCGGCGGGTAAGCGGAACGACTTGCTGTCGCGGCGGCCCAACCTCGCCCTGCTCGCCGGTGCGACCAGGGTCGGAGTGTGGAATCCCGCGAGGACTTCACGCCACGCGGTCTGGGCGGCGCCGACGTCTCTGTCGGCGAGCCAGGTGACGAACCTGCGGTAGGACCCGGCAGCAGGGAGTCGCTGGCCGTAGTAACTCGCGAAGATCTCCTGCAGGAGGATCGGTAGTGACCAACCGTCGAGCACGATGTGGTGATAGGTCATGACGAATCGGTGCTCGTTGTCGGCGGTGCGGATCAGCGCCGTGCGGAAAGCCGATCGGTGGACCAGATCGCAGACGGCCGCACGCTCACCGGCGCACAATCGCTGCGTCTGATCATCGAAATCGCTGTGGCGCGCAGGCATCTCCTGGTACTGCCAGGGCACGTTCGGCTCAGCCGGAATGATCTGCACCGGTTCGTCGAATCGTTTGTCGAAGCGGGCCGCGAGGTTGGGATGACGGTTCACCACAGTGTGCACGGCCTCGCGTAACCGGTGCGGATCCAGTGGGCCGGTGACGGTCACGTCGAGTTGCATGGCGTAGACGTCGTCGTCGTTACCGCGAGTCGCATTGGCGTGGAACAGCAGCCCCCGCTGCAGGGCCGTCAAGGGCAGCACGTCGGCGATCCGGTGTTGCCTGCCGAGCTCATCGATCTGCTTCTGGGTCAGCCGGGCGGGGGTGATGTCGGAGGGTGTCAGGCCACCGCCACCACCGCGAACATGGGCACAGATGCCGGTCAGGGCATCGAACCAGAGTTTATTGAGTCGACTGACCTGGGCATCGTCGAGTGCCGAGGGCGCCCACGTCCAACTGGCGTAAAGGCTTGGACCGGACTCGGTTTCGGCGGTGCTCGCGTTGAGTTCCACGGTGTGCCCGAGCGGCATCGGGATGGCCGCGGTGGCAGCGCCGACCGCCACCCCGGCTTCGCTGACCTGCCACAGATCAGCGAACGCCTCCGGTTGGGCCGCCCCGGCCCCGCCCAGCCTGCCGAGGTAATTGAATCCGATGGTCGGATCGGCACCCCGCAGCTCGATGTCAGAGTTCAGGTAGCGCAACAGCCCGTAGCTCATTCCGTCGGGTTGGCCACGCAGTTGTTCCTTGATGTCCTTGATTACGTGGCCGAGTGCCGAATGGCCGGCCACCACATCAGACCAAGGCATCGCACCCAGGGGCCCGCCTGCGTTCAACAACACCGGGTACTTGGTGGTGAACCACCCCACGGTGCGGGACAGATCGAGATTGGGAGCAAGGTCCTCGTCTCTTCCGTGGCCCTCGACATCGATGGTGACCGGCAACGTGATCTCCAGGAACTGTGTCAATGCCAGTCCATAGGCGATCAACAGAATGTCTTGTACCCCAGCGTGGAACGCGGACGGCGCCTCACCGAGCAGTACGCGGGTCGTTTCGGCGTCCAGCGATGCCGTGAGGTGACCGGCGGTGGCGTATGTGTCCAGTTCGGGCCGCACCGTCGGCAGCGTGCGCGGGGTGGCCAACACTCGTCGCCAGCCGTCGGCCTGATCCACCACCGTCGCGGCGTGAGCGTGTTCCTCGAGCAGGGCTGACCACCGGGCGAACGAGGTCCCCGTGGTCGGCAATGTCACGGGTCGTCCATCGCGGTGCTGGGCCCAGGCGATGTTCAGGTCTTCGAGCAGAATCCGCCAGGACACCGCGTCGATGGCCAGGTGATGCACGGTCAGCACCAACTGGCCGGTGGATGCCTCCCACAGCGCGCTGACCATCTGACCGGCGGCCGGGTTCAGTCGCGACCGGACAGCCATCAACGCCTCGTCGGACAACGTATCCACCGACTGTAGATGTGCTCGCACCGAACCCTTTGCGGGTACCCGCAGCGACCAGTTTCCGGTGTCGTCGTATTCGGCGCGCAGCCGAAGGGTGGCATGCCGATCCAGCAGAGCGCTCAACACCGACGCCACGTCGGATTCGGTGACCCCGGGCGGGGCTTGAACCACCACCGTCTGGTTGAACTGGTCGATCTGCGCGCCGGTGCGTTCCACGTCGCGCAGCCACCGCATGATCGGGGTCGGCGCCACCGGGCCCAGGCCCTCGTCTACCGGACCGGCGTCGTCGCCGGCCACGCCGATCACCTGAGCCAGTCTGGCGACGGTCTGCTCGACGAAAATGTCACGCGGCCTGCACATCACGCCGGCCGCCCGTGCCCGCGCCACCACCTGCATGGACAGAATGCTGTCTCCGCCCAAGTCGAAGAACGACTCATCGACTCCCACCTGTTCGAGCCCAAGAACCTGGGCGTAGATGTCGGTCAGTATCTGCTCGACCGGAGTTTGCGGTGCTCGGTAGGAATCGGCGTCCTGGTAGTCCGGTGCGGGCAGGGCGCGGGTGTCCAGTTTTCCGTTGACCGTCAAAGGCAACGCATCAAGCGCCACGATCGCAGTGGGGACCATGTAAGGGGGCAGTCGGTCGGCCAACGCGTTCCGCATCCCGGCCGGGTCCACCCCTCCGGTCGTCGTGACATAGCCGACCAGGCGTGTGGTGCCCGGATGATCGTCGCGGGCAACCACTACCGCCTGCGCCACACCGTCCAGCGCCGCCAGTGCGGCCTGCACCTCGCCGAGTTCGATGCGGTATCCGCGGATCTTGACCTGGTCGTCGGCACGTCCCAGATACTGCAGCTGTCCGTCAGCGCGCCAGCTCACCAGATCACCGGTGCGATACATCCGTTGTGCCAGACCCCCCGCACCGGCGGCGTCTCCGAACGGACACGCCACGAAACGTGCTGCCGTCAAACCAGATCGGCCGAGGTACCCACACGCCACCCCGTCACCGGCGACGTACAACTCACCGACCACCCCGGCCGGCACCGGCCGCAACCACTCATCGAGGACAAACAGCGCCGACGTCGCGACCGGCGCACCGATGGGTGCGGCCCCGGACCCGGGGACCAGTGGCGTGCTCATCGACGCGTACACGGTGATCTCAGTGGGGCCGTAGGCGTTGATCACCACCCGCCCGGGCGCCCAACGATCGATCACCTCGCCCGGACAGGCCTCGCCGCCGAGCAGCAATGCCACCGACTCCAACCCCTGCGGGCTCAGCGCACCAGCGGCCGACGGGGTCTGGGTGAGTACGTTGACCCGCTCGCGGACAAGGAGGGAATGGAAGTCGTCGGGCGCACTCGCGACCGATTCGGGCACTATGACCAGACGCGCCCCGCCCAGCAACGCAGCCCATATCTCCCACACCGAGAAGTCGAAGGCATACGAATGACATTGGGTCCACACCTGTTCCACTGGCAACTGTTCCGGTGTCGACCTGGCCAAGTGAGTCAGATTGTGGTGAGTGACGGCCACGCCTTTGGGGATACCGGTGGTTCCCGAGGTGTAGATGAGGTACGCGATGTCCTCGGGGGCCGGATCAGGGAGTGCGTGACCGTGTTGGTCGGCCAGTGCGGCGTCGTGGATATCGACGACCGGTAGGTGATATCCGGTCAGCCGGTCGATAAGACCGCGGGTCGTGATCGCGACCGCCGGCGCGGCGTCTGCCAGCATGAACTCGATTCTGGCGGTCGGCAGCGCGGGGTCGATCGCCAGATAGGCCGCCCGGGTCTTCAACACCGCCAGCATCGAGACGATCGCTTCCGCGGACCGTTCCAGTAGCAGGGCCACGCAGCGCCCTGGACCTGCACCCTCACCGATGAGCAGGTGTGCCAACCGATTTGCGGACTCGTCGAGCTCGCGATACGTCAGCGAATGACCGTCGGCAGTGACTGCGACGGCCTGCGGGGTGCTGCTGACCTGCGTTGCGAACAGCGCGGGGACCGACACAGGCATGCTCGAGGGCCGGTTCAGTGCCGCGCGATTACCCATGGCGTCGAGCCGGGCATGTTCATCGGCATCAAGCAGATCGATCGAGGACAGGCGGCGCCCCGAGTCGGTGGTCATCGTCATCAGCACGTGCTCGAACCGCTTGATCAGTGTCTCGATACTGGCCGGGTCGAATACATCGGTGCGGAACTCCACCGTGCCGCTGATTCCGGCGGGCGCATCGGCGTGGGTTCGACGTTCAGCCAGGGAGAAACTCAGGTCCATCCGGGCGGTGTGCGTGTCCGCCGGCATCTCGGCGATCTCCAGATCACCCAGCGCCACGGCGGAACCCGACGTGTTGTTCCTGTGACCGGCGGCGTTCTGCCACGCGAGCGCCACCTGAACCAGCGGATGGTGGGTCAGAGAACGAGTCGGGTTGAGCCGCTCGACGAGTACCTCGAAGGGCACGTCCTGGTGCTCGTAGGCGGCCAGGCTGCGTGTCCGCACCTGGGCCAGTAATTCCGCCACGGTCGGGTTTCCGGACAGATCGAGCCGCAGCACGAGGGTGTTGACGAAGAACCCGATCAGCTCATCGAGCGCGGGATCGCGACGCCCCGCGATCGGGAAGCCCACGGCCACCTCGGGACTCGCGCTGAGCTTGGACAGCAGGACCCCCAGTGCGGCTTGCAGCACCATGAAGGGGGTCGCGTTGTGCTCGCGGGCGACCAGGGAAATCTGCTGCTGCAGGTCGGCGGGCCAGTCCAGAGTCACCGTGGCGCCCTGCTGATCGGCGGCCGGCGGATAGGGCCGGTCGGTGGGCAGCGCCAGGCGTTCGGGCATCCCGGCCAGCGCATCCTGCCAATAGGCCACCTGTGTGGCGATACGGCTCTGACTGTCCGCCAGATCGCCGAACTGCGCGCGCTGCCACAGCGTGTAATCGACGTACTGTACCGGCAGGTCGGCCCAACCGGGGGCCTGCCCCGCACACCGGCTGGCGTAAGCCGTTCCCAGATCCACCATCAGCGGGGTGATCGATGAACCGTCCGCGGCGATGTGGTGCACCACGGCTGCCAGCACATGTTCGTCGTCGGCGATCCGGAAGAGCTTCGCCCACAAAGGAATCTCCGTTGCCAGGTCAAATGTGTGCCGCGCCACGTCGCCGATGGCTTCCCGCAGCTGCTCCGCTTCCCAACTGGTGGAATCGACGACGTCCCATCCGAACCGGGCGTTCTCGGGAGACTGGACGCACTGTCGTGGAATGCCCTCGACTGCTGGGAACCGGGTGCGCAGGCTCTCGTGACGGGTCACCACATCGGCCAGGGCGGCACCCAGCGCGTCGGCATCCAATGGCCCGCTGATCCGGAGCGCAGTCGGCATGTTGTAAACCGGTGAGGGGCCCTGCAACTGGTCCAGGAACCACAACCGGGACTGCGCGAACGACAGCGGAATCACCGCGGGCCGTGGACCGACGGTCAGCGGCTCCAGCCAGGCGCCCTGGCCGCCGATACGGGGCGCCAACTGGGCGACGGTCGGCGCCTCGAACACCGTGCGCACAGCGAGCCCGACATCGAGGCCGGTGTTGACGGCGGCGATCAGGCGCATTGCGGACAGCGAGTCTCCACCGAGGTCGAAGAACGAGTCGTCCACACCGACGCGCTCCACACCGAGCACCCGGGCGTAGATGCCGGTCAGGATCTCCTCGGTGAGGGTGACCGGCGCGCGGTAGTGATCGATGTCGTGATATTCGGGTGCCGGCAGGGCGCGGGTGTCCAGTTTGCCGTTGGGTGTCAACGGTATCGCCGACAACGCCATAATTCCGGCCGGAACCATATATGCCGGAAGCTGCTCGGCCAGCTGGGTGCGAATCTTTGCCGGGTCCGCCGTCCCGGTCACGTAACCGACCAGCCGCTTGTCGCCGGCGCGGTCTTCACGGACGATCACCGCTGCCTGCTCGACCCCGTCCAGCCCGGCCAACACCGCGTGGATCTCACCGAGTTCGATGCGATAGCCACGGATCTTGACCTGCTCGTCGGCGCGGCCGACATATCTCAGCTGCCCGTCGACGCCCCAGCCCACCAGATCCCCGGTGCGATACATCCGCATCCCGGGACGCCCGAACGGACATGCCACAAACCGCGACCCGGTCAGCCCCGTGCGGCCGACATAGCCGACACCGACACCGTGGCCGGCCACATACAACTCACCGACCACACCGGGTGCCACCGGGCGCAAGTATCCGTCGAGCACGAACAACGCCGCCCCCGACACCGGTGCACCGATCGGCGGCGCACCCGCGCCCGCAATCAATGGCGACGTTCTGGACGCACAGATCGTTGTCTCGCTCGGGCCGTAGGCATTGACCATCACCCGTCCAGGAGCCCAGCGCTGCACCAATTCGGCCGAGCACGGCTCACCGGCGACCAGCAATGCCACCGATCCCAGAGACTCCGGCGACAGCATCGCCACCGCCGAGGGGGTTTGGCTCAGCACACTGACCTGTTCAGCGACCAGCAAGGCGGTGAGGTCCTCAGGTGAGCGGGCCACCGACTCGGGCACGATCACCAGCCGACCGCCGTGCAGCAGGGCACCCCAGATCTCTTCTACCGAGGCGTCAAAGGAGTACGAATGCCACTGTGTCCACGCCTGTCCCGCGAGGAAGGTGTCCCGCGATCCCAACAGTTGGGTCACGTTGCGGTGGGTGATCGCCACGCCCTTGGGGGCGCCGGTGGTGCCCGAGGTGTAGATGATGTAGGCGATGTCATCCGGGCTGGGCACCGGCATCACCGAACCGGATTGACGGTCAACCTGCGCGCTTTCGAGATCACTGACGTCGATGACCAGCACGTCGCAACCGGCCAACCGGTCAGCCAGGCCGGTGGTGGTGATCGCGGCGGTCGGTGCGGCGTCGGCGAGCATGAACTCGATTCGCGCATCTGGCAATGCAGGGTCCAGCGGCAGATAGGCGGCCCCGGTCTTGAGCACCGCCAACATGGCCACGACCGCATCCGCGGACCGCTCGGACAGCAACGCCACGCACGCGCCCGGACCGACACCGTGACTGACGAGCAGGTGCGCCAACCGATTTGCGGAGTCGTCGAGGTCCCGATAGGTCATTGCGCAGCCGGCGAAGCTGATCGCCAGCGCATCGGGTGCACCGGCGACCTGCGCGGCGAACAGTGCCGGCACCGACACCGGAGCCGGCTCCTGTTGTGTCAACACCGTACGGTTGCCCCACAAATCGAGGCGGGTGTGTTCAGGTTCGTCGAGCAGATCGATCGACGAGATTCGCCGGGTGGGATCAGCGGTCAGCGCCACCAGTACCCGGTGCCACCGTCTGATGAGTGCTTCGATGCTGTCCGTATCGAACACGTCGGTGCGGAATTCCACCGCCCCGCCGATGCCTGCCGGCTCGCCGGCCTGGGTCCAGCGTTCCCCGAGTGAGAAGGTCAGGTCCATGCGGGCGGTGTGAGTGTCCACCGGAAGGGGCGTGACCCGCAGGTCACCCAACCTGAGCCCATTCGCGGGATCGCTGTCCTGCCAAGGAATGTTCTGCCAGGCCAACGCCACCTGGACCAACGGGTGATGGGTCAGGCTCCGGGTGGGGTTGAGCCGCTCCACCAGCACCTCGAAAGGCACGTCCTGATGTTCGTAGGCGGCCAGGCTGCGCCGCCGCACCTGGGCCAACAACTCCCCCACCGTGGGATCACCGGTCAGATCGACGCGCAGCACCACGTTGTTGACGAAGAAACCCACCAGCTCGTCAAGTGCGGCGTCACGACGCCCGGCAATCGGGAAGCCTACGGCCACATCGGAACACGCACTGAGATTGGCCAACAACACCGTCAGGGCGGCTTGCATCACCATGAAACTGGTGGCGCCGTGCTCACCGGCCACTGCGCGCACTCGCTGCTGTACGTCCGCCGACCACTCCACCGGCAGGGTGGCGCCACGCTGATCGGCAACCGGCGGATATGGCCGATCGGTCGGAAGCGCCAGGCGTTCGGGGAGTCCGGTCAGCGCATGTTCCCAGTAGGCCAGCTGCGCGGCGATCGGACTGTCACTGTCGTCGAGATCACCCAGTTGTGCACGCTGCCACAAGGTGTAGTCGACGTACTGAACCGGCAAGGGCGACCAGCCGGGGGGACGCCCCGCGCACCGGCTGGCATACGCCACACTCAGATCGGCCACCAGCGGGGCGAGCGACCAACCGTCGGCGGCAATATGGTGCACCACCGCCACCAGGACGTGTTCGTCGTCGGTGAGGCGGAACAGCTTTGCCCGTAACGGAATTTCGGCGGCGAGATCAAAACTGTGACAGGCCGTGGCCGCGACGGCTTCATCCAGCCGGCTCGCCGGCCAGCCACCGGCATCCACGACCTCCCAACCGAAATCGGCTTCCTCGTCGGACACCACCACCTGTCGTGGTGTCCCATCGGGCGCGTCGAATCGTGTGCGCAGGCTTTCGTGGCGACCGATCACATCGGCCAGCGCCTCACCAAGGGCAACGGCGTCAAGCCGCCCGTGCAGACGCAGGCCCACCGGCATGTTGTAAACCGGTGAGGGACCCTGCAACTGGTCGACGAACCATAACCTGTTCTGGGCGAACGACAGCGGCACCACCGCGGGGCGGTCACCGGCAACCAGCGGCTCCAGGCGGCCCGCGCCCTGATCGATACGCGGCGCCAATTGGGCAACCGTGGGCGCCTCGAACACCGTGCGCGCTGCGAGATCGGTGTCCAGGTCGGCATTGATGGCCGCCACCAGTCGCATCGTCGACACCGAATCCCCACCGAGATCGAAGAACGACTCGTCTACTCCGACGCGTTCCACATCCAGTACTCGAGCGAAGATTCCGGCCAGGATCTCCTCGACTGCGCCGGTCGGGGCGCGGTAGTGATCACGATCCTGGTAATCCGGTGCAGGCAGTGCGCGGGCGTCGAGCTTGCCGTTGACCGTTACCGGCAAGGCCGCGATCGTCACGATCGCTGTCGGAACCATGTAACCCGGCAGCCGTTCGGCCAGTGCGGCACGCGCACCGATCGGGTCGGCGGTACCGGTGATATAGCCGACCAGCCGCTTGTCGCCCGGCTGGTCCTCGCGGGCGATCACCGCCGCCTGATCCACCCCGTCCAGCGCGGTGAGCGCCGTTTGGATCTCACCGAGTTCGATGCGATAGCCGCGGATCTTGACCTGTTCGTCGGCGCGGCCGAAGTAGTCCAGCTGTCCGTCCGCGCGCCAGCGCACCAGATCCCCGGTGCGATACATCCGACTCCCGGGTTGCCCGAACGGACAGGCCATGAACCGCGACGCGGACAATCCGGGGCGGCGCCAATAACCCACGCCGACACCCGCTCCCGCGAGATACAACTCGCCGACCACGCCTTCGGACACCGGGCGCAGCCACTCATCGAGCACGAAGAACGCCGCCCACGCCGTCGGCGAGCCGATCGGCGGCGGCCCTGATTCCCCGGTCAACGGTGCGCTGGCGCATAACCACATCGTGGTCTCGGTCGGTCCGTAGACGTTGACCATCACCCGCCCGGGCGCCCAGCGGTCGACCAACACAGGCGGACACGGTTCGGCCCCGATCACCAACGCCGTACCGTCCAGGCCTTCCACCGACAGCATCGACACCGCTGACGGGGTTTGGGTCAACACCGTGACCTGTTCGCGCACCACGAGTTCGTGGAATTCCTGAGGTGAGCGCGCCACCAGCTCGGGCACCACTATCAGTCGCGCGCCGTGCAGCAGTGCACCCCAGATCTCCCATACCGAGAAGTCGAAGGCATACGAATGGAACTGCGTCCACACCTGTTCCGACGCCAGCGGCACCCCGATCTGCAACGAGTCGAACAGCTGCGTCACATTGCGGTGAGTGACCGCCACGCCCTTGGGCGCTCCGGTGGTACCCGAGGTGTAGATGATGTGGGCGACGTCATCGGGCGCAGGCGCAGGCAGAGGCGTGCACGGCTCGGCGGTGACCTCCGGACCCTCGACATCGAGAACGAGTAGCTCGAACCCGTCGAACTTCCGCGTCAACTCGGCGGTGGTGACCGCGGCGATCGGCGCGGCATCCGTGACCATGAACTCGACACGGGCCGCAGGAAGCGCAGGGTCGATCGGCAGATAGGCCGCCCCGGCTTTGAGCACCGCAAGGATCGCCACGATCCCTTCGATCGACCGGGGGAACATCAACGCGACGCGCTCACCCGGTCCCGCCCCCCGAGCGATGAGCAGATGCGCCAACCGGTTTGCCGCCTCGTCCAGCTCCCGATACGTCATGGTCCGGTCTCCGCAGACCAGCGCGACCGCGTCGGGGATCCGCCCCACCTGGGAACCGAACATCTCCGGGACCGACGCCGGCCGTGGCAGGTCGGCCAACACCGCACGGTTCCCGATTTCGTTCAGGCGGGTGCGTTCGAGATCGTCGAGCAGATCCACCGCGGACAACGGCCGATGCGGATCGGCAGTCATGGCCTCCAACGCCTGCGTGAACCGCTCGGCGAGTGCTGCGATGGCGGCGGCATCGAAAACATCGCCGTCGTATTCGACGCGCAGGCGCAGTTCGTCACCAGGTATGGCCTGCATGGTCAGCGGGTAGTCGGTGGATTCGTGACTGGTGAAATCGGTGACACGCAACCCGTCGGCACCTGACAGTGCGTCGGCGTCCACCGGATAGTTCTCGAACACGAACAGGGTGTCGAACAGTCGGTCGTGGTCGGTGAGGCGGTGGATCTCGCTGAGCGCCACATGTTGGTGCTCAAGGGTTCTGGTGTGGGAATGCTGCAATTGACCGAGCAGGTCGGCGGTGGTCGTTGTCACCGTGATGTTCGCGCGCACCGGCACCGTGTTGATCAGCAGGCCCACCATCGATTCCGCGCCTGCCAGCTCGGTCGGCCGTCCCGAGACCACGACACCGAAGGCGACATCATTCTGGCCCGTGAGCGAGGTGAGCAGCAGTGCCCAGGCGCCCTGCAGCACGGTGTTGACGGTGGTGTGCTGTGCGCGGGCCAACGCGCTCAGCGCCCCGGTGGTCCGCTCGCACACCAGATGCGAAACGACTCCCCGTCGCCCCGACCCTGACTTCTGTGTCGGGCCGACCAGCGTGGGGGTTTCGAAACCGGCCAGCACCTCGCGCCAAGTTGCATGCGCGCCTGCCTGGTCGCGGCCGGCGAGCCAGGTGAGGAAACTGCGATACGGCGTGGCCGGGGGCAATCGTTGCCCGCGATAGGTGGCGAAGATCTCCTGCAACAGGATGGGCAGCGACCAGCCGTCTAGCACGATGTGGTGATTGGTGAGCACAACCCGATGGCGGTCCTCTGCGGTGCGGATCAATGCCACCCGGAAGGCCGGCTGGTGGGCCAGGTCGCAGACCGCCGCGCGTTCCGCGGCGCACACCTGCTGGATCTGTTCCTCAGGCTGGTCGTTCAGTTCGAGATACCGCCAGCCCGGCTCGGGCTCTGCCGGGATGATCTGGACCGGCTCGTCGAACTGGTCGCAGAATCTGGCCGCGAGGTGGGGATGCCGATTGACCACTGACCGCACGGCGTCGCGCAGCCGATGCCGGTCGAGCGTGCCGGCGACCGTGATGTCCAACTGCACGACATACAGGTCGTCGTCGGGGCTGTGCGCGACGCGGCGGTGAAAGACCAGGCCCTGTTGTAGGGCGGTCAGTGGCAACACATCTGCGATCCGGTACTGCCGCTGTAGCTCATCGATCTGCTGCTGGTTCAGCCGGGCGGGCGCGATGTCCGACGGCGTCAGTCCACCCCCGTCGTTGCGCACGTTATCGCAGATGCCGGCCAGCGCGTCGGACCACAGTTGGCTGAGCCGACTGATCTGGGCATGGTCGACTGCCGACGGCGCCCAGGTCCAGTTGGCCAGCAGATGTGGCCCGGCCTCGGTGTCGACGGTGCCCGCGTTGAGTGCCACGGTGTGCGTCAACGGCATGGGTATCGCCGCGGCCGCACCGGTCGACGTCAGCCCTTCGGCCGATATCTGCCACAGATCGTCGGACGCCGCCGTGGCCGCGCCGCCCAGTCGGCCAAGGTAATTGAACCCGATCGTCGGGTCGGCGTCCGCGAGATCGACGTCGGGATTCAGGTAGCGCAGCATCCCGTAGGTCAGCGGATTCGGCAGGGCACGAAGCTGTTCCTTCGCGTCCTTGATCACCGCGCCCAGTGCCGCGTCGCCGGCCACCACCTGGGACCAGGACAGTCCGCTGCCCGCCCTCCGGAAGTTCAATGCCACCGGGTACTTCGTGGTGAACCACCCGACCGTGCGGGACAGGTCGATGTCCCGATCGAGACCCTCGTCACGGCCGTGCCCCTCGACGTCGATGCCGATCGGTGTGCCCGTGGCCCCGACGAACTCCGCGACCGCCAGCCCGAACGCGATCAACAAGATGTCGTGCACCCCGGCGTGGAACGCCGCGGGCACGTCGCCGAGCAGCATGCGGGTGGTCTCGGCGTCCAGCGCCACCGACAGTTGGCCGGCGGTCGCGTGGGTGTCCCCGTCGGGGCGCACCGCGGGCAGCGCAGCAGGGGTGGCCGCCACCCGCCGCCACGTCGGTGCCCGCTCGACGACTTCCGGGTGGCTCGCGTGGGTGCTCAGCAGTTCGGCCCACCGCGCGAACGACGTCCCGGGTGGTGGTAGCACGACAGGTCGTCCGCCGCGATGCTGTACCCAGGCGATGTTCAGGTCTTCCAACAGGATTCGCCACGACACTCCGTCGACGGCCAGATGGTGGACGATCAGCACCAGCTGGCTCGTGGAGGTCACCCACAGTGCGCTGAGCATCGCTCCGGCGGCCGGGTCCAACCGTGCCCGCGCTGCCACGAGTGCCTCATCGGACAGTGCGTCCACCGCTTGCAGGCAGCCGCGCGCATCCACCGAACCCGGCTCGGGCACTGTGCCGGACCAGGCGCCCGCGTCGGTCACGCGCAGCCGCAGCATGGCGTGCTGATCCAGCAGGGCCTGCACCATCGCGACGACGTCGGACTCGGCCACCTGTGCGGGCGCCTGCAGCCGCACCGTCTGGTTGAACTCGGAGGTGGGCCCGTCAATGCCTCTCAGCCACTGCATGATCGGGGTCGGGATCACCGGGCCGAGGCCCTCGTCGGTCACACCCGCACTGTCGACCACCGCGACCACCCGCGCCAGCCGCGCCACGGCCTGTTCGACGAAGACATCGCGCGGTCGACACACCAGACCCGCGGCCCGGGCGCGCGCCACCACCTGCATCGACAGAATGCTGTCGCCGCCAAGGTCGAAGAACGAGTCGTCGACCCCGACCCGCTCCAGCCCGAGAACCTCGGCGTAAATGCCGGCCAAGATCTCCTCGACGGGTCCGGCCGGGCCACGGTACCGCTCGTCATTCCCAGCGGCCAAGCCATAGTCAGGGGCTGGCAGGGCCCGGATGTCCAGTTTGCCGTTGACGGTCAACGGCAGTGCGTCCACCACCAGCACCGCGACTGGCACCATATACGCCGGCAGTCGGTCGGCGAGATCCGCACGCACGGTAACTGGATCGGCAGATCCGGTGATATAGCCGACCAGGCGCAAGCCTGCGGAGTGGTCCTCGCGGGCGATAACCGCCGCCTGCTCCACGCCATCGAGATCGCGCAAAGCAGACTGCACTTCACCGATCTCGATGCGGTAGCCGCGGATCTTGACCTGTTCGTCGGCGCGGCCCAGATACTGCAGTTGTCCATCGGCGCGCCAGTTCACCAGATCGCCGGTTCGATACATGCGCGTTCCAGTACCTCCGAAAGGGCATGCCACAAATCGCGAGGCGGTCAACCCGGTCCGGTCGACATAGCCGTAGCCGAGTCCCCGGCCGGCCACGTACAGTTCGCCGATCACACCGGCGGGCACCGGGCGTAACCATTCGTCGAGCACGAAAAGCGCTGCGGCCGGGACAGGTGAGCCGATCGGCACACCCAACCCAGGCGCCAGCGGCGCGCTGATCGCCACACACATCGTCGTCTCGGTGGGGCCGTAGGCGTTGATCATGACCCGGCCGGGTGCCCACTGATCCACCACCTCGGGCGGGCAGGCTTCACCGACCACCACCAACGCCACCGATTCCAGACCCCTACGCGGCAACATCGCTACCGCAGAAGGTGTCTGTGTGAGCACATCGACCTGTTCGCGAACGAGCAGAGCGTGAAAGTCCTCCGGTGAACCGGCCACGTCCTCGGGCACCACCACCACGCGCCCCCCGCGAAGCAGGGCACCGAAGATCTCCCATACCGAGACGTCGAACGCCAACGAATGACACTGCGGCCACACGCCCGGGCGGGGCAGTCCGGCATCGAGGGATTCCAGCAGCTGGGTGACGTTGTGGTGGGTGATGGCAACCCCTTTGGGGATGCCCGTCGTACCCGAGGTGTAGATGAGATAGGCGATGTCGTCCGCCTTCGGCACCGGCAGCTCGGCACCGGGTCGGCTGTTGCCCTGTTCGACCTCGACGACCACCAATCCGCGCCCGCGCAACCGGTCCGCCAAAGCGGCGCTGGTGACCGCGGCAACGGGTGCGGCATCGGCGAGCACGAACTCCAAGCGCGCGTCGGGCACCGCCGGATCGATCGGCAGATAAGCGGCACCGGTCTTGAGAATGGCCAGGATCGCCAGGATCGCCTCGGCCGAACGGTTGAACAGCAGCGCCACACACGTCCCCGGGCCGACGCCGTGTCCGGTGAGGATGTGCGCGAATTTGTTTGTGGCCTCATCGAGTTCGCGGTAGGACCAGGAACGTTCGCCGCAGCTGATCGCGACGGCCTCGGGCGCACGCGTGACCTGCTCGGCGAACAACTCCGGAACCGACACCGGTCTGGGCGCGGGCCGGGTCAGCGCCGCCTGGTTGCCGATCGCAACGAGGTGGGCGTGTTCATCGTCGTCGAGCAGATCCACCGACGAGAGGCGTGCTGTCGGGTCGGCGGTCATGGAGGTCAGGATGCGTCGTAGTCGCGCGATCAGCGTTTCGACGGTGTCGGCGTCGAACACGTCGGTGCGGTACTCCACCATCCCACCGATTCCGGCGGGCTCGCCGTCCTCGGTCCGACGGTCAGCCAGCGAGAAGTTCAGATCCATGCGGGCGGTGTGGGTTTCCACCGGTATCTGGGCGACGGTCAGATCCCCGAACATCACTCCGGCTGCGGAATCGTTGACGTCGCGGCCGGCGATGTTCTGCCATGCCAGTGCCACCTGGACCAGTGGGTGATGGGCCAGTGACCGGGTCGGTTTGAGTCGCTCGACCAGCACCTCGAACGGCACGTCCTGATGGTCGTAGGCAGCCAGGCCCCGCGCTCGTACTTGAGCCAGCACCTCGGAAACAGTGGGATCTCCACCGAGGTCGACGCGCAGCACCAAGGTGTTCACGAAGAACCCGATCAGCTCATCGAGCGCTGCATCACGCCGTCCGGCGATCGGAAAACCGAGTGCTACATCAGAACTCGCACTGAGCTTGGAGAGCAGCACCGCCAGCGCGGCTTGCACCACCATGAAGCTGGTCGCGTGGTGTTCGCGGGCCACCCGGGCCACCTGCTGCTGCAGCTCCGCCGGCCAGTCCAGGGTTATCGTGGCGCCACGCTGGTCGGTTGTCGACGGGTACGGCCGGTCGGTGGGCAGCGCGATCCGCTCGGGCATGCCGGCCAGCGCATCCTGCCAATACGCCAGCTGTGCACCGATGCGGCTCTGTCCATCGGCCAACTCACCGAACTGCGCACGCTGCCACAGCGTGTAATCGGCATACTGCACCGTCAACGGTGACCAGTCCGGAGCTTGACCCGCAGACCTACTGGTGTAGGCCAGATTCAGGTCGGTGACCAGCGGGGTGACCGACCAGCCGTCGGCAGCGATGTGGTGCACCACCGCGACCAACACATGATTATCCGCGGCGATACGGAAAAGACTGGCCCGCAAGGGGATCTCGTCGGACAGATCGAAAGTGTGCTGCGAGGCGGCAGCGATCGCCTCATTCACACGGCGTGCGGGCCACTGCCAGGCATCGACGACGTCCCAACCGAATTCGATCTGTCCCGGCGCCAGCACCACCTGACGCGGAATTCCGTCCGGTGCGGCGAACAGCGTACGCAGACTCTCGTGACGACCCACCACATCGACCAGGGCTTCACGCAACGCATCGACGTCGAGCGCCCCGTCGATCTGGAATGCGGCGGCCATGTTGTAGACCGGTGACGGCCCTTGCAACTGGTCAAGGAACCACAACCGGGATTGGGCGAATGACAGCGGAAGCACTTCCGGTCGTTCCCGGGCGACCAGGGGCTCCAGCCGAGCCTCCGCACCACCGATCCGAAGTGCAAGTGCGGCGACCGTCGGGGCGTCGAACAAGGAGCGCACCGTCATGGCGGCATCCAGTTCCTTGTTGACCGCGGCGACCAGGCGCATTGCCGACAGCGAATCCCCGCCGAGATCGAAGAATGAATCCTCGACGCCGACTCGGTGCAACCCGAGAACGCGGGCATAGATGTCGGCCAGGATCTCCTCGACCGGGGTGGCCGGGGCACGGTACCGGTCGGTGTCGTAGTAGTCCGGCGCAGGCAGGGCACGTCTGTCGAGTTTTCCGTTGACCGTCAATGGCACCACGTCGATCGACAGCACCGCGGCAGGCACCATGTAGGACGGCAACCGCTCGACCAACTGGGCCCGGATCCGGCCCGGATCAGCGGTGCCGGTGACATAGCCGACCAGGTGCTTGTCATCGTTGTCCTCGCGGGCGATCACCACCGCCTGCTCGACACCGTCGAGACCGGCCAAAGCTGCTTGGATTTCACCGAGTTCGATGCGGTATCCGCGGATCTTGACCTGTTCGTCGGCGCGCCCGAGGTAGTGCACCTGTCCATCGGCGCCCCATCGCACCAGGTCCCCCGTGCGATACATCCGCGCCCCGGCACCTCCGAACGGGCAGGCCACGAACCGAGACGACGTCAAACCGGCCCGACGCCAATATCCGACGCCCACACCGCGACCGGCCACGTACAACTCTCCGACCGCACCGGGAGGCACCGGTCGCAGCCAGCCGTCCAGAACGAAAAGCGCGCCCCCGGCTACCGGTATACCGATCGGCACCGCTGATCCCGTCGGCGCGGTCACCAGAGGTGCGCTGATCGAGGCGTACACCGTAGCTTCGGTCGGGCCGTAGGCGTTGATCATCGTCCGTCCCGGAGCCCATCGCTGCACCAGCTCAGGCGGGCAGGCTTCCCCGGCGACCACCAACGCAGCAGATTCCAGGCCCTGCGGCGAGAGCATTCCGGCCGCCGACGGCGTCTGGCTCAACACTGTGACGTGTTCGCCGACCAACAACTCGTGAAACTCCTCGGGCGAGGCAGCGACCGGTTCGGGCACCACCACCAGCCGCCCACCGCGCAGCAGCGCGCCGAAGATCTCCCACACTGAGACGTCGAAGCTGTACGAGTGCCACTGCGTCCACACCTGGCCCCGACCCGCTGACAACCCGGCGCCCAACGAATCGAACAGCCCGGGCACATTGCGGTGAGATATGGCAACCCCTTTCGGGATGCCAGTGGTTCCCGAGGTGTAGATGATGTAGGCAATGTCGTCGGAAGCCGGCCCCGGCAGTGGCGTGTCAGGTTGGCTCTGCACCGCGGAGCCATCTACGTCTATGACCGTCACGTCGAAACCCTCGAACCGCTCCGCCAGCCCGGCTGTGGTGATTGCGACGACAGGCTCGGCGTCAGCCACCATGAATCGCAGACGCGCATCCGGCAGTGCCGGGTCGATCGGCATGTAGGCCGCCCCGGCTTTCAGGACGGCGAGGATTGCCATGACCGCCTGGGGAGACCGGGAAAGGTGCAGTGCCACGACCTCACCCGCACCGACCCCCTGCACCCTGAGCAGATGTGCGAACCGGTTGGCCGCCTCGTCGAGTTCTCGGTACGTCATCGACTGGCCGTCGCAGGTCACCGCCATCGCGTCGGGTGTGCGCGCCGCCTGTTCGGCAAAGAGCACCGGAATCGACTCCGCCATTGCCGGTTTGGTCAAGGCCGCGCGGTGACTCCATTCGTCGAGGCGGGCATGCTCAGTCGCATCCAGCAGATCGACCGATGACAACGACCGATGTGGGTCTGCGGTCATCGCAATCAGAATCCGCTTGAAGCGCTCGAACATCGCCTCGATGCCGGCGAGATCGAATACCTCGGTGTCGAATTCGACGCGAAGGCCCAGTTCGCGGCCCGGCAGGACCTGCATCGCCAACGGGTAATGGTTCGATTCGTGGAAATTGAACTCGGCGATGCTCAAGCCGTCGATGCCCAGCTGTGCGGTGGTATCGATCGGATAGTTCTCGAACACCAAAAGCGTATCGAACAGTTGCTCCTGACCGGCGATGCGGTGGATCTCGTTGAGCGCCAGGTACTGATGCTCGAGTGTGCCGATGTGGGCACTCTGCAGGTGATCCAACAGATCAGCGGTGGTGGTGGCCGCCGTGATCGTCGCCCGCACCGGCACGGTGTTGATCAGCAGGCCGACCATCGACTCCGCACCGACGACCTCGGCCGGCCTACCCGAGACTGTCGTACCAAACGCGACGTCCTGTTGACCCGTCAGCGAGGTGAGCAGGCGCGCATAAGCGGCCTGCAGCACGATGTTGACGGTTGTGTGATGTGACCGTGCCAGCCCGCCAAGCGCCTGCGTGAGCTCCTCAGGCACCGAAAACGATTCAATGCCGCGCGGGCCCAGAACCGACCTGCCGCCCGGATCCACCAATGTGGGAGTGTCGAAGCCGGCCAGTGCATCACGCCACGCTGTATGCGCGGAAGCGTGGTCCCGTTCAGCGAGCCAGGCGACGAAGCTGCGATACGGCGCGGCGGCGGGCAGCCGTTGCCCGCTGAAGGCAGCGAAGATCTCCTGCAGCAGGATCGGCATGGACCAGCCGTCGAGCACGATGTGGTGGATGGTGAGCAGGAACCGGTGCCGATTCTGCGTGACGCGAATGAGCGCGCCACGGAAGAGTGTCTGGGTGCCGAAGTCGCAGACGGCAGCACGCTCGGCCGCGCTGATCCGCGTGACCTGTTCGTCGTGTTCGTCACCGTCGCCGGCATCCAGTTCGACGTAACGCCACGGTGTGGTGGGAACTGCCGGGATGATTTGCATCGGTGCGCCGAACTGTTCGCGGAATCGCGCTGCCAGATGCGGATGCCGGTTGACCACCGACTGCACGGCATCACGCAGGCGGTGTTCCTCCAGCGGGCCGTACATCGTGATATCGAGTTGCATCGCATACACATCGGAGCCCTGCCCGGTTCCGGCGTGGTAAAGCAGGCCCTGCTGCAGCGGTGTCAGCGGCAAAATGTCCGCGATCCGGTGTTGCCCTTGCAGTTCATCGATCTGCTGCTGATTCAGCTCGGCAGGAGCAATATCCGACGGAGTCAACCCGCCACCACCGCTGCGCACGTGTGCGCAGATGCCGACCAGCGCGTCGAACCACAATTGCCCCAGCCGGCCGACTTGCGTGTGGTCAAGGGCTGAAGGCGCCCACGTCCAGTCGGCGCGCAACCGCATGCCGGTGCCGGTGTCGACCGTGGCGACGTTGAGTTCCACGGTATGTCCGAGCGGGGTCGGCACCGCCCGGGCAGCGCTGGTCGACGACATACTCTCGGAGCGGATGCGCCAGGTATCCCCGTGCCTGTCGCCCGCGGCCCCACTGAGGCGGCCGAGGTAGTTGAAGCCGATGGTCGGGTCGGGTCCAGCCAGGTCGACGTCGGGGTTGAGGTAGCGCAGGAGACCGTAGGTCAGGCCTTCGGGGAGGGCACGCAGTTGTTCTTTGGCGTCTTTGATGACCGTGCCCAAGGCGGCGTCACCGGCGACAACCTGCGTCCAGCGCAACCCACGCAGCGGCCCCCGGATATTCAACGACACCGGGTACTTGGCGGTGAACCACCCCACCGTGCGAGACAGATCAACACCTCGGCCGAGGGACCCGCCCAGATCTTCGGCGCGCCCGTGACCCTCGACATCGATCCCAATCGGCGCGCTGTCGTTGTCGACGAACTCGGCGAGAGCCAGACCGAACGCGATCAACAGAATATCTTGCACCCCAGCGTGAAACGCGGATGGAACGGCACCGAGCAGCAGATGGGTGTTATCTGGATCCAGCGAAACAGACAACTGCCCCGCAGTCTCATAGGTGTCTACCGCGGGTTGCAGCGCGGGCAGCGTGGGATGAGCCGATGTGACCTGTCGCCAGATGCCCGTCTCACCAACGACCGCCGGATGCTGCGCGTGTTCGACGAGCAGTTCTGCCCACCGCGTGAACGAGGTCCCAGCCGGCGGCAACAGCACCGGCTGACCGCCGCGATGCTGGGCCCAGGCAATATTGAGGTCCTCCACGATGATTCGCCACGACACCCCATCGATGGCCAGATGATGGATGATCAACACCAGCTGACTGGTCGAGGACACCCACAGTGCGCTGACCATCGCACCGGTAGCCGGGTTCAACCGCGACCGCGCCGCCACCAGCGCCTCATCAGTCAGCACATCGACCGCCTGCAGACACCCGCGTGCATCCACCGAATCAGCCTCGGGCACCGTCAACAACCACCCGCCGGCATCGTCCTCGTCGGCGCGCAACCGCAACATCGCATGCCCAACCAGCAACGCCTGCAACACCACAGCCACATCAGCTTCGCTCACCCCAGCCGGCGCCTGCAACACCACCGTCTGGTTGAACTGGTCAATCGGACCGTCAATACCCTTGAGCCACCGCATGATCGGAGTCGCCACCACCGGACCCAGACCCTCATCGATCACCCCGGCGGAACTGTCAGCCATCCTGACCACCCGTGCCAGCCGCGCCACGGTCTGCTGGACGAAGATGTCACGCGGTCGAAATGCCAGGTCGGCATCCCTGGCGCGCGACGTCACCTGCATCGCCAGGATGCTGTCGCCGCCGAGGTCGAAGAATGAGTCGTCGACCCCGACGCGGTCCAGTCCGAGGACTTCGGCGTAGATGCCGGCGAGGATCTCTTCGGTGGGGGTTTGCGGTGCGTGGTAGTGGTCGATGTGTTGGTATTCCGGTGTGGGTAGGGCTTTTTTGTCGAGTTTGCCGTTGACGGTCAAGGGCAGGGTTTGCAGTGCGACGATGGCGGCGGGCACCATGTAATCCGGTAATCGCTGGGCCAACGCGGCGCGCAGCTGCGCTGGATCGACGGTGCCGGTGACATAGCCGACGAGGCGTTTGTCACCTGGCCGGTCCTCTCTGGCGATGACGATCGCCTGCTCGACACCCTCGCACGCGGCAAGCGCGGCTTGGATTTCGCCGAGTTCGATACGGTAGCCCCGGATCTTGACCTGCTCATCGGCACGGCCCAGATACCGCAACTGCCCATCAGCACTCCAACACACCAGATCCCCGGTGCGATACATCCGCACCCCAGTGCCCCCGAACGGACACGCCACAAACCGAGTGGAACTCAAAGGCGCACGGCCCACATAGCCATACCCCAAACCCGCGCCAGCCACATACAACTCACCCACCACATTGGCCGGGACCGGCCGCAACCACCCATCCAACACAGAAAACGCGAGGTGCTTCAGCGGCACCCCGATCGGGCTGGACGTGCTCTCCACATCAGCAACGGTGATCTCACGGAAAGAGGCATGCACCGTGGTCTCAGTGATCCCGTACATGTTGATCAACCGCGGCCAAGCCGGATGATCGGACAACCACGTCGCAAGTCGCTGCGGTTCCAGCGCTTCCCCGCCGAACACCACCACATCAAGATTGAGCTGTTGTCGTTCAGGACGGGCCGTATCGAGAGCTTGTAGTGCATAAAACGCCGAAGGAGTCTGGCTCAAGACGTTGACGCGTTCTTCGATCAGCAGTGCATGAAACTCCTCCGGCGAACGCACCACCGAATCCGGCACCACCACCAACCGCCCACCATGGGCCAGCGCGCCGAAAATCTCCCACACCGAAAAATCAAACGCCAACGAATGACACTGCGACCACACCTGACCCGGCGACAACTCCAGCGCGCCATCGACCGCCTCGAGCAACCCCGTCACATTCCGATGCGCAACCGCCACACCCTTAGGCACACCCGTGGTCCCCGAGGTATAGATCACATACGCAACATCGTCGGGGCCCGTGTGCAACGGCAGGGCCGTACTCGGCTGCGCATACACCGCACGATCATCGACATCGATCACCACCAACCCACGCCCGTCCAACCGATCCAGCAGATCCGCTGTGGTCAGTGCAACCACCGGCCCCACATCGGCCAGCACGAAATCCAACCGCGCATCCGGCACCGACGGATCAATCGGCACATACGCCGCACCCGTTTTCAGTACACCCATGATCGCCACGACCGCCTCGACCGACCGCGAGAACACCACAGCCACCCGCTCCCCCGGGCCCACACCATGAGAAACCAACAAATGCGCCAACCGGTTCGCAGCCGCATCAAGCCCCCGATAGGTCACCGAAGTGTCGCCGAAACAGACCGCCACTGCCTCCGGAACACACTCCACCTGCCTGGCGAACACCGCCGGAATCGAGGAGGCCACCGGCTCAGAACAACTCAACGCCGCACGATTACCCCACCCATCAAGCACCGCACGCTCATCCACGTCGTGCACATCGATCGTCGACAGCGACCGCTCCGGATCGGCGGTCATCGCCGTCAACACGTGCTCAAACCGCTCAGCCAGATCACGGGCATTGCAATCGGCAAACAGCTGCCCAACGCCGGACGTGCTGAGAAGGAGCTCGTCGTCGTTCTTGATGAAGACCAGCCCGAACTGATCCGTGAGGCCGGTGTGGGTCACGGCTCCCGATCCAGCAGCACCGGCAAAATCCGCAATCCGGGTCGCCGGAATGAAGTTGATGGCGGCCCGGTCGGACGGCCGCGCGGAGCCTTGGACCCGTGCCTTCTTCTCGATCGCGCGCGCCGGGAACCGCTGATGCTGCAGTGCTTCTCGTATGCGGCTGTCGACATGTTCACAGAAGTCGGCCACGGTGGATTCTGGTAGAGGCTTCAACACCAGTGGCACAACTCCGGAGACCATCCCGGGCACCATCAGCGTTTCTGGACGTACACGTCGACTCACCGGAAAATCGAGTACAACCTCAGAGTCTCCGCCCTGCCCACGCACGAGTAGCGCACATGCCGCGGTAATGACCGAGGCCCGACGCACCCCAAGGACGTGCGACAACTCGCGGGTCTTGGCAACGACCGCTGGGTCCAATTGAACTGGCGCAGAGGGCTCGTACTCCTTGGGCCGTCCTGCGGTGTCGAGCTCGAACCTGTTACGCGGTCCGTTGTCGAGGGGAACATTCTTGGCCCAGTAGGCCTGGTCTTCGAGATAATCGTCAGACGCTTCGTATTCCGACTCGGAATCGATGAGAGTCCGTAGCGAACCAAAGATCGTGGGAGGAATCGGCGATTCGGTGGCGATTGCAGAATAGACCTCCGCAATCCGGTGGATAACGATCGCCATGCCGATTCCGTCTATCGCGATGTGGTGGCAACACACGAAGAAGTAGAACTCGTCCGGCCGGGCCTGCAGCAACGCAAATTTGAACAGCGGGCCACTGAGCGGCATCGGCGCGCGTTGGATCGTTGACGCCATCCGATAGGCATCCTGCGCAGGATCCGGAGATTCAGAGAGGTCATAGCGGGCAAGCTCGACGTGCGAGTAATCGACTACGCGTTGGACGATCTGGCCCGCTACCTCGACAAAGGCAGTTCTGAGTGGTTCGGCCTCTCTCACCACGCGGCCGATGGCCTGTTCAAGAGCCTCATAGGCGATCGGGCCCTCGATCAGTCCGAGCATTCCGTTGTGCCATTTGGCACCGCAACGACCCGTTTCCTCGGAAAGCCAGATGTCCAGCTGGCTCCGCGTCAGCGGATACGTCGTATTGTCAGATTCCATCGGACTCCCCGCCGCCCGTCTACTTAATCGACAGTCCGGCTCTGCCCCAACCTGTCGCGCAGACTCTTTGGTCGTATGTCAGGCCAGTTCTGCTCGATGTAGTCCAGGCAGGCGGCGCGGTCCGCTTCGCCGTGAACGACCCGCCAGCCGGCAGGTACATCGGCGAAGGCGGGCCACAAGCTGTGTTGCTCCTCGTCGTTGACCAGGACGAAGAATCTGCCGTTGTCGTCGTCGAATGGATTGATACTCAACCGTTCTCCAGACCGTCTAGGCGACGTAATCTACGCCGACGTAAGTGGAACACGTTCTAAATCTAACCGAGCTTCCGTACCTCGTCCGTGATTTCAGAAAAATTTTCAGAGTTAACTAACTGCACGCCGGGTAACAGGTGCAAGAAGTTGCTTACTGCGTCGTGAATAACGCGTCGACCGGCCCGTACGTCACCTAAGGAGGCTCGCCGGCCCACCGCCCCACGAGGCGAGAGTGCCGAAAACACCGTGTACGTCCCGATTAAACGGACAGTCAATCGTTGCCCCGGCCACCCCGCAGGGGTAATCTACGTCAACGTAAGTGCAACGTGTTCTCAATCGCGTGCAGGACTCCGGTACGCCGCTGCGCAGTTTCAGGCAACCTGTGCACATTAACCAGAGCATGCCCAGTAACGGCTGGGTCGCACAGGTGGCAGCGTCTCCACGAGGCCGCAGACGGTCGTCGACGTGGTCACGGACCGGCAAGCGGACGTGGCGAACCTCGACACTCGTTGCACAACCGCCGAAAATGCATGCAAGTCCGACCCGACACTCGTACGGTTGGAACTCACCGAAAGCCGCTGATCTGCAAACCGTGGATCTACCCGATATGGGTACTTGCCGCGAACGGCAAACCTGCGTCAGTTTGCAGCCGGAGGCCGTCGGCGGGTCAGCTTTTCTCGTCTAGTAGCTAGGAACATGCAAAGTGAGCAAGTCTGCGCAAACCGCACTGCCGCCTGGACCTCCGCTTCCCATGGTGGTGCAGGCAGCGTTGATGTTGCGCTACGGGTTGGGGTATCTGACCGGATGTCAGCGCCGATACGGCGATGTGTTCACGCTGCGTCAACCGCTGGTGGGCACGGTCGTCTATGTTGCGGATCCCGTTGCCATCAAGTCGGTTTTCGGCGGCGACCCACGAGTTTTTCATGGCGGTGAAGGGCACCGGATTCTGAGCGGGGTGCTCGGCGAGAGCTCGCTGTTCGTGATCGACGAGGACGAACACCGCGACCGGCGCCGTCTGATGATGCCGGCGTTTCACCGTGACGCGGTCGCGCACCAGGCCGGTGCGATGGCCGAGATCGCTGCCGCAAATATTGCAGGATGGCCAGTGGGCAAAAGCTTTCCGGTGGCGGACAAGACGGCCGAGATCGCGCTCGAGGTGATCCTGCGGACCGTCGTCGGCGCCACTGACCCGGCCCGACTGGCGGCGCTGCGCGAGGTCGTGCCGCGGCTCCTTTATCTGAGTCCGTGGGAGACGCTTGCAGTTGCGAACCCGAAGCTGCAGCGGCGTCGCCCGTGGCAGGCGCTGCGCAGGCGATTCGCACAAGTTGACGCCTTGCTCTACGCCGAGATCGCCGACCGCCGCGCCGACCCCGACCTTGCAGAACGTACGGACGCGCTGGCCTCACTGGTGCGCTCCGCCGGCGACGACGGACGCACGATGGACGACCGCGAACTGCGCGACCAACTCGTCACGCTGATCCTGGCCGGCCATGAGACCACCGCGACGTCGCTGTCCTGGGCACTGGAGCGGCTGACACGCCACCCGGCCGCACTGGCCAAGGCGGTGCGTGCCGCCGATGCCAGCGCGGCCGGCGATCCCGCCGGCGACGAGTACCTGGACGCGGTCGTCAAGGAGACACTGCGGGTCCGCCCGGTGATATACAGCTCCGGCCGAGTCCTGACCGAGCCGACCGAGGTGGGCGGCTACCGGCTTCCAGCCGGTGTCACGGTGGACGTGTCGATCGGCCTGGTGCATGCGAGCGCCGCTTTGTACCCGGACCCGGACCGGTTCGACCCGGACCGGATGCTCAGGGCTACCTTGAGTCCGACCACCTACCTGCCGTTCGGCGGCGGCAACCGCCGCTGTCTCGGCGCTACCTTCGCGATGGTCGAGACACGTGTCGTGCTGCGTGAAATCCTGCGCCGGGTCGAGTTGATCACCACTACGGCAGCCGACGAGAAGCAGATGCTCAAGCATGTCACCTTCGTTCCACACCGCGGTGCGCGCATCGAAATCCGCGCAGTCAGGGACGTCACGCCAGCACTGCAGACAACCGACACGCCGGCGTGCCCCGCCTACGCTCACGGCTCCACGCCGTCGAGCGATCCGCGGCCCGACTAACGGCGATCGGCAACACCGGCCAGCTTCTCGACAAGGTCTGCCGCAGTTGCCACGCTTTCGGCGGGTTTGGTCATCTGGGTTGCCACCCCGCGCGCCCGGGCCAGATATCGCGGCGTCAGAATCGTGCGCAGGTCTTCGACCAACGTTTCCTCGGTGGTGGCCGAGAACCGCCGGGCGGTACCCACTTTCAGTCGTTTGACCCGCGCTCCCCAGAGCGTCTGATCGAGGTCAGTGGAAAGGATCAGCGTGGGAACTCCGGCGCGAAGTCCCGCGGCGGTGGTACCCGTGCCCCCATGGTGCACGACCGCGCGACAAGCGGGAAAGGCGGCCGAGTAATTCATTGCCGGCACCACCTTGACGTGTTCGTACTGAGGATCGTGGCTGAAGTCCGTACCGGCAGAACAGACCAACGCCCGCTCGCCCAGTTGCGCGCAGGCGGTACTGATCATGTCGAGTGTCTCGGTACCGGATTCGACTGGCAAGCTGCCAAAACCGAAGAAGATCGGCGGCGCTCCCGCGTCGATCCACGAGGCGACCTCGTCGTCGGCATCAGCGGGCAGATCCAACGTGAGTGCGCCGACGAAAGGCCTCTGGTCAGCCCATTGCGCCCATTCCTCTGCCAGGCCGGGAAAGCAGACCCCGTCGTAGGCTTGGATTTCCAGCGACCCACGGTCGGTGATCCGCCACGGCGAGGGTGCTGTGGCCTTCGGCAGGGCCAGCGCGTCTCGCTGTACGCTCTCGACCTTCTTCGCATGGCGCCACGCAAGCCACTCCGACACCTTCATCACCTTGCGACCCAACGGCGGTGGCAGGAACGGCACGAACCGGCCGTTGGCGCGGAGCGGAAAAAAGTGCAGGGTGGCCAACGGAATGTCGTAGTACTCCGCGACATTGCCCGCGGCATCCTCGAAATTCACACCGGTGAACAGCAAGTCGGCACCATCCGCGAGTGATGTCAACGTCCCGATGATGTCCTTCCAGCACTGGAGGAACGGCTCCACCACTTCGCGGCGATACCTGAGCAGATCCTGGACCTTCCAGAAGTTTCGAAAGAAATGCGTCCAGAAATTGCGGTGCGCGTCCAGCACGGCCTGCAGATCCGGTCCGTAGGCGACCGCCGTAGGGCCGGCGGACTGGGCGAAGCCAACGAGGTCGGGCGGGACGGCCATGTGCACGTCGTGCCCGCGGCGCATCAGCTCCCGGCCGACAGCGACGCACGGTTCGATATCACCGCGAGTTCCGTAGCTGGCCAGCACAATCTTCATCGCCTATTTTCGCCTCTCACCTTCCTTGCGCAGCTGCGCCACTACCCGTCATCACCTCGGGCGATCGACCAGATTTGCTGTCAATCCTTGCGCCACAACACGGCCGTCCCGTCGATGTCGACGATCTCCGCGGTAATCCCGTGCCCAGCACGGTAATCGGTGACGGCTTGCCGACACGGCTTCAGGTCGTGGTAGTCGTCAATGATGCAGAAGCCCTGTGGGGACAGCCGCGGGTAGAGCGCGTCCAGCGCCTGGATCGTGGACTCGTAAAGATCGCCATCAATTCGCAGGACAGCGATCCGATCGATCGGCGCGTTGTGCAGCGTGTCCTTGAACCATCCAGGAAGAAAGCGAACCTGGTCATCCAACAGTCCATAGCGCTGGAAGTTCGCTCTGACCTCGGTTTCGGGCACTCCAAGTATGCCTGCGACAGTCCCGGTCATAAGCCCTTTATCGGCTTTGTAATTTGCGGCGTCTACGCGTGGCAGGCCCTGGAACGAATCGGCTACCCACACGTTTCGCGCTGTATCGCCATGTGCGGCCAGGACAGCGCGCATCAGGATGCAAGCTCCGCCGCGCCACACTCCACATTCGATCAGGTCACCGGGGATATCTTCGGACAGTACGGTCTCGACGCAATGTTGGAGACTTGTGAGTCTCTGCATGCCGATCATCGTCTCGGCCTCCGCCGGCCAGTCAATGCCCAAGTCACGCTTGCGCTGAACGAGCGCGCTTTGCCGACTGTCCGGCGTAACTCGCGCGAGTCGCTGCGCACCGCTTCGCACGACCATGCGGTTGAGCGCCTTGTAATAGAGACGTCGCCGCAGTGTCCACTGACTGGGCATTCGCTCCGGCATCCCGTACCTGGTGAGATTGCCTCGGATCAGGTCGAGGTAGAGAGATCGAACGTCGTGATCGGTCACGTGAAGAGGGCCCCATCTCGAATTTCAGTTAATGATGAAAGCTACTAAACAGATTGCAGTAGAGTCGTTTTCTCGCCACCTTTGCACTCACCTGCCCGCCTCATATCGCTCGCAGGACGAACCCGGCCTGGTCACCACGACCGTCGCGGTTGAGCTGAACCGCACGTTTCTCCCACTCCCACAGCCGTTTGGGCCCAAACATCCGAAGGATCTTGGGGTCGGTCACTGGAACATCGCGCCGATACGCTTCGCTTCCCATGAACTGACCCAAATTTGAGTCGTCAAACGTCCTGTCCACGCGCAGCCCAGCCCTCTCGGCTGCCAGTGCCATCCCCCGTCGTGAAGGTATGACCATGTGTCGAGGGGCATCGGCCTGGACCCAGTCCGCCCGATAAGTGGTCCACGCTGCTGACGAGGTCGTCGGCACGCGAGCCAAACAAATACCTCCTGCAGCGAGCTTCCCGTGTGCCACTTTGAGTGTCGCAACCGGGTCCGGAATGTGTTCGAGCGAATGGTTGAACATTATGAGATCGAATGTGCCGTCCACAGAGCTCAGATCTCGCTTCAGAAGTGGCACGCCTTCAGATGACTCACCATCGGCCTCGATGAACGGATCCGCACCAGACAAGTTGCTGAATCCAAGCCTGGCCAGTCGGTCGAGCAGACCACCGTTTCCACACCCAACATCGAGAACCCGCGCATCTTGCTGAACTGCAAGCTGCGAGAGCATTTTGACGACGTCTCCTCCAAGAAGCACTCGGAAGATTCCCTCAGATACGGGCGCCGCTATGAGTGCGCCCCACATTCGGCGGCCGCCGCGCAATTTGAATCGGTCATGGTGGGTGACCAGCCATTGGAAGACGCTCGGCTGAGCTGAAGCACTGTGCGAGTAGTAGTTGGGCGGGTAATGACGCATGAGTTCTTCACCCACGAGCGCATCGCTGATCTGTAACGTTTCGCATGCAGTGCAGCTGAAATACTCAAACAGTTCCCTGGTCCCGAACATCATTTCGCGAACCTCGATAGTTTCATGGGGACCAGTCGATCCGCACAGTCGGCAATCTCTGACAACCACGTCTACTCGACCATCCTCGGGGAACTTGACGCCACCGAAAAATCGTACCGTCTGCGAACCTACGCCGGACTGAAATCGTCACTCCCCTAAGGCCTGTGCCTGAATGAGGGCAGCGTCGCCGACGCCCAATCGACGCACGAGTACCGTTCTAGCAACTCAGAATGGCTCCAAAACGACCGACAGAGAAGTGCAACCGGGTAGTGTTTCGGCCGTGTGGGGATCGGTGCTGGTACTAGGGCTTCTGGTCGGGCTCGATCCCATGCGTCTCGGCATCACCCTTCTTGTGATCTCCCGACCGAGGCCCGTGCAGAACTTGCTTGTCTTCGGCGCCGGTTGCGTGACGGCGTGCATCCCCACATTGGTGGTTCCATTGACGCTGCTGCACTCAACGCCGATGTTCAAGTCGACCGCACAGGAATGGGCTACGAGTTCCACTGGCGGGTATATCCAAATCGGCATGGGAATGCTCGCGCTGACGACGGCCACAGTGCTGTCGGTGCGCTTCTGGGTGCGTCAGCCGGCGCGGCTGTCGACTCGAGACGGCAACACGTCGACCCTGGTCTTCGACTCGGATGCGCCGACGCCGGTGTCACGGCTACTGCAACGCGCACAGGATGCGACGACAGAGGGCGGGTCCATATTCCGGCGGATGTTGCGCCGTGGCCACGATGCTTGGCAGAACGGATCTTTGTGGGTCGCGTTCGTGATCGGCTTCTCATTTGCCGGGGCACCACCCGACGTGGCGCTATTCCTCCTCGCCATCGTCGTGGTCTCAGGCGCGGCGCTCGGCACGCAGATCAGCGCCACCATCGCGTTCGTCGTAGGAATGCTTGCCGTTGTCGAGATTGTCCTCGTCAGCTATCTGGCCGCGCCGGAACGAACCGAGGCGATCGTGCAACGGCTCCACGACTGGGCATGGGCACACCATCGGAAGATCCTGGTCGCCATGTGTACGTTGGCGGGGATCATGCTGGTAGCCAAGGGATTGAACAGCGTCTGAGGCACCCGTATCGGGGTGTGACTCGGGTTTATCAGGCGCGACGGGCCACTGCGACCGTCGGACTCAACCCTCGTTTGGTCCTGAACTCGACGGTAATCTTCGGATCGGCATGATGGCCGAGAGCACGCAGCGCCGAGGGACTGTAGGCGCGGAGCGAACTGATGAACCCATCATGTTGCAACGGCGAGAACTTGATGAGTGGGAGCACCACAGCCAACAACACTATGTGCAGGGGCGCCGGCGGCCTGGGAAGGTCGACGATCAGCAGCTTCTTCGCCGCCCTGGTGCCCGCCGCAAACACTTGAGCGGCGAGTTCGGGCGACAGGTGATGCAACGATAAAGCGAACACTGCGAGGTCGTAATACCCGTCTGTGGAATCGATTTCGGTGGCGTCCATTTCTCGCACCACGGCGCGTGGGTGACTTCCGAGGTCACCTGCGGCCATACCTGCGACGAATGCGGGGTCGATATCGGTGACCGTCACCTGAGCAGTGGGATGTCTCTCCAGTAATCTGCGCGACAGTCCGCCGAGGCCGGCCCCGAGCTCGAGGATCTTCGGTGAGGGCACGTCGGCCACTTCGCGAATCGCGATTCGGGCGCACTTCTCGTGAATCCCGATCCACCGCCGGCGACCGGCGCGGTCCAGCGAGTCCATGACCTTTTGTTTCAGATCATCCACGTCGTCACGGTCCAGATATTCCAGCCGGTCGGTCTGCAACCGCCGGTCCAGCCAGGAAGCATCCGGGCCGCCCCTGGGCATGCGCGCAATGTCGCAGGCTCTGCTATCCATGTAGACCGCGCATCAGCCAGCACGCCTGAGACGAGCGAAGTTCTCCAGCAGATCGGCGGCGGTCGCTACGCTCTCGGCGGGTTTCGTCATCTCGGTGGCGAGCTCGCGAGCACGGGCGACATATCCCGGTTCGAGAACCGTGCGCAGATCCGCGACCAACGATTTCTGGGTGGTGGCCGAAAGCCTCCGGGCAGTACCCACTTTCAGTCGCTTGATTCGAGCCCCCCACAGCGTCTGATCCAGATCCGTCGACAGGATCAACGTGGGGACACCTGCACGCAGACCCGCGGCCGTGGTCCCCGCGCCGCCGTGGTGCACGACGGCGCGACAGACGGGGAAGGCGGCCGCGTAATTCATCGTGTCGACGACCTTGACGTGCTCGGAATGAGGGACATCGCTGAAGTCACTGGAGCCGGCGCACACCAACGCTCGCTCCCCCAGCTGCGCACACGCCGCGCTGATCATCGCCAGTGTGTCAGCCGCAGACTCGACCGGCATGCTGCCGAAACCGAAGCAGATTGGCGGAGTTCCTGCGGCGATCCATGACGCGACCTCATCATCGGATTCTGTCGGCAACTCCATCGTCAACGCACCGACGAACGGCCTTTGATGCTTCCATTGCGCCCATTCTTCGGCCAACCCGGGAAAGTAAAGCTCATCGTAGGCTTGGATTTCGAGCGATCCGCGCTCGGCGACCCGCCAGGCGGAGGGGCCCGTGGCCTTTGGTAGGCCCAGTTCGCGGCGCTGCGGATCCTCCAGCCTTTTCATCATCGGCCAACTCAGCCACTCCGACACCCTCATCACCGCCCGGGCCAACCGCGCCGGTAAGGCCGGAACCAGTTGGCCGTTGGGCCGAATCGGGAAGACGTGCAGCATGGCGAACGGGATGTCGCAACCCTCCGCGACATTGCCGGCGGCCTCCTCGCCAATCACACCGGTAAACAGCAGATCCGCGCCCTCCGCCAGCGACGTCAGCGTTGTGCTGACGTCCTGCCAGTACTGGTCGAACAGATGCCAATCCTCGCGCAACAAACGGGCCAAATCCCGGATCCTCCAAAAGTTCTTCCAGAACTTGCGCAAGAACCGCGCCCAGAAGTCGCGGTTCAGGTCCTGCCACACCCGCACGTCCGGTCCACAGGCAATTGCCGTAGGGCCGGCCGCCTCAACGAACCCGACCAGGTCGGGCGAGACGGCCATGCGGACGTCGTGCCCGCGGCGCAGCAACTCACGGCCGACTGCGACACCAGGCTCGACATCACCACGAGTCCCATAGAACGCCAGCACAAATTTCATCGCGAAAACCTCGAGCCTTTCACTTGTCGAACCCGTGGCCAGCCGGGGACATCGGCCATTATCCCTGTCCGCCGCGGGTTCCGGTCCAAAACTGAGCAGGTGAATCTGGAAGATACTGGGCAGGATTCGACAGTCCGCATGAGGTAACACCCACTCTCACTTCCGCACCGGAATCGTGTGTCAGCTAGCTCAGGACTACCCCAGAGGTTCCAAAAGGCCCAACCCACAAGAACTTGCAGGTAGTGTTCCGGCCCGTGTGGGGTTCACTGCTCGGGATGGCCATTCTGATGGCGTTCAACCCCGCACTTCTGGCCCTCATCCTTCTTGTCATCTCCCGCCCGAGGCCGGTACAAAATCTGCTCGTGTGCTGGATCGGCTGCCTCACAACAAATATTCCGGCGTTGTTGGTCCCGTTGATGCTGTTGCACCGCACGCCGATGTTCAGCCCTCAAGCTCCTGCCGCGAGTGCGGCGGCCCGGCACATACAGCTCGGCATGGGTGTGCTCGTACTAGCGGTCGCCGCGTTGATTACAGTGCGCTTCTGGGCACGCCGGCGGGCGCAGGTGACGGCCCCGAGTGGTAATACTCCGACCCAGGACTTGCACTCCGCCGAGCCGAGCCCAATCTCCTCGCCGTTTGCCGGTGTGCAGGATGCGGCGGAAGGCAAATCCATGATTCGGCGGCTGTTCGGCCGTCTCCAAAAAGCCTGGGACAGTGGCGCCTTGTGGGTCGCACTGGTGTGCGGAATGGGATTCTTGCCGGGATTTCCCCTGGTCTTGTTCGTGGCGACCACCGTCGTTTCCTCGGGTGCCACGGTCGGCACGCAGATCATCGCCGTTATCCTCTTCGTTGTCGCGATGTTCACAGTTTTCGAAGTCGCCGTCGTCAGTCATCTCGTCGCTCCGGTGCGAACCCAAGCAGTGCTGCAACCGGTACACGACTGGGCTTTGGCCAACCGCAGGCAGGTCATGATAGGAATCTTCATAATGATTGGGTTATTGCAGGTGGTAAAGGGTTTGGGCATCGTCTGAGTTGATGGCTCGGCGGGACTGTCTGCTGCGCTCGAGACGGCTGAACTATGTCAGTCAACGCGTTTCGACGCGGCGAAACGTTCCAGGAGATCGGCAGCGTTGGCAAGGCTTTCGTCGGGTTTGCTCATCTGGGTGGCGATCTCGCGGGCGCGGCTGACGAACTTCGGGTCAAGGATTGTATGCAGGTCTGCGACCAGCGATTCGAGAGTGGCGGTCGAAATGCGCCGCCCAAAACCTACTTTCAACCGCTTGACACGAGCCGCCCAGATCGCCTGGTCGAGCGCCGTCCAGAAAACCAGCATCGGTACTCCCGCTCGTAGGCCCGCGGACATGGTGCCCATGCCACCGTGGTGCACGAGTGCTCGGCAGGCTGGAAATACCGCTGCGAAATTCATCGTGTCAACGACTTTGACATGGTTGAGATCGGTGACATGGCTGAAGCTGCTCGAGCCGGCGCACACCAACGCTCGTTCGCCCAACTGCTCACAGGCCGCCCCGATCATATAGAGCGTCTCGACCGGAGATTTAACCGGCGTGCTGCCGAAGCTGAAGAAAATCGGTGGTGTCCCGGCCTCAATCCACGAGGCGACCTCGTCATCGCCACTAGTGGCCAACTCCATCGTCAGTGCTCCGACAAAGGGCCGCAGGCCATCCCATTTCGCCCATTCGGTGGCCAGGCCGGGAAAGCACACCTCGTCATAGGCCTGCATTTCCAGCGATCCACGTTCGGCGATCCGCCGCGGCCCGGAGGACGTGGCCTTCGGCAGGCCTAGTTGACGGCGCTGCGCATCGTCAAACTTCTTCACTCCGCGCCAGTTCGCCCACTCGTACACCGTCAGTGCGTATCGGCCCAACGGCGGAGGAAGAAATGGCAGCATCCGACCGTTGGCCCGCACCGGTGAGACGTGCAGCGTGGCCAACGGAATACCGTAGTACTCTGCGACATTGACGGCCGGCGGCTCGAAATTCAGGAAGGTGATGAGTAAGTCAGCTCCATCAGCCAGCGACGTCAGTGTCGTGGTGATCTCCTCCCAAAACTCGATAACGGACTCCCCGATTTCGCGCATTTCGCGCCAGAGCCTCTTGAGTTCTCCGATCTTCCAGAAGTTGCCGAAGAATCGAATCCAAAAGTCGCGGTGGGCGTCCGACCACACCTCCGTATCGGGTCCATAGGGCACTGTCGTGAGCCCAGCCGACTCGGCGAACCCGACCAGGTCTGGCGGGACCGCTATGCGGACGTCATGCCCACGGCGCTGTAACTCACAGCCAACCGCGACGCAGGGTTCCACATCGCCACGAGTTCCATAGCTTGCCAGCGCCAGTTTCATCGCGGCTCTATCGGCATGAAATCTCCAGTCTGACACGTCACGAACAACGCTGTAGCACCTGAGCTTTGGGCCTGGACGGTCAAGGTTAACCCATCACCTTACGGGTGCGTCAGTAAATCTCTCCAGATAGGTCGAAATCAGCCAGTGTGCGCTCGGCCAATTCACGCAAAGCGCAGGGTGTGTTCTTTGCGCCGGGTTGGTACGCGCCGACACTGATGAAGATCTTGCCGCTGAGGCGTCCAGACAGAATGATCATCCGGCCGCCGATCCGCTCGAGGAGACGTCTGGACTCTTGTTGTCCGGTCGCTCGTGCGTTGGCGAAATCTGCGGCGGTGCCATCGGCATTGCTGATCATTGAGCGGAGATCACCGAGGTACGAGCAAAAGACCGACTGATCAGGGTCGGCGGGAATCCTCGCCACCATGCGTCTCAACATTCGCTTCGGCACGAACGACGGCAGCCATAGAAGTTGCCTAGTGTCGTCTGCTGTTTCCTTGAGAGTCTTCAACGTCCGCTTGATGGCGGCACGGACCTCGCGCAGATCTGTTGTGACCGGCACCGGGTCAACGGTGACGCGCACATACGACAGTGCCATCGCGCGTGTGTCGTCGGCCGTGCGATCGCTGATGGGGATCTGCAGGGTGACCGCGCCATCGTCGGCGCGTCGGCGCCCGAGGCCTTCTCCGAGTTTCGTAGCGAAGGCCGCGGCAAGTGTGTGACTAGCTCCGCCAAGAGCTTCCGCGCGCGCATCCCATTCATCCAGGTTGACGTAGATCGTGAGGGCTGGCACGAGGACAACGTCGTCAGCATCGGTTGCTTCGACGGCGACGGGCTCACGTGGTGGCGCTGAACGACGCTTCTCCTTCTCGGCGCGAGCCTGCTTACGCGCCGATGCCGTCGCCGCGACAAGCGCCCGGGTGACCTCAGGTACGTCCCGCGCTGTTTGGCGGACATCTTGCCTCAACGCGCGGAACCGAGTGCGTGACATCGGTGCCGGGTAGCCAAGATCGCGCGTCTTGCCCAGGGCCGCTTCGACTATCACGAGCGCTAGCCCGAGTCCGTCGATCAGGTTGTGGGAAAGCACAAGGCTGATGGCGGTCGAGCCATCATCGAGACGCACGACGCCGATATGCCGGCCCGGTCCTGATTCTGCGCTGACGGGAAGTTGTGAGCGTTCATCGACCCAGTCGCTGAATTCGGCACGCGGACGGGTGGACTCCGCTATGTCGATGTCTGGGTGCCCCTGATCCGCCACCCACCGATGCCGCGCGATCGGCAGCGCCGGACGCTCGATGCGCCGACCCAACAACCCCTGACCGAGATTCTGGTGAAAACGCCGTACCGCATCGAGATCGACACCGCGTTCGTATAGCCATGTGACCTGTATGACCACATTCATGTCGGCTGCGTGATGCTCCGCCAACAAGGCTTCGTCTGCCAGAGCCAGCCGATTATCCGGTCGCGCCGCGCCTTTGGATGCGCGGCGCATTCTCAACGATTCGCGTGCACGGCTCACCCGTCCTCGCACCAACCCGCCTCCTTCATCACCCCGACATCCGACGGCGGTTCTAGGCCCAGGTCCCGCGACGCCTGTGGGCCATTGCCACGGCTTCGTAGCGAAGCTTCAGGATGGACGGCCGGATGAACCGGTTGAGCTTGTGCAATCGCTGCGAATTCTCGAACACCGTCCGGAATCCTTGTTCACTGGCCCGATACTCCGCGTATACCCGATCCAGCGCAGACTGATCCCAGGGCTCGTCGCGCGCGGCCGCGTGCAGTTCGTCGTAGACCACGGAAATCCAGTCTGTCCCAAAGGTCTCCGTCACCGGACCGGTGTGTCGCTGACGGTGGAGATCCGGCGTCAGGAAATCCTCTATTGCGTCCTCATCCCTAGTGCCGAAGTCGATCCCGAGTGCTACCGAAATCCGTTTCACTTCCCGACGCCAGTCATCGAGGAGATTGGCGTACTCGACAAATACGCGAGGTAGTCCGCGGGAGGATTTCTCTGCCAGCAGATTGAATTTCAGCCACAAGGCGCTACCGAGTTCTGGTGAGGTGAGAAAGTCCGCCGCACCCGATGCGATGACCTCCTGTGGGGGACGCACCATATTCACGACCGTGATGTCGAAACCGGCGGCCCGTGCCGCCTCGAACCACACGCTGGACAGCAGCGTGATCTGCAGATCTTTGATGAGAACGAGCGGCGCCGCCGGCAACGTGGAAAGAAACTCACCAATCTTGTTGACGCAGCCGGCCTTCTGGTCCGCGTCGAAACCGCCGTCCTCTTGCAAGCGCAGTGACGTGTCGAACACGGCGCTGCCGTGGCTTCGCAAGATTGTGTTGTTGAGGTGGAGCGACGCACGCGGCTCCCAGTAGCCACGCGGATTGCGGGGGTCGGCGCCCGACAACCCGGTTGGGAGTGTCGCACCGCACAGCGAGAGAACCCGTGTGAGCGCCGATGTTCCAGATCGCGGCACCCCCAATACGAACAAGGCAACCGGGCGAGGCGCAGACCCGCTCTGGTCGGCGGCCGTCACAAGCACAGCTCCGCAAAATTTGCTATTTGCCGCATGGTTTTCCTCCGCGAAATCCGATCAGCTCGGCTGCTCGGCGAAATCAGCGAGCGAGCCCCGCGGCGCCGGCGGTACACGCTGAACTCCAAAAGGTTTGGCGCTGCGGGCCTGTCGGCTTGCGGGCGAACCCCGAATGCCGGCGTGCGTTGTGGGTCAGAAGTTATTGCAGGTGTTGAAGGTCTGCTCGAGAGCTCCGATGTACGGTCCGGCGCCCGGGGTGTTCACCATGTTCTCGGCCGTCCGCTGTCTCTTATCCGGTGGTGCAGCCAGGAAATCGCGTAAACCCTTCTGCATGACCGGAGATGAGGTGAATGCGTTGGCAAACTGCGGATTCTGTGCGTTCAGCGCCGCGACCAATTGGTCGTAAGTGCAGGTTGTGTTGACAGCCGAATCCAGATTGGGGCTTGCGGTCGCGATCCCGGCTCCGGCGGTCAACGACAACGCCAATCCCCCAAGCCCGACCGCCAATTTAGTGAACGATAGTTGGATCATGTGCAGAATTCCTCCCTACAGTTTTGATCCCCGATCGCCCGACTCTAATCGGGCAATGACGATCTCGCCGAAGCTTTGCCAAACTCGCCATATCACGTCAAGTTATGCCTCCTGCGCGACCAATTGGCGGGGTCCGGTGGGTCCCAGATTTGCGCTCGCGGGGCGCTGTCGTACGCGCAGCGGCCACCAGAACCACCGCCCCAGCAGTGCGGCGATCGCGGGCGTCATGAATGCACGCACCACCAACGTGTCGAACAACAGCCCCAAGCCGATGGTGGAACCCACCTGCCCGATGATGCGCAGATCACTGACGACCATCGACAACATGGTGAAGGCGAACACCAGACCTGCGGACGTCACCACCTTCCCCGTCCCGCCCATTGCCCGGATGATGCCCGTGTTTATCCCGGCGTGTACTTCCTCTTTCATCCGCGACACCAATAGCAGGTTGTAATCAGAACCGACCGCCAAGAGGACGATTACCGACATCGCAAGGACCAGCCAGTGCAATTTTATGCCAAGGATGCGTTGCCAGATCAGCACAGAGAGCCCGAATGCTGCGCCCAGGGAAAGCACCACCGTGCCCACAATGACCAGGGCGGCGACAAAACTTCGCGTCACAATCAGCATGATGCCAAAAATGAGACAGAGCGCCGCGACGCCCGCGATCAAGAGATCGTATGTGGACCCGTCCCGGAGGTCTTTGAATGTCGCAGCGGTCCCTGCGAGGCGGATCGTGGCGTTCTCCAGCGGTGTGACCTTGAGCGCCTCTTCGGCTGCTTTTCTCACGGCGTTGACCCGCGAGATGCCTTCCGGGGTCCCGGGATCGCCCAGGTGAGTCAGGATCAGCCGCACAGCCTTCCCATCTGGCGAAAAGAACAGGCTCATAGCGCGTTTGAAGTCCTCGTTCTCGAAAACCTCTGGCGGCAGGTAGAAGGAGTCGTCGTTTTGAGCGGCGTCGTAAACCTTCCCCATCGCCGTGGCATCTGCGGCCGTGTTGTCGATCATGCCGAACATCCCCGACATGGTGCTGTGCATGGTCAGCATCATGGTTCGCATAGCTTTCATGGTGGTGATCATCGGCGGTAGCAGGGTGACCAACTGCCGCTGGAGCCCATCCATTGTCTCCACGCGTTCGAGAATCTGGTGCGATTTGAGACTGAGCTCGTCGGAACGGTCGAGTCCCTGAAATACGGATCTGATTGCGAAGCAAAGTGGAATGTTTTCGCAGTGCGGTTCCCAATATAAATAATTGCGGAGCGGCCTGAAGAAATCGTCAAAGTCGGCGATGTTGTTGCGCAACTCGTCAACTGTCGCTGTTAGGTCTCTGTTTAGAATAATCGTCTGGTGGGTGATGTCGGAGATCTGCTTCATCAGCTCGTATGTGCGTTGCATTTGATTTATCATCTTGGTCATGTCGTCAGCCTGCTTAAGCATGTCTTTCATGCGGTCCTTACCGAACGGCAGGATCTGCAAGAGGCCAGCGCTTTGCAAACTGATCTGAAACGGTATCGACGTGCGTTCGATGGGAGTTCCCTCGGGCCGGGTTATGCTCTGAACCGCAGCAATGCCCGGCACGGCGAATACCCTTTTGGCCAGTTTGTGTAGAACCACAAAATCTGTCGGATTGCGCATATCGTGGTCTGCCTCGACCGTCAGGATGTCAGGGGTCATCCTCGACTCAGGGAAATGTCGCTCAGCCGCCGCGTATCCCACGTTGGCGGGGATATCTTCAGGCACATACAGTCGATCGTCGTAGCTGGTCTGATATCCCGGGAGGGCCAATATGCCGATGAATGCGACCGCGCACGCCGCTGCGAGAATGGGTGCCGGCCACCGAACGATCGCCGTACCCACCCACCGCCACCTTCGGACCAAGACCTTTCGCTTCGGCTCGAACAGACCAAATCGGCCGCCCACGGCAATAACAGCCGGGACCAGCGTGACGGCCACCGCAACCGCGACAGCCATACCGACAGCGGAGGGAACACCCATGGTTTCGAAGTAAGGCAGCCGAGCGAAGCTCAGGCAGAAGAGCGCTCCAGCAATCGTCAAACCGGAGGCCACGACGACTTTCGCGACGCTGCGGTAGGTGGTGTAGAACGCAGTTTCTTTGTCCTCGCCGGCCTGGCGCGCTTCGTGATACCGCCCCGTGAAAAAGATGCCGTAGTCCGTTCCAACTGCAATTCCGAGCGATACCAGCAGGTTGACCGCAAAGGTCGAAAGCCCGATAATTCCGTGATCGCCCAGGAATGCGACCACTCCGCGAGCTGCCTGTACTTGTATTCCCACCATGATGAGCAGCAGAACTACGGTGACGATCGACCGATATACGAAAAGCAGCATCGCGAAGATCACCACCAGCGTGACGAGAGTGATTTTCATGATGGATGTATCGCCGGCGTGGTTCATGTCCGCGACCAACGGCGAAGGACCTGTGACATAGGCGTTCAGGCCCGGCGGCGGTGTCGTTCGTTTCACGATGTCCCGGACGGATTCGACGGATTCGTTCGCCAGGGCTTGGCCTTGGTTACCCGCGAGGTTCAGCTGGACATAGGCAGCCAAGTCGTCGGTGCTTTGCACACCGGTCGCCGTGAGCGCGTCTCCCCAGTAATCCTGGACGTGCTGCACATGCGTCGTGTCGGCTTTCAATAGACGAATCAACTCGTCGTAATAGCGATGCGCCTCGTCGCCGAGCGGTTGGTCACTCTCCAAGACGATCATCGCCACGCTGTCGGAATCGGATTCCTTGAACACCTCGCCCATGCGCTGCATCGCTTGGAACGAAGGTGCATCTTTCGGAACCAGCGACACCGAACTTTCTCGCCCAACTTGCTCCAGCGATGGAACGGCGAAGGTCACGATGGCGATGATCACCAACCAACCGAGGATGATCGGTACCGACAACCGATAGATCATCCGAGCGATAAGTGGTGGCCGGCCCGTCAGCTGCCTGTCGCTCATGCGGCCTTCACCAGGCGAAAGGTAAACGCGTTCATTGCGGTCAGCGCTCTTCCTTCTGCAGGAGCGACCGCACCAGCGGACTGGGGCCCGTTCGGCGCCGTACTGCACTGGTCGGGCGGGCGTGTACGCGTTGGGGCCACCAGAACCACCGCCCCAGCAGTGCGGCGATCGCGGGCGTCATGAATGCACGCACCACCAACGTGTCGAACAACAGACCGACACCGATGGTGGAACCCAGTTGCCCGATGGTGATCAGATCGCTGAATACCATCGACATCATGGTGAAGGCGAACACCAGACCTGCGGACGTCACCACCTTCCCCGTCCCGCCCATTGCCCGGATGATGCCCGTGTTTATCCCGGCGTGTATTTCCTCTTTCATCCGCGACACCAACAATAGGTTGTAATCAGAACCGACGGCCAACAGAATGATCACGGACATCGCAAGAACGACCCAATTCAGTGGGATTCCGAGAATATGCTGCCAAATCAGCACAGAGAGCCCGAATGCTGCACCGAGGGATAGCGCGACCGTGCCCACAATGACCAGGGCGGCGACAAAACTTCGCGTCACAATCAGCATGATGCCGAAAATGAGACAGAGCGCCGCGGTCGCCGCGATCAAGAGATCGTATGTGGACCCGTCAACGAGGTCTTTCGCCGATGCCGCGGTGCCGGTCAGATAGATCCTGGCATTTTGCAGCGGCGTGCCCTTGAGCGCTTCCGCAGCTGCCGTTTCTATCGGGTCGACCAGGGACATACCTTCGGGTGTGGCAGGATCTCCCCGTTGTGAGATGAGCAAACGAGCCGCTTTCCCGTCCGGTGACAGGAAGATATCCATGATGCGTTTGAAGTCTTCATTCTGGAATACTTCTGGGGGCAGATAGAAGGAGTCGTCATTTTGAGCGGCATCGAACGCCTTACCCATCGCGGTGGCATTATCGGTCGTCGATTCCATCTGATCAATGATTCCGGACATGGTGCTGTGCATGGTCAGCATCATCGTCCGTGTTGATTGCATGGTCTCGATCATCACCGGAAATTGTTCGACCATTTGAGGCAGGATTTCATCCAGTCGATCCAAATTTTCGACCAGTCCGCGCAACTTGTCGGCAACCTGGTCAACACCGTCAAGCGTGTCGAAGACCGATCTGATCGCCTGACAAACCGGAATGTCGTAGCAGTGCGGTTCCCAATAGAAATAATTGCGGATCGGCCTGAAGAAATCGTCGAAATTTGAAACGTGATCCCGTAACTCATTCGTAATGTCTTCCAACTCATGAGTTTTGCCGACCATGTCGTGAGTCGTGGCCACCATCTGTTGCGTCAAGGATTGCATGCGCTGCATGATCGCGATCGTTTTCAGCATGTCATCAGCCTGGACCAACAAATCGTCCATACGATTCTTCTGAAACGGCATCAGGTGCGTCTGCGTCGCGCTGCTCATGCTCAGCATGAACGGGATCGTCGTGTGTTTGAGGGGTTCCCCGCCGGGACGAGTCGCCGACTGCACCCGTGAAACGCCTGGGACGGACAGGATTCCTTTGGCGAGTTTGTTCAGCACCAGGAAGTCGACTGCGTTGCGCATATCATGGTCGGCCTCGATCAACAAAATGTCGGGCGCCATCATCAACGACTGGGGAAAATGTCGCGCCGCGGCCGCATATCCCACGTTGGCGGGAATATCTTGCGGAATGTACTTCTGATCGTTGTAGCTGGGTTGGTAGGCGGGCAGTGCCAATAGACCGATGAACGCAACCGCACACGTAGCAACGAGGATGGGGCCGGGCCACCGAACGATCGCCGTGCCGATCCGTCGCCATCGACGGACCATGACCTTCCGCTTGGGCTCAAAAAGGCCAAAACGGCTGCCTACGGATATCACGGCAGGAACCAGCGTGATCGCTACCAGGACGGCAACGACCATACCGACGGCGGTGGGAATACCCAGAGTTTGATAGACGGGCAGCCGGGTGAAGTGCAGACAGAGAACGGCGCCCGCAATCGTCAAGCCGGAACCCAGCACCACCTTGGCAACACTGCGGAACGTTGTGTAGAACGCCGTATCCCGGTCCTCGCCAGCCTGCCGTGCCTCCTGATAGCGCCCGGTGAAGAATATGCCGTAATCCGTTCCGGCCGCGATCGCCAGCGCCACCAGCAGATTGACGACGAACGTGGTGATACCGATGACCCCCAGGTCGCCGAGTAACGCGACAAACCCTCGGGCCACCGTCAGTTCTATTCCGACAATTACCAGCATGAGAATGACGGAGATGACGGATCGGTAGACAAGGAGCAGCATCGTGAAGATCACCGCGAGGCTTATCGCGGTGACGAGCAGTACGGTCCTGTTGCCGGCGGGCCCCAGATCCGCAGCGAACGCTGCAGGCCCGGTGACGTAAGCCTTGACTCCTGGCGGCAGTGGCGTCCGTTCCACGATGTCCCGGACGGCCTCCACGGACTTGTTCGCCGAGACTCCCTCACTGGGAGGGGCAAGAGTCAGTTGCACATAGGTGGCCTTGCCATCGGCGCTTTGCGCAGCGGCCTGCGTGATCGGATCGCCCCAGAAATCCTGTACGTGCTGCACATGCGCGGTGTCGGCTTTCAGCTGACGAATCAACTCGTCGTAATACGCGTGCGAATCATCGCCGAGTGGTTGCTGGCCCTCCAGAACGATCATCGCCACAATGCTGGAATTGGATTCGCCGAACAGTTCACCCATGCGCTGCATGGCCTGGAACGACGGGGCAGCTGAGAGGTTCATCGCTACCGCGTGCTCTTTTTCGACCTGCTCAAGCGAGGGAACCGTGATACTCAGGACGACGGCTATCGCCAACCAGCCGAGGATGATCGGCACCGACAGCCGACGGATCATCCGCGCTACGAACGGCGGACGGTTGAGTGACTGCAACGGCTCCGTCGCCGGCTCACCAGCCGAGCTCATGCGGCCTTCAGCTGGCAGAAGGTGAATGCACTTACGCCGTACTGGATCTTCTCGTCTTTGACCTTGTCGCCGACGAGGATGCGGCATCCGATGCTGTCAGTGTCGCCCTGCGCGGTGACATTTCCCATGGATGTCGCTTCGGAGATCGGGAACTCGACCGACCACGGCAGCGTCGCTTCTCGCACAACCTGTGGGTCCGCATCGGCGTCGAAATAGCTGATGGTTGCGACCGTTCCCGGTGGGCCGAACACCTCGTACACCAGATGCTTCGGATCGTGGGGCCGCTTCTCCTCACGTTCGGCGCTCGCATACGTGGGGCGATGGTCGCTGCCGAAGACACCGTGCAGCCTCGACACCGTAAATCCTCCTGCGACCGCCACCACCACGAGAACCAGTGGTATCCACAGCCGCTTCAGAATCCTGAAAATCGCGAGTTCCCTCCGACTACTTCCGTGTTCGGCATCATGGCTCGAACATGCAACTACCGATCGGATGCGGACACGGCAAACGACCGAACCTCGAATGCGATGGCATCCCAGGCCCTCCGCGCGAGCAACGCAAAACGTGCGGCGCCTCGGTGAGCGCGACCCGATCCCGAAGAGTAAACCATGCCGGTGCGTCAATAACGGCGCAAACGACGGAGTTCGTCGGAATCGCCTCAAGGCCTTGGTATTCACCTGGTGCCTCAGGTACTGGCACACTCGCCGTTCATGCCGACGATGACCCGCGACCATCGCCGGGAACACGTGATCCGTGCGGACGACACGAGCCGTCACCGCGAGACATCATGGCGCGCAGCGCATTGCCGCGCGAGAGCCTCCGACCAGAATTCCGTGGGCTACCAAATGCCGGTGGTGGACACCATTTCCGGTACGGCCGTCATTCACCTGAACGTCCAGCAAACCGGTTGACTCAGACCCGTGCGGACTGGCCGCACAGCTACTCCCGCGCATGTGTCAGCAAATTTTCGACGGCATGCCGGCAGCGCCGCGAGCGGTTCGATGTGACGGGTGAATTCCGGTAACTACGGAAGGAAGCGGGCGATCTGCGGCGACGGCAGCGTCTGCGCCGCGCGGGCCTGCCGGTAGCCCGCCACGCCGCCGGCAGCGGTGAGGAGAACCATGCCTGCGACTCCGGGCAGCACCGCGAACAGCAGGTCGGTGGTACTGGCCGCCCGCAGGTAGTCGGCGTAGCCGATCCGGAAGGAATCCGGGATCGAGCGCACGGTCAGCGAATCGGCTGGGGGCGGTTCGGAACTCGGCGGGCTCAGGCTCGGGCCTGATGGCGAGGACGGCATCCCGCCGGATGGTGGCGACGGCAAGGGGGGCACGACCACCGGCAGTGGAGGCGCCGCCACAGGTACCGGGGCGACAGGTACCGGGGCCGCCGGAGGCGAAACCGGAACCACGGGCGCTTCGGGCGGGTTCGCCCGGATGACAATGCTGCGGGCGCTCGGCGTGGTCGGCACCGGAGCCAGATTCGGCGCCCGACCGATATTGCTGTTCGTCGGCACCTCGCCACCGCCACCGCCACCGCCGGATGCGACCCCGGGTAACGCCTGGCGGGTGCCACCGAACTGCGTCGACTCCGGCGCATCGGCCGAGGGTGCGGACCGGCGCGCCTGCCCCGATGATTCACTCGCATCACGCCGGTCGACGACGGCAGCCTTCTTCTCCGGACCGCGCTGTGCGGGGCCGCCGAGACCGGTTCGGCGTGGCCCACCGGTCTTCTGGGTTCCGCCGTTGTGCTGAGCGCCGACCTTGGCGCCACCGGAGTGGGATTTCTTGTTCTTCTTCGGCTTGTGGTCGAAGAGATCAAAGACATCGATGTCGATGCCCAACAAATCGGCAGACGCGACCGACGTGCCCACCATCCCAGGCCCCGCGACCATCGCGCCGCACGCGACGGCACAGCTGATGGCCGTGTTGCGTACCCACGATCGGTGCACCATCTGACTTCCCCCGGAGATCCGCGGCACCCCCGCCGCACTCACTGGAATGGACCACTATTCTGACACATCCACTTCCGGAGATGTTTGCTGGGCCGGACGGGCCGTGAGCCAGGGGGCGTAGCGAATCCGGGTCGATGCGGCTGCCTGCGGCGATAGGCTCTATCTGTGGTGGTCAGCGATTTCCGACGCTCGGTCTGCATGCCCGAGTTGGCGTTGGACAACCGGGTGCCTGCCCGCACCCGGCACTACGCCGAGAGCGTGGCGAGCCGATTTCGCGTCCTCACGATCGCGACCTGGATCGCCGCAGGCGTCTCCGGATTCTTCGGCGTGTTCCAGCTGGTCGTCGGCGGACCGCTGTGGCGGATCGGATTTCTCAACCTGGGTTTCGCGGCGCTGTTCGTGGTGGTGCCGCTGCTGTACCGGTTCGGCGAACTCATCGCACCGCTGACATTTTTCGTAATCGCTTACGTTTCAGTTTCTTTGATGTGCTACCAGGTCGGCACCGGGTCCGGCTTGCAGTTGTATTTTCTGGTGTCGGCGTCGTTGGTGGTGCTGGTGCTCGGTATCGAGCGGATCGTGTTGGCGGCGTCGCTGGCAGCGTTCGGAGTGGTGGCGACCATCGCACTGGAGGTACTGGTCCCCGAGGATCGTGGCCTTGGACCGCCGTGGACCCTGACGGTCGGTTTCGCCGTCTCGGCGGTATCGGCGGCGGTCATGGTTTTCGCCACGGTGTGGTCGTCGCTTCGCGAGATCGCGGGTGCCGAGCGGGCGATGGAAGCCGAGTACCAGCGCTCGGAAAAGTTGCTGGCCAATATCCTGCCTGCAACGATCGCCGACCGGCTCAAGGATCCCGACCGCAACATCATCGCCGACAAATACGACGACGCGTCGATTCTGTTCGCCGACATCGCGGGCTACACAAAACGGGCCAGCGACACCACGCCGAGCGACCTGGTGCGGTTCCTGGACCGGCTCTACACCGATCTCGACGCGCTGGTGGACCGGCACGGCCTGGAAAAGGTGAAAACGAGCGGCGACTCGTACATGGTGGTGGCCGGTGTGCCAGAACCGCGGGTCGATCACGTAGAGGCACTCGCCTGCCTCGCACTCGACATGGCCCACGCCGTCGCCGATCTGAAGGATCCCCAGGGTCGTGAAGTGCCGTTGCGCATCGGCCTGGCGGCCGGCCCCGTTGTCGCCGGGGTGGTGGGTGCCCGCAAGTTCTTCTACGACGTGTGGGGCGATGCCGTCAACGTCGCGTCACGCATGGAGACCACCGACGTCGAAGGCCGAATCCAGGTGCCGCAAGACGTCTACGACCGCCTCAGCCATGCCTTCGTGCTGGAGGAACGGGGCGAGGTGGAGATCAAGGGCAAAGGCGTCATGCGGACCTGGTATCTGGTCGGCAAGCAGGCCGTCGCGGTGGCCGATCCCGCGAGTGCTTAGACCTTGCGATTTTCCGACTTGATCAGCCAGGCCAGCTTCTCCAGGCCGTCGATGAGCTGATGGAGAATGTCGGCGGTGCTGGGATCCTCGGCATCGACCGAGTCATGCACTCCGCGCATCGTGTCGACCACGGCGTAGATGCGGGTGGTGATGAGCTCGACCACATCAGCAGTGCTGCGCTCGTACGCGGGAAACTCGGGAAGCGTGGTGGCTCCCGCGACCGTGTCGGACCGGCCGTCGGGCACGGCGTCGAGGGCGCGCATCCGTTCGGCGATCGTGTCGCCGCCTTCGCGGGCGAAATCGACGAGCTCGTCCAGCTGCAGATGCAGGTCGCGGAAGTTGGTGCCCACGACGTTCCAGTGGGCCTGCTTGCCCTGCAGGGCCAGCTCGATCAGGTCGACGAGAACACGCTGCAAGCTGTCGCTGAGCGCAGTGGGGGCCTGGTAACCCTGGATATCTGTTTCTGTTCGACGTGTACTCATGCCTTGTCCAACGCGGTCTATTCTGGAATGGTTCCAGATTAGACTGCCTGTGGTCAACATCACGTACCAGCGTGCTCCGCGCGTTGCGCCAGTTCGTCGTGCTGCGTGAGCAGCCGGGCGTATCCGGCGCCCGTGCCCAGAAGCACCAGTCCGACGACGATGAAGACCACCACCCGGAACATGCCGTCAAGGGTCCCGAGGTCGAACAGGAACAGCTTGGCCATCGCTGCCGCCACCAACGCAAGGCCTGCCCCGACAGGTCGGGACCGTCGCTCCTTCGGTCGTCGCGCCGCACCTGCGAACAACGCGGCCGCAACCGCCATCCAACAGATGGTGGCCGCCATGTGCCCGCCGAAGAAACCGCCGCCGGTACCGCCGATGAGTACTCCCGTGGTGACCGTGAAGGTCGTGATCGCGTACCCGGTCGCAACGGCTGCCAAAGCCCACACAATCGTGACGGTGGCCTCGGTGGCGGCGGGCCCGCCCGCCCACGACCAGCTGATCGACACCGAGGCAGCGATCAGCAGAACACTCGCGATCAACACCGACGCCGCGATGCCGGCGCGCAGTTCGGTGGCGCGCGCCACGGCGTCCGGCGGTGCGTAGCTGAGATAGAACAGGCCGCCGGCGACCCCGAATCCGGTAGCCGCCCACCTCGCGGTGATGTCCCGCCGACCGGCGATGGCGAGCACGATCGCCATCGCGAGGAGCACCGGGCCCGCCACCGCGCCGTCGAATGCGACGGTGACCACGACCAGTGCAGCGACCGCGGCAAGAGCCGACCAGATCCGGCGCACCGCCGTCGTCACACCGGGCAGCCGATCGCCGATCGCCACGACGGCCAACAGCGCCGCCGCCAGCGTCGAGACCATCAAGGCGCCCAACACCCGGTCGACGCAGGCTGAAACACACAGCAACGGAACCACTCCCGCTGCGGTCAGCACCGCGACGGCAGAGGGGTTCACCGTCCACCGCAACAGCAGTAAGCCACCGGTCAATGCGAGCACGGCTGCCATGGCACAGGCGCATGCCAGCGCCAGATCCTCGCGATCGTCTATCGCCGCCGCGGCCAGGGCGACCAACAGCGGGACGGAACTCGCCGCGGTCCGCGCGGCATGAAGCCGGATCCAGTCCTTGCCGTGTTGGACGGGCAGCGATGCCGCCGACAGCGCCAGCATGAAGCCGACGAGCAGCAGGGTCACGCCGTCGGTGACCACCGGCGCCAAACCGATCAGCGGAACGAGCACGAGCAGCCCCAGATGCTCGGAGTTCCACCGGCGCGCCAACATCAATCCCCCACCGCCGATGACAGCGGCGGTGATCAAACCCGAGGGCGCCGAAACCCAGTCGTAGATCCTCGTCAGGGCAATGACATCCATGTAGGCGGTCGCCACGCCGGTGGCGGCCAGTGCGATCGCGCCGACCCGCCCACCGGGCCGGCGATACAGCCACCACGCAGCACCCACCAGACCTGCGGCCAGTACTACGCCCGCTGTGACCCGGAACCCGGGCCGCAGGATCCCGGCCTGTGCCGCGAGCACCAGCAGCAGCACCACTCCGATCAGGGTGACCGCCACTCCCGCGACCGCCAGCATTTTGCCGATCCAGCCGTCGGAGCGTTGCGGCGTGCCCGGGGCCGGCTCGGACAGACCCGTCGGTTGCGCCATCGGGACCTGTTGTGGAGCAAGCTGATACAGCGCCGGGGCCCGGTACTGCGGTACCGCGGGGCCCTGGCTCAGCATTCGGTCGAGTTCGGACAGGTCGCTCGATATTCTGTTCAGATAGGCCGAGATCGCGGCGAAATCCGCCGACACCCGGGCGATGACAGCGCGATGCGGTTCGGTCATGCCGACATCGTGACAGCCCGACGGGGTACCTGAGATGAGTAGGACTACTCGTCCAGACCATGTTCCATCGCGTACCGGGTCGCCTCGACGCGGTTGGCCACCTGCAGTTTACGGAACGTCGCCTGCACGTGGTTCTCCACAGTGCGGTGACTGAGCGACAAACGGCTCGCGATCTGCCTGGCCGTCAACCCTTTTGCCACATAACGCAAGATTTCGGTCTCCCGCTCGGTCAGGCTCGGCGTCGCCGGCCCGTCGTCCGGGCTCCGTGCGATCCGCCGGTACTCACCCAGCACCAGCCCGGCCAGGCCTGGGGTGAACACCGCTCGCCCCTCTGCCGTCGCGCGCACGGCCGCACCCAACTCGGCCTTCGACGCACTCTTCACCAGGTAACCCGTGGCACCGGCCTTCACCGCCTCCAGCACGTCGTCGCGTTCGTCAGACGCGGAAAGCACAAGTACCCGCGTCGATGGTGACACCGCAAGCACTTCCGCAGTCGCCGCGGCACCATTGCCGTCCGTCAAGCGCATGTCCATCACCACCACGTCGGGCAGCACGACAGCGGCACGACGACGCGCGGAGGCGACCCCGTCTGCGGTGGCCACCACGGTGAAGCCGTCGTCGGCAAGGTCGCGCGCAACGGCGTCCCTCCAGATCGGATGGTCATCGACGACCATGACGGTCGGCGCCTCATCGGCCACCATCTCGCCCTCCCCTCTCAGGTCCACGCGGTACCGTCAACTCCCACTCCGTGCCGCAATCCGGTCCGGTGCTCAGCTGCGCCGTGCCGCCCAGCCAGTCCATCCGGCCCACAATGGATTTCGACACTCCGAGGCGGCCCTGCCGGGCAGCCTCGTCCAAGCGTCCCTGCGGGATTCCGGCACCGTCGTCGCGGATGCTCACGGTGACCTCATCGCCGAGATCCTCCACCAGCACGAACGCATGGGCATCCGGCCCGGCGTGGGCAGCGACGTTGTCGAGGGCATTTCCCGCGGCCGCGAACAACTCACGCGCCACCTCACCGTCGAGCAGCACCGGCTCCGCGGGAAGGCTCACCGAGACCCGGTCGGAGGCCCTGGCGCGTAGTAACGCGCCGATGTCGGCCGGCGTACCGACGCCCAGGTCCGTATCGGGGTCGGCCGCACTGACCAGGCGACGCAGCGCCCGCTCCTGCTCTCCGGCGAGTTCCGCCAATTCCGCTGTCTGTCCGCCGATTTCACGGCCCCGCCGGGCAACCAGGGCCAGCACCTGGATTGCGCCGTCGTGCACCCGTCGAGACAACCGTTCACGCTCTTCCAGGGAGGCTGCCAGACGCGCTGCCCGTTCGAGTTCGGCGCTGGCGCTGCGCGCCGTCTGCGCAGCCATGCCGACCGCCAAGCCCACCGCCACCTCGATGACGATCGTCGCGTTGCGGCCCAGATCGACACTGATGTAGCCCTTCAACACCGCTGCCGCCGCCATCACCGCCACCCCCGTGGCCATCCCGCCGACCGGGCCGAACTGCAGTGCCGCCGAGATGGTTGCGTTGGTCGCCCACAGCGTGGTCGGCCACGACTGATTGTCGGCCACCCACTGACCGGGCGCGATCAGCGCGGTGGACAGCATCAATCCGACGACCACCACGATCTCGGCGATCACCCAGGCCGGGCGGCGCCCGAAACCGTGCAGGTAGGCGACCGCACACGCGACGCTCCACGCAATCAGCACCGAGAACAGCAGCCATCCGAGAATCGGCGCTTTCAGATCGGCGTTCACCGCGATCTGAAAGCCGAGCGCGTAGATGCAACTCAGCAACCGGAAGATCTGCGCCGCCCGCCACAACGGCGTCACCGGATCGGGGCGGTCCTGCATCTGCCCAGCATAAAGTCGCCGACGCGGCCGCAGGTGCACCGCTTCTGCGCGTGCCTGCTACTGCGCGCCCCGCGCCACGGGGCGCGTCGAGTCGCTACTCCATTCCGACCACGACCCGGGGAACAGCGCGGCATCCACGCCGGCTGCGGCCAGGGCCGCGACCGTGAGCGCCGCGGTGACGCCTGATCCGCAGTACGCGCCGACAGCGGCGGACCCGTCAACGCCATGGTCGGTCAGGAGCGCGCGCAGGTCGGATGTCGGCAGCACTGTGCCGTCCTCGGCCAGCAGTTTGGTGCTGGGCACATTGATCGCCCCGGGGATGTGCCCGGCGACCGCATCCACCGGTTCGACGTCGCCGCGGAACCGCTCGGGCGCCCTCGCGTCGAGCAGCGGACCCGGCGCCGAACCGGCCTGCTGCGCGGTCAGGGTGGGGCGTGCGCCGTGATACAGGTCTTCGTGAACCACGTGTACGTCGCCCGGCGGCGGTGTGACAGGCCCGGTCTCCAGGACCCCGCCTGCGGCGGTCCAGGCCGCCAACCCGCCATCGAGGATGCGGACATCGCCGATGCCTGACGCAGTCAGCACCCACCAGGCCCGGGCCGAACCGGCCCTGTTCCAGTCGTCGTAGACGACTGTCGGCACCCCTTCACGAACACCCCAGCGCCGCGCCGCCGCCTCCAGCGCGCGCCCGGACGGCAGTGGGTGCCTGCCCCGGCCGTTCACATTGTGATCGGTCAGGTCCGAGTCCAGGGACACATAGACCGCTCCGGGCAGGTGGCCACTCAGGTACGCGTCCGAACCATCAGGCTCGGCCAGTGTCCAGCGCACGTCCAGCAGCGTCACCGGATCGCCCGCCGCGATGAGTCGGCCGAGTTCGGCGACGCTGACAACTACATCCGATCGCGTTGAGCCCACCCAACCGAAGCTACATCACCTTCGACAGGAACGCCTTTGTGCGTTCATGTTTCGGATTGTTGATCACTTCACGCGGGTTCCCGCTCTCCACGATGACACCACCGTCCATGAACACCAGCTTGTCGGCGACCTCGCGGGCGAACCCCATCTCATGGGTGACCACCACCATCGTCATGCCCTCGCTGGCGAGCTTCTTCATCACGGCCAGCACCTCGCCGACCAGTTCAGGATCGAGTGCCGAGGTGGGCTCGTCGAAGAGCATCAGCTTGGGGCTCATCGCCAAGGCCCGCGCGATGGCGACGCGTTGCTGCTGGCCACCGGACAGCTGCGCCGGATAGGCGTCGGCCTTGGCCGCCAACCCCACCTGCTCGAGCAGATCCTTGGCCCGCGCCGTGGCGGCACCCTTTTTGATCCCTTTGACATGGATCGGCGCCTCGAGGACGTTCTCCAGCGCGGTGCGATGTGGGAACAGGTTGAAATGCTGGAACACCATGCCGATGTCGCGCCGTTGTTTGGCGGCTTCCCGGGGCGGCATCTCGTGCAGCTTGCTGCCACGCTCGCGGTAGCCGATCAACTGGCCGTCGACGTAGAGGCGGCCCGCGTTCACCTGCTCCAAATGGTTGATGCAGCGCAGGAATGTCGACTTGCCCGAACCCGACGGGCCGACCATGCACAACACCTCGCCCTTGTCGATCTCCAGCGTCACGCCTTTGAGGACCTGCAGGGCACCGAAGTTTTTGCAGACCTGCTCGGCCTTCACCATCGGCGTCACGGGTGCGGCTCTCCCATCTGCGCCTTGGCGAGCGCCTCCAGTTGCTTGGTGGTCAGTTTGCGCGATACGCCGCGGGAGAAATACCGCTCAAGGTAGAACTGACCGACCATCAGGACGCTGGTGATCACCAGATACCAAGTCGCCGCCACCAGCAGCAGCGGGACCGGCTCGAAGGTCCGCGCCGCGATCTCGCGCGAGGTGATGCCGTAGAGATCCAGCGTGAAAGGAACCGCGGTGACCAGCGACGTGGTCTTCAGCATGCTGATGACCTCGTTGCCCGTCGGCGGGATGATGACCCGCATCGCCTGCGGCAGGACCGTCCGGCGCATCGTCATCGTCCACGACATGCCCAACGCGGTCGACGCTTCCGACTGCCCCTCCGGCACGGAACTGATTCCGGCGCGGATGATCTCGGCCATGTAGGCGGCCTCATTGAGTGCCAGGCCGAGTATCGCGAGCAGAAACGGAATCGACAGACTCTGCACGTCGAAGTGAAAGAACGACGGCCCGAACGGCACGCCCAGCTGAATGTTCTTGTAGATGGTCGGGATCAGACCCCAGAACACCAACTGCACATAGATCGGCGTGCCACGGAAAATCCACAGGTACACCCATGCGACCCACCGGAACACCGGGTTGGGCGACAACCGCATGACCGCAAGGAGCACACCCAGCACGATGGCCAGCACCATCGCGTAGATGGTCAGCTGCAGGGTGTTCAGCACACCGACTGTCAAGACCCGCTCGTTGAACAGATACTCCCAATACGTCGACCACCCGTAGGCGTCATTGGTCGCCGCACCGTACAGGAACAGCACGACCAGGACGAGAATGACGACCGCCGCCACCCACCGCCACGGGTGACGCAACGGCACCGCGTCGATCGCGGCCGGGGCCGTGGGTGACGACGTCTCGACATCAGTCATCGCAGTGGTGTCTCCTGCTCTTCGCGCAAGCGCTCATCGCTATCTCCCGCTCTTCGCGCAAGCGCTCATCGCTATCTCCCGCTCTTCGCGCAAGCGCTCATCGTCCTTCAGCTTCAGTTGACTGCTCCATTGATCGTGGCCTTCTCGATCATCCCGTTTTCCACGCCCCACTTCGCGGCGATCTCCTTGTAGGCGCCGGACTCGATCAGGTGATCGAGCGCCTGCTGCATGGACTGCGCCAACGGCGAGCCCTTGGTTACCGGCCAGCCGTACGGCGCGGAATCGAAGATCTCCCCGGCCGGCTCAAGCTTGCCGTTGCTCTGCTTGATGGCGTACGCCGTCACCGGTGAATCCGCGGACATCGCGTCGGCCTGGCCGAGCGCCACCGCGTTCGCGGCCGCATCCTGACCGTCGAACGGCATGATCGTGATCGCCGGCTTACCCGCGTCGATGCAGGCCTTGTTCTTGGCAGGCAGTTCGTCGGTTTCCTCGGTCGTGGTGGCCTGCACGGCAACCTTCTTGCCGCAGGCATTGTTGGGATCGACCGGAGCATCGGGGCGTTGCGCCCACAGAATGCCTGCATTGAAGTAGTTGACGAAGTCGACGGACTTCTCCCGCTCCTTGGTGTCGGTGAACGACGACATACCGACGTTGTAGGTGCCGCCCTGAATCGACGGAATGATCTTGGCGAAGTCCGCCTCGCGGTATTCCGCCTTCAGGCCGAGGGTCGCGGCGATCGCGTTCATCAGGTCGACGTCAAAACCGACAATTTTGCCGCTGGGATCTTTGAACTCATTGGGAGCGTACGGAATGTTGACACCGACGACCAACTGCCCGGAGTCCTTGATGGGGGCAGGAACGGTGTTCGCGATCGCGTCGACCTTTTCGGCCGAAACCCCGGTGGTGTCGGTTTCGGGTGCCGACGAACCACTGTCCGTGCCGCTGGCACACGCTGACAGCGACAGCACGGCGCTGGCGGCGAAGACGGCCGCGATACGCCATGACTTCCCCCGACGGACTTGACATCCACTTGACACGGTTGCCTCTTTCTTTCTGCATCGGGCCGTCTTCGTTACTTGCAGGCGATGACGTTAACGGCCATGGACCCAGCGCGCACTGCCGGTAACGGAACATTAACGACCGCAGTACGACACCACAGCCGTACCGTAAAATCCGCGCCCACCAGGCTGCGCTGTGCCAAACTGCCCGCATGGAAACCACTGCTCGCCCAAGCTTGTTGCCTCATCTCTGGAAGACGGCGTTGATCACGGGCGTCATCGCAGTCATCCTGGGAGTCCTCGTGTTCGTGCGGCCCGCGGCCGCGATCCTCGTGACCGCGATCTTCTTCGGCGCTTATCTGCTGGTGACCGGCATCTCGCAGGTGGTGCTCGCGTTCAGTCTGCGCTCGTCGGTGGGCGGTCGGGTACTGCTGTTCGTCAGCGGGGCCGCAGCGTTGATCCTGGCCGTACTGTGCTTCATCAACCTCCAGAACTCGATTGAGCTTCTTGCCATCTGGATCGGCGTCGGGTTCATCTTCCGCGGCGTGGCGACGGCAATGTCGGCCATCGGCGATCCGTCGCTGCCGGGACGCATCTGGGAGATCATCATCGGCATCGTCAGCGTCATCGCCGGCATCATCATGTTCGTGGCGCCGCTCGAAGGATTGGTCGCGATCACCCAGGTAACGGGCATCATCCTGGTTGTGCTCGGCGTATTCGAGATCGTGTCGGCGTTCGGCATCCGCCGGGACGCCAAGAAGTTGGGTTCGGCACTCACGTCACCGCCGCCGGTGACTTAAAACACCGAGCCGGGCCCGGGTCGGACGGTAGCTACTGTTACGGAGATCTACTACACTCCGTCGTAGATTGGCCTAGCGACCTTGGAAGTGAGGTCAGATGGACGCGTTGGATGTGTCGCGGTGGCAGTTCGGGATCACCACCGTCTACCACTTCATTTTCGTTCCGCTGACCATCGGGTTGGCGCCCCTTATCGCCGTCATGCAGACGGTGTGGGTCATCACCGGCAATGAGAGTTGGTATCGACTCACCCGCTTCTTCGGCAAGCTGTTCCTGATCAACTTCGCCATCGGCGTCGCCACCGGAATCGTCCAGGAGTTCCAGTTCGGCATGAACTGGAGTGAGTACTCCCGATTCGTCGGCGACATCTTCGGCGCACCGCTGGCCATGGAGGGACTGGCCGCGTTCTTCTTCGAATCCACGTTCATCGGGCTGTGGATCTTCGGCTGGACGCGACTGCCCCGCCTGGTCCATCTGGCCTGCATCTGGGTGGTGGCGATCGCGGTGAACATGTCGGCCTTCTTCATCATCGCGGCCAACTCGTTCATGCAACATCCGGTCGGTGCCCGGTTCAATCCCGAAACCGGCCGTGCCGAACTCACCAGCATCGTCGCGCTGTTCACCAACAACACTGCGATAGCGGCGTTCACCCACGCGGTGGCAGGTGCGTTCCTGACCGCAGGCACGTTCGTCGCATGTGTGTGCGCATGGCGGATGGTGCGCTCGCACCGAACCGGCGGGACCGACGCCTTGGGTAGCGCCATGTACCGGCCTGCCACCATCCTGGGATGCCTGGTGACTCTGGTGGCGGCGATCGGGTTGTTCTTCACCGGCGACGCCCAGGGAAAGCTGATGTTCCAGCAGCAGCCGATGAAGATGGCCTCGGCAGAATCCCTGTGCCACAGCGAAACCGATCCCGACTTCTCCATCCTGACGGTGGGCACACACAACAACTGTGACAGCGTGGTCCACCTCATCGAGGTGCCCTACGTGCTACCCTTCCTCGCCGAGGGCAAGTTCAGTGGCGTGCACCTCGACGGCGTCAAGGACCTCCAGGAGCAATACGAGGTCAAGTTCGGACCCGGTGATTACCGGCCCAACCTCTTCGTCACGTACTGGTCGTTCCGGGCGATGATCGGGTTCCTGGCCGTCCCGGCATTGTTCGCCCTTGCCGCACTGTGGTTGACCCGTGGTGGCCGGATACCGCATCAACGATGGTTCTCCTGGTTCGCCCTGTTGACCATCCCGACGCCATTCCTGGCCAACAGCGCCGGCTGGGTGTTCACCGAGATGGGCCGTCAACCCTGGGTGGTGGTGCCGAACCCCACTGGGGATCAGGACATCCGACTCACCGTCGCCCAAGGCGTATCCGATCACCCGATGGGCCTGGTGGTGTTCTCACTGGCGACCTTCACTCTGGTGTACGCGGTACTGGCGGTCATCTGGTTCTGGCTGCTGCGTCGCTACATCGTCGAGGGCCCGTTGGAACACGACTCCGAACCCGCGCCGCCGGAACCGCCAGGTTCCGACGAGGTGGCGCCGTTGTCGTTCGCGTACTGAGGAGCGAAACGCAATGGGATTACAGGAAATCTGGTTTGTCCTACTGGCCGTGCTGTTCCTCGGCTTCTTCATCCTCGAGGGCTTCGATTTTGGCGTCGGCATGCTGATGGCCTTCTTCGGCAGGGTCGCCAACGGACGCGGCGGCGACCCCGAGCCGTACCGCCGGGCCGCGCTCAACACCATCGGGCCGGTGTGGGACGGCAACGAGGTCTGGCTGATCACCGCCGGTGGCGCCATGTTCGCCGCCTTCCCCGAGATGTACGCCACCGTGTTCTCTGGCTTGTACCTGCCATTACTGGCGATCCTGTGCGCAATGATCGTGCGCGTGGTCGCGATCGAATGGCGCGGCAAGATCGACGATCCGCACTGGCGCCGGTGGGCCGACCTCGGCATCGCCGTCGGCTCCTGGGCACCCGCAATTTTGTGGGGCGTCGCATTCGCCTCGCTGGTGCGTGGGCTGCCGGTCGACGCCGACAAACAGATACAACTGTCATTCGGCGAACTCATCAACGCCTACACCGTGCTCGGCGGATTGGCCACCGGCGGATTGTTTGCGTTGCACGGCGCGGTGTTCGTGGCGCTGAAGACCTCCGGCGAAATGCGCAGCGACGCATTCCGGTTCGCCCAACTTCTAGCCGTGCCCGTCACCGTGCTGGTCGGTGGATTCGGGCTGTGGACCCAGCTTGCCCACGGCAAGGAGTGGACCTGGATCGTGCTCGCGGTCGCCGTCGGTGCCCAGCTGGCGGCGATCACCCGGGTCTTCAGCCGCAGCGGTGAAGGCTGGGCATTCGTCTACACCACGATTGTGGTTGCCGCCGTGGTGATCCTGCTGTTCGGATCGCTGTTCCCGAACCTCGTGCCCTCCACACTGAACCCGGACTGGAGCCTGACCATCTACAACGGATCGTCGTCTCCATACACACTGAAGATCATGACTTGGGCGGCACTGATATTCGCGCCGTTGGTCGTCGTCTACCAAGCCTGGACCTATTGGGTGTTTCGTAAACGGATCTCTGCCGACCGGATACCCGCGCCCGTCGGACTGCCACGGCGGTCCGTCTGAACCTCTGGCGCGCACTCGGCATCCGCGGCGGCACCGGATCCGCCGCGGCACTGCGGCGCTACCTGCTCGCCTCGGTGATCTGCGGCATCGTGGTCGCCGGCACCACGATTGCCGCGGCGGTGGTGTTGGCTCACATCGTGGCCGGGGTCATCACCGCGCCTCGCTCGGGCGCCCAATGGGGGGCGGCACTGAGCGCATTGGCGACCCTGTGGTTGGTCCGCGCACTGGCGCACTGGCTCCAAGGGCGGCTTTCCCAGCGTGGCGCCACCGCGGTAATCGGGGAATTGTCCGGCCGCGTCTTGCGCTCGGTGACCGCCCAGTCGCCCCGGCAGCTGACCGCCGACCGCGATGCCGCCGCGACAGTGGTGACCCGCGGCCTCGACGGCCTGCGCCCGTACTTCACCGGCTATCTACCGGCTGTCGTGCAGGCCGCCATCCTCACCCCCGTCGCTCTGGTGGTGATGGCGTGTTACGACCTGCAGGCCGCGGCGATCGTCATGATCGCGCTGCCGCTGATCCCGATCTTCATGGTGCTGATCGGATTGGTCACCGCGGATCGATCGGCGGCTGCGCTGACCGCGATGACCACTCTGCACGGCCGGTTGCTCGACCTGGTCGCAGGCATCCCGACCCTGCGTGCGGTGGGCCGGGCCGCCGGGTCGGCGACGCGCATCGCCGAACTGTCCGCAGCGCACCGGCGTTCGGCCATGGCAACCCTGCGGATCGCCTTTCTGTCGTCGTTGGTCCTCGAACTGCTGGCCACCCTCGGTGTCGCGCTGGTCGCCGTCAGCGTCGGGCTGCGACTGGTGTTCGGCGACATGACGTTGGAAGCCGGGCTGACCGCACTGCTACTGGCCCCCGAGGTGTTCTGGCCGCTGCGGCGCGTCGGCGCGGCCTTCCATGCCGCCCAGGATGGGAAAACCGCCGCTGAACAAGCATTCCGGTTGTGTGGACCGCACTCTGGGTTCGGTGGCACCCGCGAGGTGCCGACGACTGCGCCCACCATTGCCGTCGAGCAGTTGGGCGCGACGATCGAGCCCGGCCGGGTCACCGTTGTGACCGGTCCCAACGGCGTGGGCAAGAGCACCGCGCTGCAGGCGATCCTGGGCCTGACCGAGTTGCCGCGCGGCCGAATCCTGATCGACGGCATCGACATCGGTGAACTCGACCTGTCAGCGTGGTGGCGACAGGTGGCATGGCTACCGCATCGCCCGGTGTTGATTCCAGGCAGCGTCCGTGACAATCTCGAGCTCCTCGGGCCACTGCCCGACATCGAGAGTGCCTGCCGCGCCGCAGGTTTCGACGAGGTGCTGAGCACCTTGGCCGATGGCTTGGAGACCCGGCTCGGTCGCGATGGTGTCGGGTTGTCGCTCGGTCAGCGACAGCGCCTCGGCCTGGCCCGCGTGCTCGGCTCAGCCGCCCCCGCACTGCTGCTCGACGAGCCGACCGCTCATCTCGATGCGGTGCTGGAGGACCGGGTGCTGTCAGCGGTGGTCGCCCGCGCCCGCGCCGGGGCCACGGTGCTGGTGGTCGGGCATCGCGATCCGGTGCTCAACATCGCCGATCAACTGGTGACGGTGGGTGAGTCGCTTGTTCCGCGATGATCCGCTCCTGAAGCTGACCGTCGACCTGCTGCGGCCGAGGCTGTCCCGGCTGCTGTTGGCCGGATTGTTCGGTGTGCTGTCGCTGGGCAGCGCACTGGCGTTGGCCGCAATCTCAGCGTGGTTGATCACCCGGGCGTGGCAGATGCCACCCATCCTGGATCTCAGCGTTGCGGTGGTGGCGGTGCGAGCCCTCGGGATATCGCGTGGCGTGCTCGGCTACTGCCAACGATTGGCCTCCCACGACACCGCTCTGCGCGCCGCCGCCAACGCCCGCACCGGGTTGTACCGTCGCCTCGCCGAGGGCCCGGTCGACGATGCAGCGCGCATGTCCAGCGGCGAACTGGTCGCTCGGGTCGGTGCATCCGTCGATGAGTTGTCCGACGTCCTGGTACGCGCGGTATTGCCGATCGCGGTGGCCGCAGTGTTGTCATGCGCGGCCGTGGGAGCCATCGCCGCGATTTCCCCAGCCTCCGCCGCGGTATTGGCGTTGTGTCTCCTGATCGCGGGCGTGCTCGCTCCCGCACTGGCCTCCCGCGCGGTGAGCGCCGCGGAAGCCATTGCCGACCAATACCGTTCGCGCCGTGACACCGCGACGATGCTGGCGCTGGAGTACGGGCCGGAGCTGCGGGTCAGCGGGCGCCTTGATGCGGTGATCGCCGAATCAGAACGTCACCATCACGATTGGGGTCGCGCCGGCGACCGCGCCGCGGCGCCCGCCGCGGTGGCCGCGGCCATGCCGAGCATCGCCATCGGCGCCAGTGTGCTGGGCGCCGTAGTCGCAGGCATCGCCTTGGCACCGACGGTCGCACCGACCACGCTGGCGATCCTCATGTTGTTGCCTCTGTCGGCTTTCGAGGCCACCACGGCCCTTCCCGATGCCGCAGTGCAACTGAGCCGTTCGCGCATCGCCGCGCGCAGACTCTGGGAACTCACCGCACCGCAGGACCGGCTGCGCCCGCGTCCGGTCGCGCCGCCGATCGAGCTGCCCGCGGGTGGCCGGCTGGCGGTCGTCGGCCCGAGCGGGTCCGGTAAGACGACACTGCTGATGGCGATGGCCGACAGATACGGCCAGACACCGGGTCAGGCGGCGTTTTTCGCTGAGGACGCGCACCTGTTCGACACCACCGTGCGGGACAACCTGCTCGTGGCGCGCGGCGACGCCACCGACGAGGAACTGTGCACTGCCCTGCAACGCGTCGGACTGCATGCCTGGCTTGCCGAACTACCCGACGGTCTGTCCAGTGTGCTGGTCGGCGGGGCCGCGGCGGTGTCGGCCGGGCAGAGACGTCGCCTGCTTCTGGCCAGGGTGCTGATTTCCACGTTCCCGATCGTGTTGCTCGACGAGCCGACCGAAAATCTGGATGCTGCTGATGGCCAACGAATCCTGACCGAGCTGCTCACACCCGGCGCGCTGTTTCCGCCCGACCGCACCGTGGTGGTGGCGACCCATCATCTGCCTGCACACATCGAATGCCCTGTCATTCGAAGTCACGAACTCAACAGCGTTCCCGGCGGGTAGCCTCACAGACATGACCGACGAGCGCGCCGCAGGGACTGAGTCGGATAGGCCGGAGCAATCCCAGCCGCCATCTGCTGCTGTCCCCCCGTACCCGTATGGTGCCTATCCCGGCGGATATCCACCGCCGCCTCCGTACGGCGGCTATCCCCCGCCCTATCCGGGGGCCATGACCCCACCGCCCGCCGCACCCAAGAACGGGCTGGGCATCGCGGCGCTGGTAACCGCGATCATCGGTCTCGTGCTGGTGTGGTCGGTGATCGGCGGCCTGGCACTCGGCGTCGCTGCGGTGATCCTCGGCTTCGTCGCGCGCGGAAGGGTCAAGCGCGGCGAGGCGAACAACGGCGGGGTGGCCACCACCGGGATCGCGCTCGGATGCGTCGCGATCGTGCTGTCACTGGTGTTCATCGCGATATGGGTCAACCTGGGGCAACGCTGGTTCAACGAGTTCGGCGGCAGCGACTACGTGAACTGCATGCAGGATGCAGGCAGCGACCAAGCCGCGCAACAGCAATGCGAGGACACTTTCCGGCAACGCCTTGAGGGTGAATTCGGCGTTACGCCGACACCCAGCCGCTAAGGCGCGCCGACCGACTGCCGGCGGCGCGGCATGAACTCCAACGACAGCAGAATGAACAACAACGGAATCACCTGGTTCAGGGTCAGCAGGACATACCGGCGTGCGCCGACGGCATGGAACTTCCGCAAGTAGCGGTACAGTGACTCCAGTGCGATGAGGGAGTCGCCCAGATGTATTGCGGTGTAAAGCAGGGTCTGTACCCGGCTCCGATTCTTCTCATCGAAAAGCTCCGGAAAAGCGGCGAACGCCAACGACACCCGTTGACCACCTCGTTCTCGGGCAGCCAGGATCATCTCCACGGAAAGCCGCTCGTCAATTCCGTTGGGCGCTCCGCGCCGCCGCCATGGCACGTCGAGGGTGATTTCGGTGCCGTGACCGGCGGTGGCATAACGATGAAAACCCTGTACCCGTCCCGCGTTGTCGCGGGCCACGGCCAACTCGATGCCCGGATACCGGCCAAGAAGCGCACCGTCGAGGATCATCGAGAAGCCACGTTCGGTGCGTGATCCGCTGTGTGAGGCCTCGAGCACCTCGACAAGCTCGCCCCGCAGTGGCGCGGGAAGCTCTTGTTCCGCAACGATTTCGGTGGTGATGCCCGAGTTTCGGGTGCGTTGGACGGCCTGACGTACGTTGCGGTACCGGCGCCCGGCAAGGTCGAAGGTTCCGACATCGATGGCGACGTCGCGCCCGATCGGCACCGGGCGCAGGGTCTGTCCGACTGCCGCGGGGTCCGTCCACAGGCTCAGCCGACGCTCGCTGCACCCGAGTATCACGATGCGCCAACCGCGCTGATGGCACAGCGCCGCGAAGTCGGCCACCAGATCGGCGAAGCAACGTTCATCACCGATCGGATCTCCACTCACCACCGCGTAGCCCAGTCGCGTCCGGTAGGCGATGGCCGCGGTACCCGCCGCGTTGAAATGGTGACACTTGGTCATCTGCATGGCGAACGGCGCCAACGGGTCACCGGTGGTGGCATCCACCAACGCCCAAACATGCGGTAGATCACGAGGATCGGGCCGGACCGTCGTCGGCCACATCAATGCGATCGCGGCCCCGACGATCAGCAGATTGCCGAGTTCGTCGAAGAACAGCATGTGCGCGGCCAGGCCGGCCAACACCATCGCAGATGCCATTCCCGCGTGGGCAGCCGTGACCGGCCGGCCCAGGAAGATCCCACGAGAAATGAATCCGACCGCGGTGAGGATCGTCAGCGACCACGTCCAGCGGCTGGCGGGATCCCAGTCCGCGTGATGCGGATCGTGGGCCAACAGCACAATCAACCAGCAGAATCCACTGAACACCGCGAGTGCGCAGATCCACCGACCCGCCGGGGAGTCGACGTGGATGACAACCCGCTCACCTGCAGGCAGCCGCGGTGCGACTTTCACGGGCTTGTGCCGGGGAAGTACTTGACGATGCCCTCCTGCACCACAGTCGCCAGCAACTGTCCCGACACATCGAAAAAGTGTCCGGTGCCCAGTCCGCGGGATTCCGCCGCAACCGGTGAGGTGGTGGAGTACAACACCCATTCGTCGAACTGGATCGGGCGGTGGAACCACACCGAGTGATTCATCGTGACCGCGAAGATCCGGTCAAAACCCCACGACAGACCGTGTGTGGTGATGATCGAGTCGAGCACGGTGGTGTCCGACGAATACACCAACGCGGCGGCGTGCAGCAGCGGGTCGTCGGGCATGACGCCCTCGGTCTTGAGCCAGACACGATTGTGGTCGAGCCGCTCGCCCTTGTCCCGCATCACCCAGGCCGGATCGTTGGTGTAGCGCCATTCGATCGGCCGCAGCGCGTTGACGAACAGCGGCACGGTCTCCTCGTAGCCCCGCAGCAACTCGTCGATCTTGGGCAGCGTATCGGGAGCGGCCACCTGCGGCGCGGCGATGTTGTGCTCGAGGCCGCGCCCCCCGTTCATGTACGAGATCACCACCGTGGTGAGCAGCTGACCGTTCTGCATGACGTCGACACGTCGGTTGGCGAAGCGTCGTTCGTCGCGCAACCGGATGATGTGGAACTCCAGGTCTTTCTCCGGATCACCGCCCGCGATGAAATGCGCGTTGAGCGCGCTGGGGGCCAGCTTGTGCTCCAGCGTGCGGCCCCCGGCAACGAACGCCTGGGCAACCATCTGGCCCCCGAACGTGCGCACCGGGTTCTTGCTCGGATGCGAACCGATGAACAGGTCGTCGTCGATCCTGTTGAGATCGAGAACCGCCAGCAGCTCCGCAAAATCCGAGTGTGACACCGGGCACCTTCCATCAACTCGCTAGACGTCGTCCTCCCCGATGCGGTGAACATGGATCAGATTGGTGGAGCCTACTGTGCCAGGCGGTGCGCCTGCGACGATCACAACCAGCTCTCCACGCTTGTACCGGCCGAGCTCCAGCAACGACTTGTCGACTTGGCGGATCATGCCGTCGGTGGTGTCCATCTGCGCCACGATGAACGTTTCGGTGCCCCAGGTCAGCGCGAGCTGGCTGCGGACTTCCGGCAGTGCGGTGAAGGCCAGCACCGGCAGCGGCGTGTGCAGGCGCGCCAGCCGGCGCACTGTGTCGCCCGACTGGGTGAACGCGACCAGCGCCTTGGCGTCCAGTCGCTCACCGATGTCACGGGCGGCGTAGGAGATCACCCCGCGTTTGGTCCGCGGCACGTGGGTCAGGGGCGGAACCACCACCGAGTTGTCCTCCACCGCGGAGATGATGCGCGCCATCGTCCTGACGGCCTCCAGCGGGAACTTGCCCACCGACGTCTCGCCGGAGAGCATCACCGCGTCGGCACCGTCGAGCACCGCGTTGGCGACATCGGAGGCCTCCGCGCGGGTGGGGCGGGAGTTCTCGATCATCGACTCGAGCATCTGGGTGGCGACGATCACCGGCTTGGCGTTCTCCCGGGCCATCTGGATGGCCCGCTTCTGCACCAGGGGCACCTCTTCGAGCGGCAGTTCCACGCCGAGATCACCGCGGGCCACCATGACGGCGTCGAAGGCCAACACGATCGCCTCGAGGTTGTCGATCGCCTCGGGCTTTTCCAGCTTGGCGATCACCGGCACCCGACGCCCGACCCGGTCCATCACCTCATGCACCAGCTCGATGTCGGCCGGTGAGCGCACGAATGACAGCGCCATGAGGTCGACCCCGAGCCGCAGCGCGAACTCCAGGTCGTCGATGTCCTTCTCCGACAGCGCCGGGGCCGAGACGTTCATGCCGGGTAGCGACATGCCCTTGTTGTTGCTGACCGGGCCGCCCTCGGTGACCGTGCAGATGACGTCCTCACCGTCGATGCTCTCGACTGTCAGCCCCACATTGCCGTCGTCGACGAGGACCCGGTCTCCCGGCGTGGCGTCCTGGTTCAAGCGCTTATAAGTGGTCGACACCCGATCATGGGTGCCCGAGACGTCGGCGACGGTGATCCGCACCTTTTCGCCGTTGGTCCACACGGTGCGCCCCTCGGCGAACCGGCCCAGTCGGATCTTGGGTCCCTGCAGGTCAGCCAGGATGCCGACGGCACGACCGGTCGTATCCGAAGCCGCACGTACCCGCTTGTAGGCGGCCTCGTGGTCGCTGTAGTCGCCGTGGCTGAAATTCAGCCGCGCGACGTCCATTCCGGCCTCCACCAGCGCCGTGACGATCTCATCGGTACCGGTAGCCGGTCCAAGCGTACAAACGATTTTTCCGCGTCGGTTCACGGGTTACGAGCATAGTCGTTAATCGATTCAGACGACGGCCAGCGGTAGTGCTCCCGGGCGCACCGGCGCCGGCAGATCGGAGTCACCCATGAGGTAGGCGTCGACAGCGTGTGCGGCGCTCCGTCCCTCGGCAATCGCCCAGACCACCAGAGATGCTCCGCGGTGAGCGTCACCGCAGACGAACACGCCCGGCGCGTCGGTCTGCCAGTCCGATCCGCACGGCAGCGCACCGCGTCCGTTGAGCTTCAGACCGAGACCGGGCAGCAGTTCCATGTGTTCGACACCGTCGAACCCGATCGCCAGCAACGCCATGTCACAGGGCAGTTCCAGCGAGTCGCCCACCGGTGTGATCTGACGCCGCCCGTCGGCGTCGCGAATGACCCGCACCTCGGCGACCTCGATCGCCTTCAGGTTCCCCTCGTCGTCGCCGATGAACCGTTGCACGGCCACCTCGAACCGCCGCGCACCCCCTTCGGCGTGTGCAGGCGAGGTCCGCAGTACCAGAGGCCACATCGGCCAGGGGGACCGGGATTCGTCCCTGGTTTCGGGCGGCTCGGGGTTGTAGTCCAACTGGGTCACCGACTGGGCGCCCTGGCGGTGCGCCGTACCCAGGCAGTCGGCACCGGTGTCTCCCCCGCCGATGATCACCACATGCTTGCCTGCCGCGGACAATGTGGACGGTCCGTCGCCCTCACATTCCCGGTTGGCCGGCACCAGATGTTCCATCGCCAGGTGCACGCCGGCCAGCTCACGGCCGGGAACGGCATTGTCGCGGGCACGCAGTGCGCCCACCGCGAGCACCACCGCCTGGTGGCGACTGCGCAGCATCTCGACGGACAGATCGACCCCGACCTCACATTCGGTGACAAACCGGGTCCCTTCGGCACGCATCTGCGCCAGCCGCTGGTTGAGCGTCGATTTCTCCAGCTTGTACTCGGGGATGCCGTAGCGCAGCAATCCGCCGAGCCGGTCGTCGCGTTCATAGACGGTCACCTCGTGGCCGGCCCGGGTGAGTTGTTGTGCGGCGGCCAGGCCTGCGGGCCCCGATCCGACGACAGCGACGCTCTTGCCGGTAGAGATCGCGGCGGGCTGGGGTTCGACCGTGCCGTCCAGCCACGCCTGGTCGGCGATGGTCTGCTCGATGCGCTTGATGGTGACGCTGCCGCCGGTCTGTTCCTCGCCGATCGACAGCACGCACGCCGCCTCGCAGGGTGCCGGGCACAGCCGACCGGTGAACTCGGGGAAGTTGTTGGTGGCGTGCAGTCGGTCGCTGGCGGCATCCCAGCGGCCACGGCGCACCAGATCGTTCCACTCCGGAATCAGGTTGCCCAGTGGACATCCAGCGCTGCCGGAGTGACAGAACGGTATACCGCAGTCCATGCAGCGACGCGCCTGCTGTGACACCTCGCCGGCTCGTTCGTGAGGATTCTGACGTTCGTACACCTCCCGCCAGTCGCCCACTCGTTCGTCGACGGACCGCTTGGCGGCTTCGACTTTGGGCACGCGAAGGAATCCGGTCGGATCAGCCACGGCTGGCCTCCATGATTGCGCTATCCACGTCGCGGCCCTCGGCCTTGGCCATCCGGGTGGCCTCAAGCACGCGCTGATAGTCGGTGGGCATGATCTTTGTGAATTGGGCACTGCGCCTTGGCCAATCGGACAGCATCGAGGTAGCCACGGTGCTGCCGGTGTGCTGGGCGTGTTGCGCCACCACCTCGTGCAGCCAGGCCAGATCCTCCGGCTCCAGAGGCTGCAACCGCACCATCTCGGGGTTGACCTTCGCCGGGTCCAGCCCGAACACGTACGCGATCCCGCCGGACATCCCCGCAGCCATGTTGCGGCCGGTCTTTCCGAGTATCACCACGCGGCCACCGGTCATGTATTCGCAAGCGTGATCGCCCACGCCTTCGACCACGGCCAGGGCCCCGGAGTTGCGGGCGCAGAATCGTTCCCCGACGCGGCCACGCAGAAACACCTCGCCCGAGGTGGCGCCGTACAGCAGGGTGTTGCCGGCAATCACGTTGTCCTCCGGCACAAACAGCACATCGTCGGGGGGCCGGACGATGACGCGACCGCCGGACAACCCTTTGGCGACATAGTCATTGGCGTCGCCGATCAGGTCCAGGGTGATGCCCGGCGGCAGGAATGCGCCGATCGACTGTCCCGCCGAGCCGGTGAGGGTGACGTGGATGGTGTCCGGCGGCAGTCCGCCTGCCCCGTAGCGTCGGGTCACCTCGGAGCCCAGCAATGTGCCGACGGTGCGATTGACGTTGCGGACCGGCAGTTCCAGGCGGACCCGGTGGGCGTCCTCCAAGGCGCCTTCAGCGAGCTGGATCAGGGTGCGGTCCAACGCATGCTCGAGTCCGTGGTCCTGATCGCGGAGCCGACGCCGCTGGGTGAGCTCGCCGCCGTGTGCGTCGGTGGGCACCGCGAATATCGGGCTGAGGTCCAGGCCGCGGCTCTTCCAGTGCGCCACCCCCTGGGCCGTGTCGAGGACCTCGGCATGCCCGACGGCCTCGTCGATACTGCGGAATCCCAGCTCGGCGAGATACCGCCGGACATCCTCGGCGATGAAGGTGAAGAAGTTCTCGACGAACTCCGGTTTTCCGTTGAAGCGGGCCCGCAGTTCAGGGTTCTGGGTGGCCACGCCGACCGGGCAGGTATCCAGGTGACAGACGCGCATCATGATGCAGCCCGAGACCACCAGTGGTGCGGTGGCGAAGCCGAACTCCTCGGCGCCGAGTAGGGCCGCCACGATGACGTCACGCGCGGTGCGCATCCCGCCGTCGCATTGCACGGTGATGCGATCCCGTAATCCGTTGAGCACCAGTGTCTGCTGCGCATCGGCCAAGCCGATCTCCCACGGCGCACCGGCATGTTTGAGCGATGTCAGCGGTGCCGCTCCGGTGCCGCCGTCGTAACCGGAGATCAGCACCACATCGGCATGGGCCTTGGATACGCCTGCTGCGACGGTCCCCACACCCACGCTGCTGACCAACTTCACGTGGATGCGGGCCTGCGCGTTGGCGTTCTTCAGGTCGTGGATCAGCTGCGCGAGATCCTCGATCGAGTAGATGTCATGGTGTGGTGGCGGCGAGATGAGGCCGACACCCGGCGTGGAATGGCGGGTTTTGGCAATGTTCGGATAGACCTTGTACGCCGGAAGCTGGCCGCCCTCCCCCGGTTTGGCACCCTGAGCCATCTTGATCTGGATGTCGGTGGCGTTGACCAGGTAGTCACTGGTGACACCGAACCGGCCGGAGGCCACCTGCTTGACGGCGCTGCGCCGGCGCGGATCGTAGAGCCGGTCGGCATCTTCGCCGCCCTCACCGGAATTGGAACGACCGCCGAGATTGTTCATGGCGATCGCCATGGTCTCGTGGGCTTCAGCCGAGATGGAACCGTAGCTCATCGCGCCGGTGTTGAACCGGGTGACGATCGACTCGACGGGCTCGACCTCCTCCAGCGGAACAGGGGGCCGCAGCGTCTTCAGTTCGAACAGGCCGCGCAGCGTACCGCCCTCCGCGGCCAGCCGATTCACTTCCTCGGAGTACTGCGTGAAGACCTCATGGCGACCGGTGCGCGTTGAATGCTGCAGCAGGAAAACCACTTCCGGAGTGAACAGGTGCAGCTCACCTTCGCGTCGGAATGCGTACTCGCCGCCCACTTCGAGCCGGCGGTGTACCCGTTCGGTCGGATTCTCCGGGTAGGCACGCCGGTGCCGCAGCTTGACCTCCTCGGCCAGCACGTCCAGCCCCACACCGCCGAGTTGACTTGTGGTTCCGGTGAAGTACTCGTCAATGACCTCGCGGTCGAGTCCGATGGCTTCGAAAACCTGCGCGGCGGTGTACGACGCGACGGTCGAGATGCCCATCTTGCTCATCACCTTGACCACGCCCTTGCCGAGCGCCTTGACGTAGTTGCGTACGGCAGTGGCAGCGGCTATGCCGGTGAGCTCGCCTTCACGGATCAGATCCTCGATCGATTCGAAGGCCAGGTACGGGTTGACCGCGGCAGCGCCGAACCCGATGAGCATCGCAATGTGATGCACCTCGCGGGCGTCCCCGCTCTCCACCACCAGAGCCACCTTGGTGCGTTCCTTGGTGCGGACCAGGTGATGATGTACCGCCGACACCGCCAGCAGCGATGGGATCGGAGCGCGGGTGTGATCGGAGTCGCGGTCGGAGATCACCAGGGTACGAGCCCCTTTGGCGATCGCCTCCGATGCCTTGGCGCGCAGCTCCTCCACCGCCTCGGCCAGTCCTTCCCCGCCTGTTTCCACGTCGTAGAGTGCGCGCAGCACGGTGGTGCGCAGGCCCGGGTGCTCGCCGTCGTCATTGATGTGGACGATCTTGCCCAGTTCGTCGTTGTCGAGCACCGGCCAGCGCAGCACGATCTGCCTGCAGGATGCGGCCGTGGGTTCCAGGAGGTTCTCCTCGGGGCCCATCACCCGGGACATCGAGGTGACCACCTCCTCGCGGATCGCGTCCAGCGGCGGATTGGTCACCTGGGCGAAGAGTTCGACGAAATAGTCGTAGAGCAGCCGGGACCGTGACGAGAGCACCGCGGGCGGAGTGTCAGTGCCCATCGAGCCGAGCGGTTCCGAGGCCGATGCCGCCATCGGGGTGAGCAAAATCCGCAGTTCCTCTTCGGTATAGCCAAACGCGATCTGGCGCCGGACCACCGATTCATGGTTGGGCTGGACGCGGGTGCGGTCAGGCAGGGTGCCGAGATCCAGCAGTCCGGCATGCAGCCATTCACCGTACGGCTCCGCTTGGGAGAGCTGCTCTTTGATCTCGTCGTCACCCACGATGCGCCCGGCCGCGGTGTCGACCAGGAACATCTTGCCCGGCTGCAGTCGCCCTTTGGCCACGATCTGGGCAGATGGCACATCAAGCACGCCGCTCTCGCTGGCGAGGATCACCCGGTCGTCGACCGTGCGCCACCAGCGGCCTGGCCGTAATCCGTTGCGGTCCAGCACAGCTCCGACCACTGTGCCGTCGGTGAACGTGACGCAGGCCGGGCCGTCCCAGGGTTCCATCAGCGAGGCGTGGAACTTCCAGAATGCCCGCTCCGCGGGATCCATCGTGGTGTTGTTCTCCCAGGCTTCGGGGATCATCATCAACACTGCGTGCGGCAGGCTGCGACCGCCCAGGTGCACCAGCTCGAGCACCTCGTCGAAGGAGGCCGAATCCGACGCGTCGGCGCTGCAGATCGGTGACAACCGACTCAGGTCACCGGGGATGAGCGAGCTGGCGAGTTTCGCCTCACGGGCGTGCATGCGATTGCGATTGCCGCGGACAGTGTTGATTTCGCCGTTGTGTGCCACAAAGCGGAAGGGATGCGCCAATGGCCAGGACGGGAAGGTGTTGGTGGAGAACCGACTGTGCACAATCGCGATGGCACTTTGGCACCGTCCGTCGCGCAGGTCCGGAAAATACTGCGGCAGTTGCATTGTGGTCAACATGCCCTTGTAGACCATGGTGCGGCTGGACAGCGACGGGAAGTAGACCTCGGACTTCTCGGCCCGCTTGCGCAGCGGGTAAACCCGACGGTCCAGTTCGATCCCGCCCGGGCGGACACCATCGGTTTCGGGGGCCGCGACGAACAGTTGGGCCATGTGAGGCATACAGCCCAGCGCCGTCAGCCCGATACCGGCCCCGTCCGGATCGACGGGCACCTCCCGCCAGCCGAGCACCTCCAGACCTTCCTCGGCGGCGATCGTTTCCACCCGCTCGCGCGCCCCGGCCCGGACGAGGGGATCCTGTGGCAAGAAACAGATGCCCGCGGCAAACGTGGCCGACCCGTCCGACGCAGGTGTGGGCAAAACGAAGTCGACGACGTCACCCAACAGTTCCACCGGCAGTTGCAGCAGAATCCCGGCGCCGTCGCCGCTGTTGGGCTCAGCGCCGGCTGCCCCGCGGTGCTCGAGGTGTTCCAGCGCGATCAGCGCGTCGGAGACGATGCCGTGGGACCGGCGGCCCTGGATATCGGTGATCATCGCGACGCCGCAGGAATCGGCCTCATTGTCAGGGTCATACAGGCCCTGCGCGTCTGGCAATGCCGAGAAGAGCACTGGATTGCACCTCCACAGTCCGGAACGATTTAGTCCCGGGACTGCACCGGCCCGAACGTACAGTGTATCAGCGCAGGTCGGCGGCTACCCACCCGCGAATGTGGGCGTCAGCGGGAAGCCAGGAAGGTTGCGCACCACCGTCCATATGATCGCCGCGGCAACGATCGCCACCACGGCGGGCACCGGGAAAATGCGGCGGCCCAACCGCCACCGCGCCACGAGCCAGATGGCCAGCAATGGAAGACCGACCAATGCAAAGACATTGTCGACGACGGCGGCGGCCAGATCGCCGTGGAGCAGGTCATGGGTCATGCGCAACCCGCCGCAGGCCGGACACTCCCAGCCCGTCATCAGCTTGAACGGACAGGGCGGAAACAGAAAACCCGGCCGATGTGGATCCGCCAGCCCGATGTAGGCGGTCACTCCCGCGAGCACGGCCCCGCCACCGAGCGCGCCGTAGCGCACCGACCGGTTCCGCAGGCCGTTTGCCGTGCCCCTGGGCCGGGATGGATCGGTCATGGTGCCAGGATGCCACTTCCGGATTCGCGCCCTTCACCACGAAGCGGCGACTTTGGCGATACCTCACCGAAAAGGGCTCTTCGCAGATGAGGGTGTAGTGCCTGTCGGTCGACCCTCACGCACTTCAAAGTGCCTTTTGTAAGCCCTCTGTTACTCACTCATGATGGTGTTACGCACTACTAGTGAGGTGATCAAGATGGTTGAGCGGTTCGTAGATCCCGATGCCGGAACGTACGACATCGACACCGACGGCTCAGCCTGCCGACGCGCTGGCCGGGGCCTTGGCCCGGCCGACTCCTGTCAGTTCGCTGGCTGCCCGGTTTCTGGCGACCTCCCTGTGGTGGGTGGCGGCCCAACCGGCCATCGCCATCACCGCATTCATCAGGGACCGGCCCAGATCCGTCAGCTCGTACTCCACTCGCGGCGGGACCTCCGCGTACGCGGTCCGCGTGATCAGTCCATCGCGCTCGAGGTTCTTGAGCGTCTGGGTCAGCATCCGCTGCGAGATCCCGGGGATGCTCGCCTGTAGTTCGGAGTAGCGCAACGGCCCCCCACCGACCGTGCTGATGATCAACACGGTCCACTTGTCGCCGATCCGGTCGAGCACCTCCCGGATGAATGTGCTGTCTTCGGGCCACGCCTGACACGGCCCGCTGACCCTCATCGGTGTCGCCATCACGTCCACCTCCGTTCGCACTCACCAAAATACCGACCTCTCAGTCTGTTACCAGACGATCAGTAAGTAGCAGTCCCATTGAGCTCGCGGGCCACCTCGCCGCGCGATCACCGAAAGGAAACTCACCATGCCCACCATCGCCATCGTCGGAGCCGGATCCGGCCTCGGCCTGTCCATCGCCAAGGTATTCGGGGACAACGGATTCTCCGTCGCGCTCGTCGCCCGCACCCAGGAGAAACTAGATACCCTCGCCGCCGACCTGAACGAGGCCGGGATCGAGTCCGCCGGCTTCGCTGCCGACGTCATGGACCCGGCCTCGGTCGCCGCCGCCTTCGACCGGATCAAGGAGCGTTTCGGAGCCGTAGATGTCCTGGAGTACTCGCCCGCCCCGCACACCCCCGTCCCCGGCATGAGCAAGCCAACCCCGCTGCAGGCGAGCAGAGCCAACATCCAGCCGCAGATCGACTACTACCTCTACGGCGGGATCGCGGCCACCGAGCAGGTGCTGCCCACCATGCTCGAGCGCAGCAGCGGCACCATCCTCTACACCACCGGCGGCACATCCAAGGACCCGCTTGCCGGGCCCGCCGAGTTCACCACCACCACAATCGGCAGCGGCGCGCTGCGCAGCTACGCGTTGAAGCTGCACCAGTCGACCGCGGACACCGGCGTGTACGTCGCGCATATCCCGATCTTCGCCTGGATCGGCACCGGCGGACCCGAGACCCAGCCCGACACCATCGCAGCGCACTACTGGACCGTCCACATCACACGCGACGGAGCCGAGCAGCCCTACGTCGCGCTGTGACCGAACGTTCGATTGGACCGTCGCAGCCGATCCGGCCGTTCAGGTCTTACGCCGCTACATTCACCTGTCCCGACCCGCTGGCTGCGCGAACGGCTCAAATATCCTGCCCCCATGGCCGTTTCGTATTACGACTTGTCCGAAGGAAGGGGCGGGTCAGGCTTACTGTCAAGGACGGAATGCGCGTATATCTTTCCGCGGATCTTGATGTAGGGCGTGCTTGTATAGGCCCGAAATAAGATGACGCCACCGAATAATAGCGACAACGTAGACCCCAACTTCAAGTTAGGGGGATACCCAATCAAGAATGCAGATGTAGTTGCGATGAGAAGGCCGATCCAGAAGAAGCGCCGCCCACGTCGACGATTGCTGCGAGGCGCCAGGTACGGAAGCAACACCCCGACAAATACCAACACAAACAAGAGAACATCCATACACGTTTACCTCGTAGCCCACTTGTAGAGATCTTCGCCGGCGTCCACACCCCAGACTCCGCCGCCTTGACTTTGGCAGCCGTCACGGCGTCGGATATCTGGATGCGCCAGCCATCGTTTCCGCAATTTGCGCCTGCGAACGTTCCTGTGGCTACCGCTTCGGGCTCCTCAAGCCGGGGCTAGGTTCCGTCGCGCAATGGGCGTCCGTACGGGTCGCGGACCTTATCGGTGAGGATGAGGACGGCATCGATGACGCCCCAGATGACCGCGCCGATACCGCAGGTGACCAGTCCGACGATCAATTGAGCGACGCCAAGTCCCGTCTGGCCCAGATAGATACGGCCGATCCCGACGAGACCGAACAGGCCGAGCAACTGTAGTAGGCCCGCGATGACTTTCGATTTGTCCGAGAACGGTTCCCCGGTCATCGGGTGGCGGCCGTACGGCGCGGTGGGATCGACATACATGGGCTGCTGATAGCCGCCTTGCGGCGGCGGAGGCGGCTGATAACCCGCGGTCGGTGGATACGGTGGCGGCGAATCTGGTGCATTCTCGCCGAACTGCGACGGATCAGTCATGAGTTCAGGATGCCAGAAGACGATCGAGTGAACCCTGCGCTCAGCGGTTACGGCGCAGCCAGCGACGAAGTCGGCCCGGCTGCTGCTGCGCTGGACGGCTCAGCTCGGCGGCCGGTTGTGTCGGCACCGCATCTGGCGTGTCTGCCTCGCCAGTGTCGTCGCCCCCACTCTCGGCGTCGGTGTCCTCTTCCGGTTCGGCGTCTTCGCCTTCGGTCTCTTCCTGATCCTCGTCGGCAGCTACTTCAGGGCCGCCCGTATCAGCTGCGGCTTCCACATCGCCGTCTGTAGCCTCGTCTTCGGATTCAACCTCGTCAGCGTTGACGTCTTCGACCACGTTGGCCTGCGCTTCAGTGGAGTCCTGGTCTTCAGCAGACCCATCGGCGACGTCGTCAGCCTCGGTGCCGTCGGTATCCCCGGCTCGCTCTTCAGCAGCGGTGTCGGCCTCAACCTCGTCAGCGTCCGCGTCTTCAGCGGTCTCCGCCTGGTCTTCCGACCCTACTTCGGTGTCATCCTGTGCAGCCTCAGTGGCCTCGGCGTCCGCATCTTGCTCCTCGCCAGCAGCATCGGCCTCATCCGCTTGCTCGGCGTCTGCAACCACCGGTTCGTCGGCTTCAGCTTCAGCTTCAGCAGAAGCAGGGGCAGTCTCGGCGGTCTCGGCGTCCTCGGCAGAGGTGTCGTCCTCAACCTTGTCCTCGTCGGCGTCCGCTTCAGCGGTCTCCGCCTGATCCTCGAAAGCTACTTCGGTCTCATCCTCTGCAGCCTCAGCGACTTCGGCGTCCGCATCTTGCTCCTCGCCAGCAGCATCGACCTCATCCGCTTGCTCGGCATCGGCAACCACCGGTTCGTCGGCTTCAGCTTCAGCAGAACCACCGGCAGTCTCGGCGTCCTCGGCAGAGGTGTCGTCCTCAACCTCGTCCTCGCCGGCATCCGCTTCAGTGGCCTCCGCCTGATCCTCGGAAGCTACTTCGGTCTCGCCCTCTGCAGCCTCAGTGACCTCGGCGTCCGCATCTTGCTCCTCGACGGTGGAATCCGACTCGACCTCTTGCTCGGCATCCGCAACCACCGGTTCGTCAGCTTCAGCAGAAGCAGGGGCAGTCTCGGCAGTCTCGGCGTCCTCGGCAGAGGTGTCGTCCTCAACCTCGTCCTCACCGGCATCCGCTTCAGCGGTCTCCGCCTGATCCTCGAAAGCTACTTCGGTCTCATCCTCTGCAGCCTCAGTGACCTCGGCGTCCGAATCCTGATCCTCGACGACAGCGGCATCCGGCTCGACCTCCTGCTCGGCGTCGACATCCGCATCGTCGAGTTCTGCCTCGGTGCCAGTGGTGTCCGCCTCCGACTCGTCGGCGGACTCATCTACCCCATCGACGGCATCGGTGTTGGCGGCCTGCGGAACGATCGCCTTCAACTCGACCGCGGCGGCAGCTTCAGCACCTTCGCTGGTGGTGACCTCGTCGACATGCATGTGATCGGCATCGTCGTCGGCGTCGTCCTGTCCGGCGACCGTCGCAGCGGCGACCACACCTGACGTCGCAGCGACGGTGACCAGTTCCTTGCCCAAGTCGTCGACCGGGGATTCCTCGGTGTCCTCGCCGTCGGCGTGATCGCCGGCCAGCGATGACGGTTCCTCACGCCCCTTCGGCGCCAGCATGATGTAGACCACCGCGCCGATGAACACGAAGGTCGAAGTAAGCGTGTTGATCCGGAAACCGGCTACATGGGTGGCCAGATCGCTGCGCATCAGCTCGACCCAGAACCGGCCCACGCAGTACCCCGCCACATACAACGCGAACAGCCGGCCGTGGCCCAGCTTGAAGCGGCGGTCCGCCCACAGCAGGAGGACGAAAATGAGTAGGTTCCACACCAGTTCGTAGAGGAACGTGGGGTGTACCACCGCAAGAACGTCGCCGTTGGACACGCCATTGAGGTCATCGCGTGCGCCGATCGCATTGCGACGGTCATAGATCTCCAGGCCCCACGGCAGGGTCGTCACCCGGCCGTACAGCTCCTGGTTGAAGTAGTTGCCGAGCCGGCCGATCGCCTGAGCGAGAATGATGCCCGGCGCGATGGCGTCACCGAATGCCGGCAGCGGAATGCCGCGTCTGCGACACGCGATCCAGGCACCGAGGCCACCAAGAGCGACAGCGCCCCAAATGCCCAGGCCGCCTTCCCAGATCTGGAACGCCGCCCCAAGGCCCTTACCCTCGTCGCCGAAGTATGTACGCCAGTCCGTCATCACGTGATAGAGACGGCCCCCGACGAGGCCGAAAGGCACCGCCCACAGCGCGATGTCATAGATGACGCCGCGCTCGCCACCGCGGGCCTCCCACCGCCGGTCACCGATGATGAGGGCAGCGACGATGCCGAGGATGATGCACAGCGCGTATGCGCGGACCGGCACCGGACCGAGATGCCAGACGCCCTGCGATGGACTGGGCAGGTAGGCGAGCACGGTTGTGGTCAAGCTGAAATCCTTTGCCGTACACCGCCGGCCAGCTCAGCCGTGAGCGTACGTAGGGGGTCAAGTCCGTTCTGCAGTGCAGACACCAGGGCCGATCCGACGATGACACCGTTGGCGTAGGCACCGATCTGGGCGGCCTGCTCACCCGAGCGAACCCCCAGCCCGACGCCGACCGGGATGTCGGAGATCTCGCGAATCCGGCGCACCAGCTCCGGCGCCGCCGAGGAGACGGCATCGCGGGCACCGGTGACGCCCATCGTGGATGCCGCGTAGACGAAGCCGCTGGATGCGCCCACGGTGGCGGCAAGCCGTTCCGGGGTGGATGACGGCGCCACCAGGAAGATGCGATCCAGTTGGTGGGCCTCGGAAGCCGCGAACCACTCGTCCGCTTCCTCCGGGATGAGGTCTGGGGTGATCAAGCCGTAGCCACCCGCCGAGGCCAGGTCGCGGGCAAACGCGTCAACCCCCTTGCGCAGCACGGGGTTCCAGTAGGTCATCACCACCGCTTTGCCGCCGGCATTGCTGATCGCCTCCACTGCGGCCAGGCTGTCGCGCACCCGGACACCACCGGCGAGCGCAGCTCCGGCAGCCGCGGCGATGGTGGGCCCGTCCATGCCGGGATCGGAATACGGGACACCGACTTCAACCAGGTCGCAACCCGATTCGACCATCGCAGTCATCGCCGCGATCGAGGTTGGCACATCGGGAAACCCGGTCGGGAGATACCCGATGAGCGCCGCGCGCCCTTCAGTGCGGCACGTGTCGAACATTCCGGCCAGCCTGCTCATCGGGCGTCGTCTCCCTCGTCGAGTAGGCCGAACCATTCGGCGGCCGTCTCGACATCCTTGTCGCCGCGACCGGACAGATTCACCACGATGATCGATCCACGGCCGAGTTCCACACCGAGCTTGAGCGCCCCCGCCACCGCGTGGGCGGATTCGATTGCCGGAATGATGCCTTCGGCCCGGCAGAGCAGGGAGAAGGCGTCCATGGCTTCGGTGTCGGTGATGGGCTGGTACTCGGCCCGACCGATGTCCTTCAGGTATGCATGCTCGGGTCCGACGCCGGGATAGTCGAGGCCCGCGGAGATCGAATGCGATTCGATGGTCTGGCCGTCCTCATCCTGCAGCAGGTAGGAGAACGACCCCTGGAACGCACCCGGCGAGCCACCGGTGAATGTGGCGGCATGCCGACCGGTTTCGACGCCGTCGCCGGCAGCCTCATAACCGACCAACCGGACGCCCGGATCGTCGATGAAAGCGTGGAAGACCCCGATCGCGTTCGACCCGCCGCCGACGCATGCGGTCACCGCATCAGGCAGGCGCCCCGCCTGGGCCTGGATCTGCGCGCGCGCTTCCAAGCCGATGACGCGCTGAAAGTCGCGCACCATGACGGGGAACGGATGCGGTCCGGCAGCGGTGCCGAAGCAGTAGTAGGTCGCATCGGCGTTGGTGACCCAGTCGCGGAAGGCCTCGTTGATCGCGTCCTTGAGCGTCTTGGAGCCGGCCTCGACCGAGACCACCGTCGCGCCCAGCAATCGCATCCGCGCCACGTTGAGCGCTTGGCGCGCCGTGTCGACGGCGCCCATGTAGACCACACACTCCAGGCCCAGCAGTGCGCACGCGGTGGCGGTGGCCACGCCGTGCTGTCCCGCGCCCGTCTCCGCGATGACGCGGGTCTTGCCCATCTGGCGGGCCAGCAACGCCTGCCCGAGCACATTGTTGATCTTGTGGGAACCGGTGTGGTTCAGGTCTTCCCGTTTGAGGAAGATGCGGGCACCGCCGGCATGCTCGGACAACCGGCCGGCTTCGTACAGCGGGGACGGACGGCCGCTGTAGTGGCGCTGCAGTCGATCGAGTTCATCGAGGAACGTCTGGTCGCCTCGGGCCTTTTCGTATGCGGAGGTGACCTCTTCGATCACCGCCATCAACGCTTCAGGGACCAGGCGTCCGCCGTAGGAACCGAAATGCCCGCGGGCATCCGGATCATGGACTGTGGGTTCGGCGACGGCCGCGCTGGAACGCGGCAGTTCGGGACCGGCGATATCCGCCATCAGTGTTTCTCTTCGCGCAAGCGGCTCATTGCCGATTCAACGGGCCGGTTTCGGGCAGGACGGATGGGTTCCGGCGGTCACCAGATCGGCGACCGCACTGCGGGGGTCTCCACTGGTGACCAGACCCTCGCCGACGAGCACGGCATCGGCGCCCGCGCCGGCGTACGCCAACAGGTCGGCAGTGCCGCGCACGCCGGACTCAGCGACCCGGATGACATTGCTGGGCAGCCCCGGCGCGATGCGCCCGAAGCAGTCCCTGTCCACACTCAGGGTCTTGAGATCGCGTGCATTGACCCCGATTACGGTGGCGCCGGCCTGCAGTGCGCGGTCGGCTTCCTCCTCGGTGTGCACCTCGACCAGTGCGGTCATCCCGAGTGATTCGGTGCGCTCCAGCAGAGACTCCAGAACAGGCTGCTCCAATGCCGCGACAATCAACAGCAGCATGTCCGCGCCGTGCGCCCGAGCCTCGTGGATCTGGTAGGGCTTGACGACGAAGTCCTTGCGCAGCACCGGAATTGACACTGCGGCGCGGACCGCGTCCAGATCATCGAGCGACCCGTTGAAGCGCCGCTGCTCGGTCAGCACGCTGATCACCCGCGCACCGCCCGCTTGGTACGCAGTGGCCAATTCGGCCGGATCGCCGATGTTGGCCAGCGCACCCCGCGACGGGCTGGCCCGTTTGACCTCGGCTATCACGCCGATCCCTGGCTCCCGCAGCGCGGCCATCACGTTCAGCGGTGCCGGTGCATCTTTGGCTCGCGCTTTGATGTCGGCAAGGCTGATCACGGCCTCGCGGGCGGCAACGTCGGCGCGAACTCCTTCGATAATGGAGTCGAGCACTGTGGCCGAACTCATCGCCCGTCGATTCCTTTCCGGTGCGCCCGGGTCGATCCCGGTTGACCTCCCTCGAAGGGTAGCCGTCGCCACCGCCTCAGCTGTCACCGACCCTTGTTGTCCGGATCCGTCCGCTCACCTGTCGGATCGCGGCCATCGTCGAGGGCGTCCCAGATCATTCGCTCCGACATCGGTTCGCCGGAGTCATCGGGTTTTGCCGCAGCGCGACGCGCCGCCGGAACGGCATACCGCGACGTTGCGGTGCGCGCCCGAGATGCAGACCGCATCAGCAGCACCGCCCCGGCCAGCGCGCACACCGCCGCGACCAGGGTGAGCACCGCCCCGCCGTAGTCCCGGTGGGTGCCGGTGAGCTGTGCGACCGGCACCAGGGCCAGGTCAGCGGCCCGCACGGCGACGTCCTTGATCACCCACAGGCTGACCCCCAGATATCCCATACCGGCGCTCGCCACAGCCACCAACAGCGCCAGCAGCCGCATCGGCCAGCCCCGGACCGCCAGTGCGGCCACCGCGGCGGCCAGGACCAGCAGGGCCAACGGAATCAGCGCCGTCGACCACGACCCGCCGGTCAAGGTCGTGCTCTTGGGTTGTCCCAGACCGTCGAACGAACTCACCTGCACCCAGGTCATCCGCGACGCCACCCACAGCGCCACCGCAGCGGCGACCAGTAGCGCCTGCGCCGCCCGCATCATGGTTCGGCCAGGGTGTCGGCGGCGGCGATCGCGTTGAGCACTGCCCGGGCCTTGTTGGACGCCTCGGTGTATTCGTAGGGCCCGTTGGAATCGGCCACCACTCCCCCGCCGGACTGCACGTAGGCGGTGCCGTCACGCATCAGCGCGGTGCGGATGGCGATGGCGAAATCGGCATTACCCGCGAAGTCGAGATAGCCCAGCACGCCCCCGTAGAGGCCACGGCGGGTCTTCTCTACCTCTTCGATGAGCTCCATCGCCCGGACCTTCGGTGCACCCGACAGCGTCCCGGCCGGAAAGCACGCCGTGACCGCGTCCAGCGCGGTCTTGCCGTCGGCGAGTTCGCCGGTCACCGTCGACACCAGATGCATGACGTGGCTGTAGCGCTCGATGTGGCTGTAGTCCTCCACGCGAACCGTGCCGGGCCGGCACACCCGGCCCAGATCGTTGCGGCCGAGGTCAACGAGCATCAGGTGCTCAGCGCGCTCCTTGTCATCGGCCAGCAGCTCCTTCTCGAGCAGCACATCTTCTTCCTCGTCCTGCCCACGCCACCGGGTCCCGGCGATCGGATGCGTGGTGGCACGGCCGTCCTTGACCGTCACCAACGCCTCCGGACTCGAGCCGACCACCGAGAAGTCCAGGTCGCCTTCGGCATTGGGCACATTGAGCAGATACATGTAGGGGCTGGGATTGGTGACGCGCAGCATGCGATAGACATCGAGCGCATCGGCATCGGTGTCCATCTCGAAGCGTTGCGAGGGCACCACCTGAAACGCTTCGCCGGCTTCGATGTCGCCGACCAGCTTCTCCACAATCGCGGTGTACTCCTCGACCGTGCGCTGCGCCCGATGCTGTGGCTCGGGCCTGCTGAAGGTGGCCACGGTGGAGTGCAGTGGTTGGCCCAGCGCCGCCGTCATCACCTCCAGGCGCGACACCGCGTCGTCGTACGCCCAATCGACCCGCTCGTCGGTGCCGTTCCAGTTCACCGCATTGGCGATCAGGGTGATCGTGCCCTCGTGGTGGTCGACCGCGGCGATATCGGTGGCCAACAGCAGCAGCATGTCGGGCAGGCCGAGGTCATCGACGGCCAGGTCCGGCAGCCGCTCCAGGCGCCGGACCATGTCGTAGGCGAAGAATCCGACCAGCCCGGAGGACAACGGCGGCAGGCCGGGCATGGCCTCGGTTCGCAGCAACTCCAGCGTCGTGCGCAGCGCCTGCAGCGGATCGCCGCCGCTGGGTGCGCCCTGCGGCGCCGCACCGAGCCACACCGCCTCATCACCGTGGACCGTCAACGCCGACGGCGCCCCGGCCCCGATAAACGACCATCGCGACCAGGAACGGCCGTTCTCGGCCGATTCCAGCAGGAAGGTACCGGGACGGTTGGCTGCCAGCTTGCGGTAGGCCGACAACGGCGTCTCGCTGTCGGCCAGCACCTTGCGGGTCACCGGCACGACACGATGCTCGGAAGCGAGCGCCCGGAAGTCCTCCCGCGACGTGGTGAAGTCGAAATGGGTGGTCGTCTGCACGTGTCAATCCTCCCAGACCGGCGACCGGGTGCTCGCACGCAGACGGCGTAGCGTGATCAGCCATGACACCTATCAAAACGGGTGACACCGTTGCCGAGTTCGAACTGCCGGATCAGACAGGCACCGCACACAGCCTGACGAGTTTGCTCGCCGACGGCCCGGTGGTGCTGTTCTTCTACCCGGCCGCGATGACGCCCGGCTGCACCAAAGAGGCGTGCCACTTCCGGGATCTGGCCGGCGAGTTCGCCGCCCTCGGCGCGACCCGCGTCGGCATCAGCACCGACCCCGTCGCCAAGCAGGCGAAGTTCGCCGACATCCAGCGGTTCGACTACCCGTTGCTGTCCGATGCCGACGGGAAAGTCGCCAGCCATTTCGGCGTCAAGCGCGGCCTGCTCGGCAAACTCATGCCCGTCAAGCGGACCACGTTCGTGATCGACACCGACCGCCGAGTGCTCGACGTAATCTCCAGCGAGGTGAGCATGGACACCCACGCCGACAAGGCCCTGACGACGCTCAAGGCGCTCAAGGCGCGTTGACCGCGCGCATCACCGCCGCCATCGAGGCGGCCAGCACCGAATCGCTGCGACCACACGCCCACCCTGCCTCGCCGCCGCGGCGGTACTCCAGGTAGCTGACTGCGGTACTGCCGATCGAGTGCTGGGTCAGGCTCAGCACCTCGACCGGTCGATCGATCCCGGCCAGTGCCCGGGTCAGGGCGTCTACCGGACCGATGCCGCGATGGACGCTGGTCACCGTGCGCCCCGCGACGACGACGGTCAACTCGGTGACGGCATCGGCTCCCTGACCACCGGTATGCCAGTCCTTCAATTCCACCGAGCCGGCCGAATCGCAGTAGGTGGTCTCGAACAGGTCGAACAGCTCGGCGGCGGTGATCTCGGCTCCGGTCACGTCCGTGTGGGTCTGCACGTGCCGGGCGAAGTCGATCTGCAACCGCCTGGGCAGGTCCAGGCCGTACTCGGTGAGCAGCAGATAGGCGATGCCACCCTTCCCGGACTGCGAGTTGACCCGGATCACCGCATCGTAGGTACGTCCGATGTCGGTCGGATCGATCGGCAGATACGGGACCCGCCAGTCGATCTCGCGTTCTGGACGGCCCGTGTCAGCGGCGCGTGCACGATGTTCGGCCAGCCCCTTCTTGATGGCGTCCTGGTGGGTGCCGGAGAACGCGGTGTGCACCAGATCCCCGACATACGGGTGTCGTTCGTGGATCGGCATGCGGGTGCAGTGCGCGACGGTGCGGGCGATCTCGTCGATGTCGGAGAAGTCGATCATCGGGTCGACCCCTTGCGCGAAGAGATTCAATGCCAGGGTGGCGATGTCGACGTTGCCGGTGCGTTCGCCGTTCCCGAACACGCACCCCTCGACGCGCTGCGCCCCGGCCAGTACCGCGAGTTCGGCACACGCGATACCAGTACCCCGGTCGTTGTGCGGGTGCACCGACAGGATGACGCTGTCGCGCCGCGTCAGGTTGCGGTGCATGTACTCGATCTGGTCGGCGTACACGTTCGGCGTTGCCACCTCGACGGTGGCCGGCAGATTGAGAATCACCGGGCGCGCCGGGCCGGCCTGCCACAACTCGGTCATCGCATCACACAGCTCCAGCACGTAGTCGGGTTCCGTGAGGTTGAATACCTCCGGGGAGAATTCGAACCGGATGCCGGGCAGGTCGCCGGCGAACTCGAGGACGTCGCGGCCACCGTCCAGGATCAGGTCCCGCAATTGGGCCCGATCCTTGCCCAGCACCACATTTCGCCACATCGGCGCGGTGGCGGCGTACATGTGGATGACCACCTCGTTGCGGATACCGCGAACCGACTCCACGGTGCGTTCGATGAGGTCACGCCGGGCCGGGGTGAACACCACGATCGTGACATCGGGCGGGGCAATATCGGTGGCGGCGAGCAGCCGGACGAAATCGAAGTCGGTCTGCGACGCAGACGGGTAGCCGACCTCAATCTCCTTGTAACCCATGGCGATCAGCAGTTCGAAGAATCGCCGTTTACGGTCCGGGTCCATGGGTTCGGCCAGCGCCTGGTTGCCGTCCCGCAGGTCGACCGGTACCCATAGTGGCGCGGCGGTGATTCGCGCCCGTGGCCAATCACGTTGATCGAGTAGAACTTCCACCCGGTCGTAGATGTCGACGTAACGGTTCCAGGGCATCTGGGAATGCCGCTGCCGGTTCCACCCCGGGCCTGCGACGTCGCCGACGGGTGTATCGATGGTGGGAAATGCAGTGGTGCTCATGTGCTGCGCCTTCTGATCGGTTCGGGGGAATTCGACCGGCGCACGGAGGCCCCACGGCAGGGGGCCGGTCGTTCAGGCCCTGCCGAGGCGGCTAAGGAGAAGCACATGCGACATGATGGCTAGACTCTACACAACTCCTCAGACAAGTAGAGAGATTTTTATGGTTTCCCAGGTGCAGCGGCTACCACTGGCCGCGCAGGCCGCGCAACTGCTGCTGGCCCGTATTCGCGACGGCGAGTGGCCGCTCGGCCACCGGCTCCCCGGCGAGACCACGCTGGCCGCACAGCTCGGGGTCGGGCGGTCCACCCTGCGCGAAGCGATCCGCGAACTCGCAGGCAAGGGCGTGCTGGACAGCCGTCAGGGCGCCGGTGTGTTCGTCACCGCCTTGGACGTGGCCGAGGACTGGGACGACGTGCTGCGGCGGTCGACGATCGCCGCGGTGATCGAGGCGCGTATAGCGATCGAGGCCGAAGGTGCCGCGCTGGCCGCCACCCGGCGCACCCCCGCCGATCTGCGCACCATCCGTCGCACCCTGGCCGCCCGCGGCGTGCTGGGCCAGTCGGTGCCAGACCACGTGGACGCCGATATGGCGTTTCACCGCGCGGTAATCTCGGCGGCGCACAACGACGTCCTGACGCAGTTGTTCGATGCGTTTCTCCCCCGGCTCCGGCTGGCGATGATCGACATGCTCAAAATTCGACCGATCGCATCGGAGCCGTGCGACCACGCCCTGCATCAGCAACTGGCCGAGGCGATCATCGCCCGCGACCCCGCTGCGGCGGCCGCATCCAGCAGAACCCATCTGAGCGCACTGAAGGAGTCCTTTTCTTGAACACGGTTCTCGAGCTGACCGAAGTCACATTTCGACGTGACGGAAAGCAGATCATCGACGGCATCTCACTGACCGTCCGCGACGGCGAACACTGGGCGTTGCTTGGACCCAACGGCGCCGGGAAGAGCACCCTGCTGGGTTTCTGTGCGGCTGTGACGTTTCCCACCTCGGGCACGGTGCGGGTGCTGGGCGGTCAGATGGGCCGCACCGATCTGTCGGTCCTGCGACGCTCGATCGGACACGTCAACCCTCGCCACCGGCTGCAGTATCCCCTCACGGTGCGCGACGTGGTGCTGACCGGAATCACCGCCACCATCGACACGGCGGCGCGCTGGACGCCCACTGCCGACGAGCTGCAGCGGGCCGAGGCGCTGATCGACACGGTGGGACTGTCGGCACGGGTCGACTCGCTCTGGCCGACGTTGTCACAGGGCGAACGGGGCCGCACACTCATCGCGCGGGCGCTCATCGCCGACCCACGGCTGCTGTTGCTCGATGAACCCACCACCGGCCTGGATGTGGCAGCGCGCGAACAACTGCTGGAAACCCTGGACACCTTGGATGACACGCATCCCGATATGGCGTCGATCCTGGTGACCCATCATCTGGAAGAACTGCCGACCACCACCACCCATGCGTTGCTGATCGGCGAGGGACGGACGGTGGCCATCGGGCCGGCCTACGACACGGTGACCACCGACAACGTGACGGCCGCGTTCAACCACCCGGTGAGCGTCGGTCACGAGAACGGCCGGTGGACCGCACGCGCCAAGGCGAGCTCGCGGATCGCCTGACCATATGTCTTCAGAGCAACGAAATGGTCGTTCTCACTGAGGTTCTGCCACCATTGCGTGGATTTCGGCGAACGGTCAGCGCTCAGGCGCGGCGTTGCGGCGACGGCGCGCCTCCCGGTGCCGGGTCACCGGCGCGGTGTCGATGACACGGGACACCATGGTCGCCAGAAATTTCGACGGCTGCAACCCCGGCGGGACGGTGTCGTGCCGGATCGCGATATCGGGCAACGTGGCCAACGCCTCGTCGACGGCTGCGGTGGCGACATCGACGATCTCGAAAAGAGTGTCGGGCTCAGCCTTCTCGATGCTGTCTACCTCGTTCTCCTCGGTGCTCACCTCAACGTCATAGTCGATCATGATCAACGCGACGGCGTGATAGGCGTCGTCCTCGGTGCCGAGCTTGCCCAGCAGATCGATCAACCATTCGGCCTTGTCGGGCTCGCTGGTCAGAATCGTCGAACGCAGGCCGTAGACGAACCCGAGCGCGGCCAAGGGGTGACGCAGCCGCAGATTCTTGGCGTCGCCGTAGCTCTCCTCGACGCGGTTGGCCGCGTTCTTGCCGAAGCTCGAATCCATGCGCTTGGTGCTGATGAGCAGCTCGGGTCCGGTATCCCAGTCCGACATCACCACGTCGACCTGCTTCATATAGTGCTTGCCGAGCACGCTGGCGCTGGACCCCGCAACGCCTTTCATCGATCTGCGCAACCGGTGCTCGATGAGCTGCCGTTCCTTTTGCGGCAGACCGTCGAGCAGGTTGGAGATGGCGCTGGGCATGATCCGGGGATCGGTCGGGCGCGGCCAGACCGCGTCAGGATCCAGACCCGCCCGGCGCAGCTCATAGGACAACCACACATCGAGTGCCAGTGCCGGAACGCCGGTGGTGGACGGGGCGTCGAGGTGAAGTGGGACACCCAGCAGCCTGCGCAGCACCCGGAAGTCGGGGACATAGGTCAGCTCCCCGTTGGCACGGACCCACGGATTGGTGTGCACCCCCGCCGGTGCGGCGTCAGCGACGATCCGGTCGAAAATGGCCCACGCGGTGGCTTTCGTCGAGGGTTCAGCGGGCACGCCGCGACCTTACCGCCCGCCGGCCGGCCAGCGAATCGCGCGCTGCACGAAGCGATTCCAGGCTGCTTCGCGAATCCAGGCCCAGCGCCTCGTCAACAGTGCCGACAGCCTCGAGCAGTTCCCCACGGCCCAACAGGGACGCGACGCGGCGCCGCGCTTCCCGAAGCGGGCCGGCGCGGGCGGTGATCAGGTCGGGCGACGGTACAAACCACCGGTCAGCCTCACGCGGCTCGATCTTGAGGATGCCGCCGCCATAGGACCGGCCGACCATCTCGGCGTGCAGCACGGTCACCGAATTCAGTGCCGCCAGCGGCAGCAGGTCACGCCCCAGGGTGGCCAGGGTGTCACGCAGATAGACACCGTGCACCGAGTTGAGGTGGTGCGCCCTGACCCGGTTGGTGATGAGCCGCGGGGTGTCGGCGTTCATACAGGTCAGCAACAAGTCAGCGGGCGGCACCAACGGCACCGCGTACCAAGGACTGCGGACCCGGCATTTGTACGCCAGATGTACCCCGGCGGCATGTCCGGCATCGACGTACCGCTGTGCGGCGACCGAGAGTCTGCCCGTGGGCCGGAAGAGGTGGATCGATCTGCCGTCCGCGCCCAATTGTCTGAGCTGCCCTGCCGACAACGTCAACCCACGCAGATGAGCACTCCCGGGGGGAGACAACGGAAGCAGGTCGGCCTGCCGCAGGCCCAACTCACCTACCCGCTCGGAGGACAGTGCGAAGAAACCGTTGTTTCCGGTCACCATGCCCAGCGTGGTGTCGCCCCACTGCTCCAGGTGGGTGAACGCACCCTCGGCGTGCAGTGCATGCACGGCATCGACCGGCACGTTGCCGATCAGACCACTGACCCATTTGTCTGCGGGATCGCGCGGTGACCAACGGCGCTGTGCGAGTTCGGAGGTCAACGATGCGGCATTGCGCGCCCGATGGATGACGGCATGCCCGGACGGCCCTTCGCCGAATCCGTCGGCCAACAACAGCACCACGTCGGCCTCGGCCTCCGGGAAGACCTGCTCATCGAACATCACCAACTCGACATTGGCGAAGCGGTCGAAGATGAACTTGCGCACCGCGGCCGCGTAATTGACACTCAGCAGCTCAGCGGGCAGCACGAGGGCCAGCCGACCACCGGGCCGCAGGAACAGCGCGGAGTGCACGGCGAACGCCGCCCAACTCGACGCCAGCCCCGACAGCGTGACACCGGCCAGGAGCGCAGCCCGCCGCGACTGCGCACGAGCCTGACCCCGAAAATCCTGGTAGCGGATATAAGGCGGATTGCCGATCACCGCCGTGTACCCCGGCTGCGGCTCGATGTCGAAGAAATCGGCGGTGCGGATACGGGCCTTGCCGCCGGCCTCGGCCACCCGCCGGCGGGCGGCGGCCGCGCTGGCCTGGTGAATCTCGACGCCGTCCACCTCGGGGGATGCCGTGCCCAGATCCTGCAGGCGCCGGGTGACGGCGAGCAGGAACGCCGCGTCGCCGGCCGACGGTTCGAAGACCCGGTCATCGGGTGACCGCACGGCCCATTGTGCCAGGTAGTCGGTGATTTCGGCCGGTGTGAAGTATGCACCGCGCGCTTTACGGGCGGCAGCGGTGTCGGTCATCCCGTCATTGTTATCGAACCCACCGACAACCCGGCGCACCGCAACGCGGTCAGCCCGCTCCGATCGTCACCGGGACCGGCCGCTACGCCTCCGGTGGCAGCAGCACATCGGCATCGAAGCACGTGTGATCCCCGGTGTGGCAGGCGCCACCGACCTGATCGACCTCCAGCAACACCACGTCACCATCACAGTCCAACCGCACCGAGTGCACCTTCTGGGTGTGCCCCGAGGTGGCGCCCTTGACCCACTGCTCACCGCGGGAGCGCGAAAAATAGGTGGCCTCACGGGTTTCCAGGGTGCGTGCCAGTGCGGCGTCGTCCATCCAGGCGACCATCAGCACGTCGCCCGTGCCGCGCTCCTGGGTGACGGCAGTGAACAGACCGTCGGCGTTGCGCTTGAGCCGAGCCGCGATCGCAGGGTCGAGTCCCATCAGCGCACCGTGATCCCTTCTGCCGCCATCGCGGCCTTCACCTCGCCGATGGTCAGCTGCCGGAAGTGGAACACGCTGGCCGCCAGCACGGCGTCAGCCCCTGCAACAACAGCGGGCGCAAAATGTTCCACCGCCCCGGCTCCACCGCTGGCGATCACCGGCACCGTCACCGCGGCCCGCACGGCGCGCAGCATGGCCAGGTCGAAGCCGGCCTTGGTGCCGTCACGATCCATTGAGTTCAGCAGGATCTCACCGACGCCGAGCTCCGCACCGCGCGCGGCCCACTCGATGGCGTCGATGCCCGTGCCGCGGCGGCCGCCGTGGGTGGTCACCTCCCAGCCTGAGGGGGTGGGAGGGTCACCGGCGGGCACGGTGCGGGCGTCCACGCTGAGCACGATGCATTGGGAGCCGAACTGCCTGGCCAACTCGGCGAGCAGTTCCGGCCGTGCGATGGCCGCGGTGTTCACCGACACCTTGTCCGCGCCGGCGCGCAGCAGCACGTCCACATCGTCGACCGAGCGGACCCCACCGCCGACCGTCAGCGGGATGAAGACCTGTTCGGCGGTGCGTTTGACGACTTCGAGCATGGTGGACCGGCCCGATGAGGATGCCGTGACATCCAGGAAGGTCAGCTCGTCGGCCCCTTCGCGGTCGTAGGCGGCGGCGAGCTCGACGGGATCACCGGCGTCGCGCAGGTTCTCGAAGTTGACCCCTTTGACCACCCGGCCGTCGTCGACGTCCAGGCACGGAATCAGTCTGGTCGCGACATCACTGCTGGTGCTCACAAATAGTCCTTCGGGTCGCCAACCGATCTCACGATGTCCAACATGCGTTCGTGCGCACCGGGTGCGGCCGCCAACGCGGACTTCGAGGTAGCCGTCCACGGCTCGCCGGCCAGGTCGGTGACGATGCCGCCGGCCGCCCGCACCAACGCAACCCCGGCAGCGTGGTCCCAGATATGGTGGCCGAAACTGATGGCTGCGCCCAGGACCCCGGCACCGACGTAGGCCAGATCGACACCGGTGGCGCCGTGCATCCGGATCCGGGAGCACTCACGACTCAGGTTGGCCAGCACGGCCAAGCGGTAACGACCCGGGAAGCGTCCGCGGGAATCGATGTTGAAAGTCTGGATACCGACGATGGAGTCCGCCAGCGTCGGCGATCCGAGCGGCGGCTGAGCTACTCCGTTGTCCCGGAGCGGTTCTCCGAGCAATGCGGTGTACCGCTGGCCGGTGAACGGCAACCAGGTCAGGCCCGCCACCGGCTCACCGTCTCGCAGCAATCCCAGCAGAATGGCCGCCATCGGCGATCCCGCGGCGTAGTTGAAGGTGCCGTCGATCGGGTCGAGGACCCATACCAGCGGCGAGTCGATCGGCTCTCCGCCGAATTCTTCACCGTGCACGCCGATTCCGGTGGCCTCGGTCAGCGCGCGCACCACCTGCCGCTCGATCGCGAGATCGACCTCGGTGGCAAAGTCATTGCCCTGCTTTTGCACCGCAGAGTCGGCCCGGTGTCCGGCGACGAACGGCACCGCCGCGGCGTCGAGGATCTCGGCCGCCGCTGCCACCAGCGCCGCCAATTGCGACGGGTCACTCACCTCCGGCGCCATCAGAGGCTCATCCGTTGACCGCAGACAGCGCCTCTGGCAACGTGAATCGTCCTGCGTAGAGCGCCTTTCCGACAATCGCACCCTCCACGCCGTGGCCGGTCAGCGTCGCGATGGCCCGCAGATCGTCCAAGCTGGACACGCCACCGGAGGCGATCACCGGCGCATCGGTACGTTCGGCGACCGCGCCGAGCATTTCGAGGTTCGGCCCGGTGAGGGTGCCGTCCTTGGTGACGTCGGTGACCACGAAGCGGGAGCAGCCTTCGCGGTCGAGACGTTCGAGCACCTCCCACAGGTCACCGCCGTCGGTCTCCCACCCGCGGCCGCGCAGCCGGTGCTGCCCATCGACGATCTGGACGTCGAGGCCGACGGCGACCTTGTCGCCGTACTCGGCGATGGCCTGGGCACACCACTGCGGATTCTCCAGCGCCGCGGTCCCGATGTTCACCCGCTTGCAACCGGTGGCCAGCGCAGCCGTCAAAGATTCGCCATCCCGGATACCACCGGACAATTCGACGGCGACATCGAGCTTGCCGACCACCTCGGCCAGCAGTTCCCGGTTGGTGCCGCGACCGAATGCGGCGTCGAGGTCCACCAGGTGGATCCACTCGGCACCGTCACGCTGCCAGGCTTCGGCGGCCTCCAGCGCCGAGCCGTAGTCCGTCTCGCTGCCTGCCTTGCCTTGCACCAGGCGCACCGCTTTACCTTCGACCACGTCGACTGCGGGCAACAGAATTAATGGCACGTTCGAACTCACAGCCCCTCAACCCAATTCGTGAGCAGCGCCGCACCGGCGTCGCCGCTCTTTTCCGGATGAAATTGTGTCGCCGCCAACGCCCCGTCCTCGACGGCGGCGATGAACGGCACATGATGTGTCGCCCAGGTGATCAGCGCCTCCGGCCGGCCGGACCATTCCTGGGCGGCATAGGAATGCACGAAGTAGAAGCGGGTTGCCGCGTACAGCCCCTTGAACAGAGTGCTGCCCGCCGCCGCGTCGACGACGTTCCAGCCCATGTGCGGAATCACCGGGGCGTCGAGCCGCACCACCGAGCCGGGCCACTGGCCGCAGCCGACGGATTCCACGCCGAACTCCACACCGCGGGCGAACAGGATCTGCATGCCGACGCACACGCCCAAAACAGGCCGCCCGCCTGCCAACCGGTCGGCGATGATCTTCTCCCCGCCGATCGCCCGCAATCCGGTCATACAGGCTTCGAATGCCCCGACTCCGGGCACCACCAGACCGTCGGCAGCGGCGGCCGCCGCCGGATCGGCGGTCACCTCGACATCGGCGCCGACACGCTGCAGTGCACGCTGAGCCGACCGGAGGTTCCCCGAACCGTAGTCCAGTACAACAACTTTCTTGATCACAGAGTGCCTTTGGTAGACGGCACGCCGGTGACACGGGGGTCGTACTCGACGGCCTGGCGCAGTGCGCGGGCCACCGCCTTGTACTGCGCCTCGGTGATGTGGTGCGGATCGCGCCCGTAAAGCGTCCGCACATGCAGGGCGATGCGGGCGTTGAAGGCCAGTGATTCGAACACGTGCCGGTTGATCACGGTGTGGTACGGCGCAGACGAGCCTGCGATCGTGAACTCCACCATGAATTCCGGTTCACCGGTGTGCACGAAGTAGGGCCGCCCGGACACGTCGACAGCGGCGTGCGCGAGGGTCTCGTCCATCGGGATGAACGCATCACCGAACCGCCGGATGCCCTTCTTGTCACCGAGGGCCTCCCCCAGCGCCTGACCGAGCACGATCGCGGTGTCCTCGACGGTGTGGTGGCCTTCTATTTCGATGTCGCCCTTGGCGTGCACGGTCAGATCGAAACTGGCATGACTACCCAGCGACGTCAGCATGTGATCGAAAAACGGCACCCCGGTGTCGATGTCGACGACACCGGTGCCGTCAAGATCGAGTTCGACGACGATGTCGGATTCCTTGGTCTTGCGTTCGACCTTCGCGCGACGCGTCACGATGCTCCTACCGGGCTGTTGGTGGATGACTGAAGTTCAGATCCGGCCAGATCGGCGCTCGCGGCCAGCAGCGCATCGTTCTCCCCGGCCAGACCGGTGGTGGCCCGCAGATAGCCGGGGATCCCGACATCACGGATGAGGATCCCGGCATCAAGGTAGCGCTGCCATGTCGCGGGCGCATCGGCGAACTCACCGAACAACACGAAGTTGGCATCGCTGGGGATCACCCGGAAGCCCAGCCGGGTCAGTTCGGTGGTGACGCGGTCACGCTCGGCAGCCAATTTCGCGACACTGGCAAGCGTGTCGTCGGCATGCCGCAACGCCGCCCGTGCCGAGGCCTGGGTCAGCACCGACAAGTGGTAGGGCAACCGTACGAGCAGCAGTGCGTCGATCACTGCCGGTGCGGCGGCCAGATAGCCGAGCCGGCCGCCGGCGAACGCAAAAGCCTTGCTCATGGTGCGGGTGACCACAAGTTTGGCGGGATACTCCTCGAGCAATGCGACGGCGCTGGGCTGCGAAGAGAATTCGCCGTACGCCTCATCGACGATCAGCATCCCGCCCGGCATCGCGTCGAGCAGCCGCCGCAGATCGTCGAGCGGGATGCTCTGCCCGGACGGGTTGTTCGGGCTCGCCACGAACACCACGTCCGGACGACGGTCCTTGATGGCCGCGACCGCTACGTCAACGGCAAGGCTGAAATCGTCGGCCCTGGCTGCCTGCAGCCATTCGGTCTGGGTGCCGTCCGAGATGATCGGGTGCATCGAGTACGACGGCACGAATCCGATCGCACTGCGCCCGGGACCACCGAACGCCTGCAGCAGCTGCTGCAGGATCTCGTTGGAACCGTTTGCGGCCCACAGGTTGTCCACCCCGAGGTCGACGCCGGTCGCCGCGCTCAGATAGGTCGCCAGATCGGTGCGGAGCGCCACCGCATCGCGATCGGGGTAGCGGTGCAGCTCGGCGGCCGCCTCCCGGACCGATGCCGCCACGTCGTCGACAAGCGCCTGAGTCGGCGGGTGCGGGTTCTCGTTGGTGTTCAGCCGCACCGGAACCTGCAACTGAGGTGCGCCGTAGGGCGACTTCCCGCGCAGGTTCTCCCGCAGCGGCAGGTCGGCCAGTGTCACATCGCGCGCCCTGCTCACCGCTCGAGCCCCGTCCCCGTGTCGCTGCGCTCCGGCCCGCCGAACCGCCGTCGCACCGCCTCACCGTGTGCGGGCAGATTCTCCGCCTTGGACAGCGTGATCACATGACCTGAAACGTCTTTCAGCGCCGCCTCGTCGTACTCCACCACGTGGATGCCGCGCAAGAAGGTCTGCACCGACAACCCGCTGGAATGCCGCGCACAGCCCGCCGTGGGCAGCACGTGGTTGGATCCGGCGCAGTAGTCACCGAGACTGACCGGAGACCACGCACCGACGAAAATGGCTCCCGCTGAACGGATCCGGTCGGCGACACCAGCGGCATCGGCGGTCTGGATCTCGAGGTGCTCGGCGGCGTAGGCGTTGACGACCCGCACCCCCGCCGCCAAGTCGTCGACGAGCACGATCGCCGACTGCTTACCGGTCAGCGCCGCCGTCACTCGTTCCACGTGCACCGTGGTGGCCAGCTGTTCGGTGAGCTCGCGGTCGGTCGCATCGGCCAATGCGACGCTGTCGGTGACCAGCACGCTGGCGGCCATCTCGTCGTGCTCGGCCTGACTGATGAGGTCCGCCGCGACGTGCACCGGGTCGGCGGTGTGGTCGGCAAGGATCGCTATCTCCGTGGGACCGGCTTCGGCGTCGATTCCCACCTGAGAACGGCAGATCCGCTTGGCGGCCGTGACGTAGATGTTGCCGGGGCCGGTGATCATGTCGACCGGCGAAAGCTCGCTGCCGTCGGTATCGGTGCCACCGTAGGCGAGCAACGCGACCGACTGTGCACCACCGACGGCCCACACCTCGTCGACACCCAGCAGCGCGGCGGCAGCCAGGATCGTCGGGTGCGGCAGTCCCCCGAACTGTGCCTGTGGCGGGCTCGCGATCACCAGCGAGTCCACGCCGGCAGTCTGCGCGGGCACCACGTTCATCACCACGCTCGACGGATAGACCGCGTTGCCGCCCGGGACATAAAGGCCGACGCGTTCGACGGGTACCCATCGTTCGGTCACGGTGGCTCCGGGCGCCAGCGTCGTCGTGGTGTCGGTGCGACGCTGATCGGCGTGTACGGCGCGAGCCCGGTCGATGGACACCTGCAGGGCGGCACGCACATCCGGGGCGAGTTCGGTGAGTGCCTGCCCCAAGGCCGCGGCCGGCACCCGCACGGTCGCCGGGCGGACGCCGTCGAACGATTCTCCGTAGTCAAGGGCTGCGACCGCGCCCCGTTCGGCTACCGCGTCGACGATCGGGCGGACCTTGGGTACCACGGCATCCACGTCGACGCCACCGCGCGGCAGCGCAGCGCGAAGCTGCGCCGCGTTCTGCACACGGTTACGGAAATCGATCCGGGACATCTGAAACTCGGCCATCACCGCTATTGTCCCTGATCAGTCGAGCTGAATAAAATCCGCCGGGCCAGGGCCGTCACGCGGTCCGCGGTGCGGTGAGCGCAAACCTGCGAATGGAGCCCTACATGTCGGCAAAAGACCATCCCAACAACGCCCCAGGCGTGCCGATGCTGTTTCCCCCCGCCTTGGAGCGGTTCCAGATCAAATACGTCAACCCGGCGCTGAAGCCGCTGTTGACGCGTCTGCCTGGATTCACCGTGATCAAACACCGCGGCCGCACGTCCGGCACACCCTACGAGACCGTCGTCAACAGCTTCCGCAAAGGCAACGTGCTGGCCGTGGGACTGCTCCACGGGAAGACCAACTGGGTCAAGAACGTCCTGGCCGCGGGCGAAGCCGACGTGCATCTATTCCGGGGTGCCGTACACGTGACCAACCCGCGGGTATTGCCCGCGGGTACCGACGACCCGTCGTTGCCCTGGATGATCCGGATTGTCGCCCGCAAGAGCGGAGTCTTCGTCGCCGAAATCGTTTGACGCCGCTGTCAGACTGCACGTATGTCCTGGCAGGTCTGGCTGGCGTTTTTCGGTGCGGCGATCGCGATCAGCGTGTCCCCCGGCGCAGGGGCCATCCAATCGATGTCGACCGGACTGGCCCACGGCCTGCGACGGGGCTACTGGAGCATTCTCGGCCTCCAGGTCGGGCTGATGCTGCAACTGGCGCTGGTCGCGCTCGGCGTGGGAGCCGCGATTTCCAGGTCACTCCTGGCGTTCAACATCATCAAGTGGATCGGTGTGGCATACCTCGTCTATCTGGCCATCCGGCAGTGGCGAGCCGCGACATTCGACTTGCGCGAGCAGGTGGACAACGTCGCAGGGGGCGGCAAGCGGGTGCTGTTGGCCCGCGGATTTCTGGTCAACGCCACCAATCCGAAAGGCCTGGTGTTCTTCCTGGCCGTGCTGCCACAGTTCGTGGTGCCCACGGCGCCCCTGCTGCCGCAGTACCTGGCGATCGGCGTCACGATGATGATCGTCGACACCGTGGTGATGGGGCTCTACACCGGTCTTGCCACCCGGTTGTTGCAATGGCTGCACACCCGCCGCCAGCAGACCGTGCTCAATCGCGTGTTCTCGGGACTGTTCGCCACCGCGGCGGTGGTGTTGTCCCTGGTGCGCCGTGGGGCGACGGTCTGATCCGCCTACCTAGCCGGATTCCAGCGTGCGCGTGATGATCGGGATCGCGCTCTGCATCGCGGTGCGAAGGGACGGCGCCGCCTCGTCCGGCAGCACGTCACGTGACCAGATGAACCGGCAGCGCCCGGGTCCGTCCGGCACGACATGCATGACTGCGTTGTCGTGGTCGGGTCGGAACGTGTCACCGATCAACGAGTAGGCGATTCGGCGAGCCTCGTCGTCCCTGGTGATCAGGCGTTCGCGGGCGACGAAGCCGTCAGCGAAGGTGACGACACGATCGTCGCCGGCGGCCTGGGACGACACCACATGCCCCGGCGCCATCAGCACCGGACCGTCGACCCAGTCACCGATCACGCGCCAGACCTGTGCGGCGTCCACCTCAATCTCGAACTCGATGTTTATCGATGCCATGCAGCCAGTCTCGTGCCAGGACGCGGTGCGGTCTTGAACATCTTTGCGGTCGCTGTCGTACCCGCCGGTTAGCGTTCCAGTCGTGTTGACCGCGGTGACCCTCGCCATCCGTCCTGACTTCCGCATTTCTCAATGGACCTGCCGGGGAGATCAGGCCGCTTGGTCGGAGCCGGAAAGCCCAGTGGATGCGCGGCTGGTGCTCGTCCGCGCCGGACGTTTTCAGCGTCGTGGATTCGACGGCCCACTGGATCTCGACCCGACCGTCGGTTACGTCGCCGCGCCAGGCGAATCCGAGCACTTCGCCCACCCTCACGGCGGCGATCGGTGTACGTCGGTGCAACTCAGCGCCCAGAGCTGGTGGCAGTTGGTGGGCGAACCCGGCCGCGTGCGGCGCTCGGCGGTCTATGTGGACGCGGAACTGGAGTTGGCGCACCGGCGCCTGCTGGCTGCCGGCCACCACGATCCCGACTACCGGCTCGCCGAGGATGTCCTGCAGTTGGCGGTCCTCGCCTTGCGTGGGTCAGGCGATCGGCCGACACCGATGGATGATGCACCGTCGCCCGCGGACCGCCGATTGGTCGCGATGGCCCGCGCCGCGCTGCACGATGGCCATCCATCGGCATGTGGACTGTTCCCGTTGGCAAGCCTGCTCGGTGCATCCCCGTACCGGTTGAGCCGTGCCTTCACGAGAGAGCTGGGCGTTTCGGTGACGCGGTATCGCAACCGGATCCGAATTGGTCGGGCTCTCGACCAATTGGAGCGCGGCGAACGCGGGCTGGCGGACCTCGCCGCTGAGCTGGGCTTCGCTGACCAAGCCCATTTCAGCCGGACCTTGCGGCAGCACACCGGGCATACGCCTACCGCGGTCCGTCGCATGCTGCACCGTTCTGTACCGCAATAATCGCCCGGTTGCGGTTCACAATCTTTGCTGAAAATACGGCAGGCGCGGGCGGCTTTGGTGGTGACGGTAGCCGATCGCGCCGCGTGACGTATGTGACTACCACTGCGATGTGTGACGTCAGTCACCCGACCGGGTGTCGATGTCACACGTGGGGGTGCGGATGCGTCTGTTGAGTAGCCCGGCTGTTTGGGCCGGGCCATCTCACGGAAGGAGACGGGGCGATGTCGAGTAGCCGTGTATCGGGCCAGATGCGGTTCGTGCAAGTGGTCGTCGTGGTGGCGGCACTGAGCATGCTGATCACCGGAGTGTGGATGCGCATCGATCCGGCATCCTTTGCGCGGTGGGCCAACTGGCCCAACCACGTGCATTTCCTGCACGACGCCGGAGTTTTCCAGATCGGCATCGGCATGACGATGGTGTTCGCGCTGTGGTGGCGCGATGTGATCGCTGTCGTGTTGACTGGTTTCCTGGTAGCCAACACACTGCATGCGATCAACCACTTTTTGGACACCGACGGTGGCAATGCCGCCGATTGGTGGCAACTGGGCGTGTTCTCGCTGCTGGCGGGCGCCGGAATTGTGGTCCGGCTGCGCCAGATTCGCAGCAGGAATGTTCAGTCCTCCGCGCACCGGATGGCGGCGCTGCGATGAAGTCCTAGGTATCCAAACCGATGTCGAGCACCCGCACCGAATGCGTGAGCGCACCGATCGCCAGATAGTCGACGCCGGTCCCCGCGTATTCGGCGGCGCTGTCCAACGTCAGCCCACCTGAGGACTCGAGCAGCGTCTTGGGTGAGCGGGAATCCCTGCGCTGCACCGCCATCTGGGTCTGCCAGACCGGGAAGTTGTCCAGCAGCACCAACTCGACGTCGGCCGAAAGTACATCGTCGAGCTGTTCGAGGGAATCCACCTCGACCTCGCAGGGCAGATCGGGGGCCTCGGCGCGCACGGCCTTGAGGGCAGCGAGCACTGACCCGGCCGCGGCGACGTGGTTGTCCTTGATCAGCGCCGCGTCGCCCAGACCCATCCGATGATTGGCACCCCCGCCGACGCGCACCGCGTACTTCTGCAGCGCCCGTAGGCCGGGCAGCGTCTTGCGGGTATCACGGATCTTGGTGTCGGTGCCGGCCACCGCGTCGACCCAGGCCGCAGTTGTGGTGGCGATGCCCGACAGATGCGACACCAGGTTGAGCATGGTGCGCTCGGCGGTCAGCAGCTGCTGCGTCGGCGCTTCCACGGTGAGCACCGTGGAGTGCGCATCCAATCGGGCACCGTCGTCGATCCGGTGGACAACCCGGTAACCGCCTGTGCCGATGACCTCGTCGAGCACGAGAAGCGCGATCTCGATGCCCGCGATCACGCCCGGTTCGCGGTTCACCACCGACGCTGTCGTGGTCGCGTCGGCCGAGACGGTGGCCAGTGTGGTCACGTCGGGTCCGTACCGCAGGTCCTCCTCGAGCGCTCGGGCAATCGTGGCCCTGGCCTCGTCGAGCTCAGTCATGGACATTTTCATCAGCACACCGCCGTTGGGGTCTCGACGAGGATCCGGCCGGTATCGCTGCGCACAGTCAGCGAATGTCCCAGCGCGGGATCGGTTTCAGGATGGTCACCGCGGTGATGGCACCCGCGGCATTCGGTACGGGCCTGCGCCGCGGCGGCCACCGCACGCGCCGTCACGGTCAAGCTCGCGTCTTCAAATCTCTTGCGGGTGCGCGGTTCTACGGTCCTCGCCGAGCCGAGAATATCGGCGAGGTCGTGCAGACCTACGGCGTCGCGGACCACCGAGGCGTGCATGGACATGGCGCGTTGCAGGGCGCCACGGTCGACCACCTCGTGCTCGAGGCGCTCCGGCGCGTTGGCACGCACCGTCCCTGCCTGCGCCACGTGCTCGGCTGCGGCCGCGCCCGCTCGACCGCCCACCACCAGCCCCTCCAACAAGCTGTTGGAGGCGAGCCGATTTGCCCCGTGCATACCGGTCCTGGCGACCTCGCCTGCGGCGAACAGGCCCGGAAGTTCGGTGCGACCGTGGACATCGGTCACCACGCCCCCACAGCTGTAGTGCGCACCCGGCACCACCGGGATCCGCTGGCGGGTCGGGTTGATCCCGGCGGCTGCGCACGACGCCGCAACAGTCGGGAACCGTTCGCCGAAGTCGGCGATGTGGCGTGCGTCCAGGTAGACGCACGGGTCTCCAGTTTCGGTCAGCCGGGCGTGGATGGCAGCAGCCACCACGTCACGCGGGGCCAGATCCCCCATGGGATGCACGCCCTCGGTCAGTGAATTCCCCTGCGAATCAACGAGAACTGCCCCCTCGCCGCGCAACGCTTCGGTGATCAGCGGCCGACGCCCACCGTGGTTGCCGTCGAAGAGCATGGTGGGATGGAACTGGATGAACTCGACGTCGCTGACCGCGGTACCCGCCCACAGCGCCAGGGCGGTGCCGTCACCGGTCGCGCCGTCCGGGTTGGTGGTCGCCCTGTAGAGATGGCCGAGTCCGCCGGTGGCCAGAATGACCGACGGTGCATGGATCATGCCGGCGCCGTCGGTGTTTCGAAGTAGAACGCCGGTGACCGCCGCACCGTCGTGCAGGATCCGCAGCGCGACGTGGTCTCGCCGGATGTCGAGGTTCGCGGCGGCGAAATCGAGGCGGCGTTGAACTTCGGCTCCGGTGGCGTCGCCGCCTGCGTGGATGATGCGGCGCCGCGTATGCCCGCCTTCGCGGGTCAGTGCCCAGTGCCCGGCCGCGGTTTCGTCGAACCGCGCACCGGCCGCCACCAAATCCCGTACGGCGCGATAGCCGTCGGCCACGATGGAGCGCACCGCACCGGCATCGCACAGGCCGCCACCTGCCAGCAGCGTGTCAGCGACGTGCGCCTCGACCGAATCGTCGCCGTCGGGCAGCACGACGGCGATGCCACCCTGGGCGTAGAAGGTCGCGGTCTCGCGGGCCTTGCTCAATACGACGACCCGGAGGCCACGGCGTTGCGCGGCCAGCGCCGCCACCAGACCGGCAACCCCGGTGCCGATGACGACGACGTCTGCCCGCTGCTGCCACAGCGCGGATCCGCCGCAGGCGATCATTCCCCGCCGCCGGGCTGACCGATCGCAATCATCCGTTGCACGCTGGCGCGGCCCAGCCGGGCGGTTTCGGCATCGACGTGCACTTCGTCGGCACCCTCGGTGAGGCAGCGCAGCAATGCGGCTGGCGTGATCATCTTCATGAACGCGCACGAGGCGCGGTCATTGACCGCAAGGAATTCGACTTCGGGTGCGGCCCTGCGCAGCTGGTGCAGCATACCCACCTCGGTGGCGACCAGGACCTGGCTGGCGTGGGTCTGGCGTGCGGCGTCGAGCATGCCGCCGGTGGACAGAATCTTCACCCGCTCTTCGGGAACAGCGCCTTCACCGGCGAGGTACAGCGCCGAGGTGGCACACCCGCATTCCGGATGCACAAACAGCTCGGCGTCGGGATGCGAACGGGCCTGATCGGCCAGCTCATCGCCGTTGATCCCGGCGTGCACATGACATTCGCCTGCCCAGACGTGAAGATTCTTGCGGCCGGTGACCCGTCGCACATGCGCGCCGAGGAACTGGTCGGGGCAGAACAGCACTTCGCGATCCTCGGGTATCGAGGCGACGACCTCGACGGCATTGGACGAGGTGCAGCAGACGTCAGTGAGCGCTTTCACCGCAGCGGTCGTGTTGACGTAGGAGACGACAACGGCCCCGGGGTACTCGTCCTTCCACGCCTGCAGGTCTCCTGCGGTGATCGAGTCGGCCAGCGAACATCCGGCCCGCCGGTCGGGTATCAGGACCGTTTTGTCGGGGCTGAGGATCTTGGCGGTCTCGGCCATGAAGTGCACACCACAGAACACGATGGTGTCCTCCGGGGCTTCTGCCGCGATACGTGACAACGCCAGCGAGTCACCGACGTGATCGGCGACGTCCTGGATGGCCGGCAGTTGGTAATTGTGCGCGAGCAGTGTGGCTCCACGCTGTTCGACCAGGCGGCGGACCTCGGCGGCCCACTGCTCGTCACCGACCACGCCGGAGTAGCCGCCCGGCCCATCGACGATTCGGTCCGCCAAGTCCCCCGTGGGCATACCGTTGAGCAATGTCACGGCGGTCTCCTCACCAGAGTCAGGTTTTCGACTTATAATCGAAAACATGCAATATGGTAACACCGCGCACGAAGTGCTCGCCGTCGTGTTCCAGGTTCGCGACCTCGACACCCGCCAACCGGGCCTCAACGTGCTGTTATGGCAACGTGCGCTCGACCCCGAGCGGGGCAAGTGGTCACTACCCGGTGGACGACTGCGCGACGACGAAGATCTGAAAAGCTCCGTGCAGCGCCAACTCGCCGAGAAGGTCGATCTGCGTGAACTGGCCCACCTCGAACAGCTCGCGGTGTTCTCCGACCCGGTTCGGGTGCCCGGCGTGCGCACGATCGCGTCGACGTTCTTGGGTCTGGTTCCCGCTCCCGCCACCCCGGCACTACCCCCGGACACCCACTGGCATCCCGTCAACGACCTACCGGCAATGGCATTCGACCATGCCCCCATGGTCGAGCACGCACGCCTGCGGCTGGCCGCCAAGCTCTCCTACACAAACATCGGATTCGCTTTGGCGCCAAGAGAATTCGTCGTGTCAACATTGCGCGATGTCTACAGCGCGGCGCTGGGATACCAGGTCGATGCGACCAACCTGCAGCGCGTGCTGGAACGCCGCAACGTCATCACCCGCACCGGCACCACTGCCCGCTCGGGCCGCAGCGGCGGGCGTCCGGCCGCCCAGTACCGGTTCGCGGAAGCCAACTACCGCGTCACCGACGAATTCGCCGCGTTACGTCCTCCCGGGTGAGTCGACTGGATTCTTAGACCGTCCTTAAGGAACAATGCCCGGATGACTTCAAGCAGCGCCGCCGCCACAACCGGTGCGGAATGGATCGGCCGGGCGCTGCACCAGGAACTCGACCGCGCGGCCCGCCCCAAGCTGCCCAGCGAGGATCCCTTCTACCTGCCCCCGCCCGGATTCCACCACGCCGAGCCGGGCACGGTGCTGCGCAGCCGGGACGTCGAGCTGGCGTTTCTCGGCCTGATCCCGCAGCGCCTGCAGGCCACCCAGTTGCTCTACCGCTCCACTGACCGCCACGGCGAACCCGTCGCGGCCGCTACCACCGTGATCGTGCCCACGGACGCCAAGCCCGATTGCCCGATCGTCTCCTACCAATGCGCGATCGACGCGATAGCCGGGCGCTGCTTCCCGTCCTACGCGCTGCGTCGCCACGCCATGGCCATCGGATCACTGGCCCAACTCGAGCTTCTGCTGATCAGCGCGGCCATTGCGGAAGGCTGGGCCGTCTCTGTGCCCGATCACGAAGGCCTCAACGGCATGTGGGGCGCACCCTATGAGCCCGGCTATCACGTCCTCGACGGTCTGCGCGCCGCAGTGAATTCCGAACAGCTGTCACTGTCGCCGTCAGCACCCATGGGATTGTGGGGCTACTCCGGTGGTGGGCTGGCCAGCGCCTGGGCCGCGGAGATGAGCGGTTCCTACGCCCCCGAGCTCAAAATCGTCGGCGCTGTCCTGGGCTCCCCGGTGGGCGACCTCGGACACACCTTCCAAAAGCTCAACGGAACCATCTTCTCCGGCCTTCCCGCGCTCGTGGTCGCCGCACTGGCCGACATCTATCCGGAGCTGAACCGCGTCATCGCCGAACACGCCACCGTCGAAGGCAAGAAACTGCTGGACCGGTTGCACGGCATGACCACCGTGGCGGCCGTGCTGAAGATGGCCCGAACCGACATGGACGATCTGGTGGACCTGCCACTGCAGGAAATCCTCGACGGCCCCGAAGTCAAGCACGTGTTCCACGACATCAAGCTCGGGGTGGCCACCCCGGCCCCGCCGGTCCTGATCGTCCAGGCGGTTCACGACGAGATCATCTCGGTCGACGATATCGACGAACTGGCGGATGCCTATTCCGGCGGCGGTGCAGATGTCACCTATCACCGGGACATGTTCAGCGAGCACCTGCTGCTGCATCCGCTGTCGGCCCCGATGGCGTTGCGCTGGCTGACCGACCGGTTCGCCGGCCGACCGCTGAGCGATCACCTGGTACGCACCAAATGGCCGACGCTGCTCAACCCGATGACCTACATGGGTATGGCGCGCCTCGCCCGGATCGCCCTGAAAGTCGCTACCGGACAGACGGTGGGGCGGCGCCCGCTCTGACCGCGGGCTGGTGGCCGCCAGCCCCGAGATTGCGCTGAGGGACAAAATCGGCTCCTTGGATTCAAGCGGTGGCTGCAACGAATGTGGACGGGTCTGAGAGTAGTCGGTCGAGTTCTTCGGCGGGGGTGCGC